>NZ_JBEXGR010000002.1:0-461301 GCF_040607415.1 Micromonospora sp. NPDC005291
AACCGCGCCTCGGGCACTCCCCGCTCATGCAGAGTAGCCACCCGCACTGCGGCCCGCTCCCGCAACTCATCCAGAGCCCCGTACTGAATCGACTCGGTCGGACACGCCTGCGCACACGCCGGAGTCATCCCCACACCGAGCCGGTCATAGCAGAGCGTGCACTTCCACGCCCGACCATCATCCTTACGCTGATCAATCACCCCATAGGGACACGCCGAAATGCAGTAGCCGCACCCGTTGCAGATGTCCTCCTGCACCACCACCGTCCCGAACTCCGTCCGGAACAGCGAACCCGTCGGACAGACATCCAGACACGCCGCGTGGGTGCAGTGCTTGCACACATCCGACATCATCAACCAACGGAAATCAGTGCGCCCCTCCGCGCCGGTGCCCCGACCCGGCGGCCGCGCACCCGGCATCCCGAGGAACTCCGGCCCGCCCGACATCCGGGCCGCCGCTGCCGGCGAGCCGGGCGGCAGGCCGGGGTCCGTTCCGGTGTCGGTGCGGGTACGCGCGCCGACCGCCGCCGTCGCCGGGCTGACCGCCGGCCCGTCCGGGTTCTCCTCGAACGCGGGTGTGGACCAGCCGGAAGGACGGGCCTGCTCCACGAACGCGACGTGCCGCCACGAGTTCGCGGTCAGCGCCCCGGTGTTGTCGTACGACATGCCGAGCAGGTCCAGCCCGCTCTCCGGGACGCCGTTCCACTCCTTGCACGCGACCTCACACGCCTTGCACCCGATGCAGACGCTGGTGTCGGTGAAGAACCCCATCCGTGGCGGCGCGTCCACGTAACCGGCGTCGGGTGCCGGGTCGAGCGGCCCGTACAGGGCGTTGGCATGCGCCATCGGTCAGACCTCCTGGTCGCGGCCGCTGTCGGGGTCGTCGGTCGTGACCTGCGGTGGATAGTGCGGGCTGAGATCCCCGGACCGCCGTCGGTAGTCGACGAGGAGGTCGAGCAGTTCGCGTCCTCTGGGTCGCCGCCCGGATCGGATGTCGCAGGTGCCGACCTTGCTCTCCTGGATCAGGACGTTCGGGTCGAGGCTGATTCCGAACAGGTCGTTGGCCGAGTCACCGGTCACCAGACCTTCCGGGCCGAAGTGGTACGGCAGCCAGAGCTGGTGGATGATCCGGCCGTCCACGCGCAACGGGGTGAGCCGGTCGGTCACCAGCACCCGCGCCTCGATGGCCGCGCGGGCGGTGATCATGTGCGCCCAGCCCAGGTGGTTGAGCCCGCGTTCGGTCGCCAACTCCGGCGACACCTCGACGAACATCTCCGGTTGCAACTCGGCCAGCGGCGACACGTTACGGCTCATCGCGCCGGCGGTGTGGTGCTCGGTGAGCCGGCTGACCGTGAAGATGTACGGGAAAACCTGGCTGTACGGCTCCGGTGGGCTCGGGTTGAGCGTGTTGATCGGGTGCGTGTAGACCTTGCGGGTCGGGTTGGACTGCTGGCGGTAGAGCGGGTTGCGCACCGGCGATTCCACGGGCTCGTAGTGGGTGGGCATCGGCCCGTCGAGCACGCCGGTGGGCGCGTACAGCCAGCCCTTGCCGTCGCCCTGAAGGATGAACGGGTCGTCGCCGGAAATGCCCGCCACACCCGAGGCGTCGTGGGCCGGTCGGTAGGAAGGCGGCTTGGTCTTCTCGAAGTCGGGCACGTCGTAGCCGGTCCACTCGCCCTTGTCCGGGTCCCACCAGACGTAGCGCTTGCGCTCACTCCACGGGTTGCCGTCCGGGTCGGCGGAGGCACGGTTGTAGAGGATGCGTCGGTTCGCCGGCCACGCCCAGCCCCACTCCAGGGCGACCAGGGACTGCTCGCTGGCGGGTTTGCGCCGGGCTGCCTGGTTGACGCCGTCGGCGTACACGCCGCTGTAGATCCAGCACCCGCAGACGGTGGAGCCGTCGTCCTTCATCTCGGTGAAGGACGACAGTGGCCGCCCGGTCGCCACGTCGTACCCGTTGATCTCACGCAGCACCGCCTCGGCGCTTGGCTCGACGGTCGCGCCGTGCGTCGGATAGTCCCAAGCCAGGTCGAGCAGCGCACGGTCGCGGGGCTTGGTCGACGTCGCCAACCGTTCCCGGACGACGCGACCGAGATGGTAGAAGAACCAGAGCTCGGAGCGGGCGTCGCCTGGCGGCTCGACGGCCTTCTCCCGCCACTGCAACAGGCGTTGGGTCTGGGTGAAGGTGCCCTCCTTCTCCACGTGGGAGGCGGCGGGCAGGAAGAACACCTCCGTGCGGCACTCCTCCGGCACGATCTCGCCGGTTTCGATCTCGGGCGCACTCTGCCAGAAGGTCGCGCTTTCGATCTCGAACAGGTCCCGGACGACCAACCAGTCGAGGTTGGCCATGCCGAGCCGCTGCGCCCGACCGTGCGCCGACCCGACCGCCGGGTTCTGCCCCAGCAGGAAGTACCCCTTGATCTTCCCGTCGATCATGTTCAGCACCTGCTGGTAGGTGCCGTGGTCGCCGGTCATCCGCGGCATGTAGCCGTAGCAGTAGTCGTTGTCGGCGGTGGCGGCATCGCCCCAGTACGCCTTGAGCAGGTTGACGGCGTACGCGCGAGCGTTACCCCAGTAGCCCTTCTGCCCGGGGTTCCGAATGCTGTCCACCCACTCGTCAAAGCTCGGGTGGTCGGCGTGGTGGGGCATCGGCAGGTAGCCGGGCAGCAGGTTGAACAGCGTCGGAATGTCCGTGGAGCCCTGGATGCTGGCGTGCCCGCGCAGCGCCATGACCCCGCCACCCGGGCGGCCCATGTTGCCGAGCAACAGCTGGATGATCGCGCCGGTGCGGATGTACTGCACGCCGACGCTGTGCTGCGTCCAGCCCACCGAGTAGACGAGCATGCTGGTCCGCTCCCGGCCGGAGTTCTGCGCCCACGCCTGGGCCAGCTCCAGGAACCGGTCCTGCGGGATACCGCAGACCCGCTCCACCATTTCCGGCGTATAGCGAGCGTAGTGCCGCTTGAGGATCTGGTAGACGCAGCGCGGGTGCTGCAGCGTCTCGTCGCGTTCGGTGTCGCCGTTGACCGGAGCGCCGTGCGACTCGTGCTCCAGCCCGGCTGCGGTCTCCCGCTGCGTCTCGGTGTCGCGGGTCGCCTCGTTCTGCCCGTTGCCCGCGTACCGCCAGCTGGCCTGGTCGTAGGAGGCGTTCTCGTTCTTGAAGCCGGAGAAGAGCCCGTGCAGGTCATCGGCGTCGACGAACTCCTCGGTCACGATCGTCGCGGCGTTGGTGTAGGAGACCACGTACTCCCGGAAGTCGAGCTCGTTCTCCAGGATGTAGCGGATCACGCCACCGAGCAGGGCGATGTCGGTGCCCGCCCGGATCGGCAGGTACGCGTCCGCCACCGCGCTGGTCCGGGTGAACCGCGGGTCGACGTGGAAGACCTTCGCGCCGCGGCGCTTGGCCTCCATGACCCACTGGAAGCCCACCGGGTGCGCCTCGGCCATGTTCGAACCCTGAATGACGATCATGTCGGAGTTCGACAGGTCCTGCTGGTACTGGGTGGCGCCGCCACGGCCGAAGCTGGTCCCCAGACCGGGGACGGTGGAGGAGTGTCAAATACGGGCCTGGTTCTCGATCTGGAGCGCCCCCATCGCGGTGAACAACTTCTTGATGAGGTAGTTCTCCTCGTTGTCCAGCGTCGCCCCACCCAGACTGGAGATGCCCAGCGTCCGGTTGAGCGGTCGACCCTCGTCGTCGACGTCCTCCCAGGTCTCGTCCCGGGCGGCCAGGACCCGATCGGCGATCATGTTCAGCGCCGTGTCGAGGTCGAGGTCCTCCCACTCGGTGCCGTACGGCCGGCGGTAGCGGACCTTCGTCTGGCGCAGCGGGCTGGTCACCAGGCTCTTGCTCGCCGCGCCCTTCGGGCAGAGTCGACCCCGCGAGATCGGGCTGTCCGGGTCGCCCTCGATCTGACTGACCTGCCCGTCCTTGACGAACACCCGCTGACCGCAACCAACGGCGCAGTACGGGCAGACGGACCGGGCCACCGAGTCGGCGGTTTCGGTGCGGGCGGTGAGCGCCCGGGATCCATCGGACTTGGCGGCGGCACCCCGGCCGAGCGGGTCCGTGCCGGTGAGCTGGCGATAGACCGGCCAGCCCTCGATCCAGCTGCGCACCCCCATCGCCGCACCTTTCCGGCCAATTCCACCAAATGCGAACAGCCTGACATTAGACGAGGTGCCGGCCCGGTCGCAGCAGGATCACAAGAGCCATGCCTCCCCCGGCTTTTCAAGCAGACCAGGGAAGGCATGGTGTACGCGGTCGGCGGGGATGCCCCGCGACGGTCAACTCGGCTGGAGCTGGCGGTGATCGTTTTGGCCGGAGGCGGATCAGGCGCTGGGAGAGCCGCCTGGCTGCGGTCGGCGATCCCACAACACCAGGCCGGTGAGCAGCATCGCAACGCCCAGCGTGACCATTCCCAACCCCACGGCGGTGCGTGCGCCCCCTTCCAGGTGACCCGCCACGATCCACCCACCGTCGATCCCGAACGCCAGCACCATCACCCCTTGCGGGATCACCGGGATCCATCCCACCGTCAGCAACCCCAGCGCCCACGCCGTCGCCTTGTTGTCCCGATACCACTGGGCATCCCACTTCAGCGGGATCACCGTCTCCGCGGGTCGGCTGCGCTGCCCGGCCGCCGCGAGCACCTCGGTTCCACGCCGGCTGAGGCGGTCGTCGGCCAGCAAGAGGCCACCCCACAGGGCCGCAGCACCCGACAGCACGCCGACCAGCGGCAGCAGCGGAGCCACCCCGGGCGGGCCCCAGATGATCAGCGCGAGTACCGGCGCCGCGGCGAGCAGCCCACCGGCGGTGGCGACCAGGACGCTGACGATGTCGGTCGGGTTGTCGGCCGAGGTGGGATGCCGCGGGTCGGCTACCGGGCGCACCCGCAGCAGCGACACCCACACCGGCACCGCTGCGCCCGCGCCGAGCAGAGCCGGCAGGGTGGAAAGTGCGGCCAGCGCGTCGACATCAGGCGCGAGGAGGACGCCGGCGACGGTGAGCAGCACCCCAATGGGGGTGACCAGCGCCAGCCACGCCAAGGCCCGCCCACGGACCTCGGCACGTTCACCGCCGGGCGTGGTGAGCGGCAGCCACAGCGCGGTGCCGTCGAGCCCGACCAGCCCGGCCGACATCGCCGCCGCGCCGAGCACGGCGAGCGGCCCGGCCCACGGCAGCAGCAGATCCACGTCGGACAACAGTGGCAGTCCGGCGAGCAGCGCGCCATACACCACCGCGAACGCCAGATACTGCATCCGCAGCGGATGCCGCATCCAGGCACGCAACTCACGGACCGCGACCGCCCGCGTCGCGGCCGGCAGCCATCCCAGCCACCCGCGCTGCTCACTCCCATTCCCGGCCGCCGTGGCCGGGCGCAACGCCGCCGGCTCGCTGTCAGGGGCGCCGACGAACGGGACTGCGGTGGTGCCGCGCGGCCGGAACGGTACGCCCGCGGTGATCACCCTTCGAACGAGCATGATGTACGCGACGGCGCAGAGCACGACGATGCCCGCCAGGGCCGCCATCATCCGCGCCCCTTCCTCGGGTGCCCCGACCACGGCCGAGATTGGCCAACTGCTCGGCACGTACCCCATTACCCGGACCACCTCGTCCGGCGCCCCGACCAGCAGGACCGACACCCAGGGGAAGACCGCCCAGAGCGACCCCGCGACACCCATCGCCGTCCCGGTGAAGATGCCGGTGAGCAGCGCACCAGCCGGCCCGCCGGCGTGGCCGACGACCTCCAGCGCGATCGCCGAGCCGATCAGCCCGAGCAGCCAGAGCAGCACCGCGCCGAAGGCGGTGACGAGGACCGCAGGGGGGCCGTAGCGAGCGGCGTGCACCGGCAGCGCAGCGAGCGCCACCAGCGACACGGCGGGACCGATGCCGATCGCCGACGCGGCGAGCAGACCGATCGCGGCCGGGGCACCGCCGATCGGCTCCAACCGCAGGTGGGCTGGACGGACCCGGCCACGCCCACCGCCGAGCAGCAGCGGCAACACGATCCAGCCGAGAACCCACGCCCCGGCCAGCAGGGCGAGAGTGTGCTGGTCGCCCTGGAGTGCGTACCGGATCAGCCAGGCGGCGGCGAGCAGACCGACCAGGCCGGCCACCGCGGGTCCAGGATGCTCGCGCAGCGAGCGACGCAGCATGGCCGTGCGCATCCGGGCCGGCACTGCCATCTTGCCAAGGGTGCCGGCCAGCGGGCCGGGGGCGACGGAATCGGCGCTCATCGGGGCCCGGTCAGCCAGTCCAGGCCGGCGTCGCCGGAGGCGTCGGCGCCGACCAGCTCGACGAACCGGTCCTCAAGGTTGCTGCCGGCGGCGACCTCGGCGACCGGCCCGGCGGCGACCACCCGACCCTGATGGATCACGGTCACCTCGTCGCACATCTGCTCGACCAGCAGCATCGAGTGGGTGGACAGCACGCAGGTGCCGCCGCCGGCCACGAATCGGCGCAGCACCCGCCGGATGGTGGCCGCGGAGACGGGGTCGACCGCCTCGAACGGCTCATCGAGCACGAGCAGCCGGGGCGCGTGCAGCAGCGCCTGGGCGAGGCCCAGCTTCTTGCGGGTGCCGGTGGAGCAGTCGGCGAGTGGGGTGCCAGCGCCCTTGGCCAGGCCGAGCACCTCGATCAGCTCGGCGGCCCGTTCGGCGGCCGCGACGCGGTGCAGCCCGCGCAGGCCAGCGCTGTAGCGCAGCAGCTCGGCCCCGGTGAGTCGCTCCGGGAAGTCGAGGCCGTCGGGCAGCACGCCGGTCAGCGTGCGGGTCAGGCCGCGGTCGCGCAGCGCGTCGTGGCCGAGGATCCGGATCTTCCCGGCGTCCGGGGTGACCAGTCCGACGGCCATTCCGATGGTGGTGGACTTGCCGGCACCGTTGGGTCCGACGATGCCATGGAACGTGCCGGAGCGAACGGTCAGATCGATCTGGTTCACCGCACGATGCGTCCCGAAGGTCTTCACCAGGCCGCGGATCTCGAGTGCTGGGGGGATCACGCGCCGAGCATAGTGATCCTTTGACGACGGAGGGACCCGTCGGCGTGACGGATCGGCAGAGGCAGGCGCGGGCAGGGTCATGGATTCTGTACGTTTCACCGCTGACACCTCGTCGGACGGTGTCGTCGAACGCGACTTCCTGCCGGGACACGGCGACCGCCCGCGTACGGACGAGGACGAGCAGGCCGTACGGAGATCCGGGAAGCCGTGACGGCGGGCGGCAACCCACGGTTCGCGGCGCCGATTGACTCCACATCGGACCGCCCCGGCGTGAGCCCGATCCGAGCTACTGGCACTCCATACCTTGTTGGCCGACCCGGCCAACTCCCCGTGGGCTCCTGGTCCAGCGGCCGACTGTCACTAGCGTGTGGCGAGTCGCTCCAACAGGGCGGCGCTGCGTGCCAGTAACGCCCGCTCCTCATCCGTGAGTTCGGCCTCGATGGCCTGCGCGAGCCAACCGGCCCGGCGGCCGCGCTCCGCTTCGAGCGCGGCCCGGCCCGCGTCCGACAGATCGACCAGTGACTTTCGGCGGTCCGTGGGGTGCGCCCGGCGCGTGATCAGGTTCTGGTCGATGAGCAGCCCCACCGCCCGCGCCATCGACTGGGGGCGTACGCGCTGATCGGCGGCGAGGTCGCTGGTGGTCATGGCGCCGTCGCGGTCGAGCGCACCGAGAACGGCAACTTGGCCCAGCGGGATGTGGTCCTCGTGTTTGACGCGTCGGGTCAGCTTGCCCATCGCGGTGCGCAGTTCAGCGGCGATGGCGGCGGCTTCCGGGGTGGGCATAGGGCACTTTACACCGTCGGTCAGCAAAGCTGTGCAGCTAACCTGCGCAGCAACACTGAACAGCATTGCTGTAGGGTTTGCCGCTGTCGGGCTCAGCGCCACCGCTGTCGCAGCCGGGGCCACGGCACGACAACGGTAAGGAACTCCCATGTCCGCACAGACAGTCGCAACCGTCAACGCCGCCATCGAGACCGTCACCGCCCGCCAGATCATCGACAGCCGGGGCAACCCCACGGTCGAGGTCGACGTCGTCCTGACGGATGGGTCCCTGGGGCGCGCGGCTGTCCCCTCCGGCGCCTCCACCGGTGCCCGGGAGGCCGTGGAACTGCGCGACGGAGACTCCGCACGCTGGCACGGCAAGGGCGTCGACCGCGCGGTGGCCCACGTCAACGGGGAGATCGCGGCGTCCGTGCGCGGCCGGGACGCGGCGGACCAGGCGGGTCTCGACGCCGCGTTGGTCGCCCTCGACGGCACCGCCACGAAGTCTCGGCTCGGCGCCAACGCGATCCTCGGCGTCTCCCTCGCCGCCGCCAAGGCCTCCGCTGCAGCCCACCACCAGCCCCTCTACCGCTACCTCGGCGGCGCCGACGCCCACCTCCTGCCGCTGCCGATGATGAACATCGTCAACGGCGGCGCCCACGCCGACAACCCGCTGGACTTCCAGGAGTTCATGATCGCGCCCGTGGGCGCGGACACCTTCGCCGAAGCCGTCCGCATGGGCAGCGAGGTCTTCCACACCCTGCGCCGCGATCTGCTGGCCGCCGGGCATTCCACGGGCGTCGGCGACGAGGGTGGCTTCGCGCCCGCGCTGCGTACCGCTGAGGAGGCGCTCGACTTCGTGATGGCCGCCATCGAGCGCACCGGCTACCGCGCCGGCACGGACTTCGGCCTGGTCATGGACCCGGCGTCGTCGGAGTTCTTCCGCGACGGGGTGTACGACTACGCGGGCGAGGGAGTGCGCCGCACCCCGTCGGAGCAAGCCGACTACCTGGCCAAGCTCATCGACGCCTACCCGATCGTCTCCATCGAGGACCCGATGGCGGAGAACGACCTGGACGGCTGGCGCGAGCTGACCGCCCGCGTCGGCGAGCGCTGTCAGCTCACCGGCGACGACGTGTTCTGCACCAACGCGGCGCTGCTGCGCGAGGGCATCCGCACCGGCGTCGGCAACTCGGTCCTGGTCAAGGTCAATCAGATCGGGACCCTGACCGAGGCGCTGGCCGCGGTGACCATGGCTCACCAGGCGGGCTGGACGGTTGTCATGTCGCACCGCTCGGGCGAGACGGAGGACACCACCATCGCGGATCTGGCGGTGGCGACCGGCTGCGGTCAGATCAAGACCGGCTCGCTCTCCCGCTCCGACCGCACGGCGAAGTACAACCAACTGATCCGGATCGAGGAGGAGTTGGGCGACTCGGCGCGCTTCGCAGGCCGCTCCGCACTGCGTCGGGCGTGAGCAGCAGGCAGGGGTAGCGACCACGCGGGCCCCCGATCACGATCGGTGCCCCGTTCCGTCGGATCGGCAGACGCAGCCGCGGGCAGGGCTCCTCAGACGACATGCACCAACCGGAAGCGCTCGGTGACCACCATGGTGTCGTCGTCGGCCGTGAACCCTGGATCACCCAGCTCGGCGCGCACCTCCGCGCTGTGCCAGAACGTCTCGTGCCCCGCCCGCCACTGCGCCACCGACTCGTCCCGCTCGCCCTCGTCCAGGGCGTGTTGCAGGTCGACGTCGGCGAGCCGTAACACCCGCACCTCGGTCAGCTCGATCACCGCGACCCGCCGACCATCGGAGTCCACCACGGCGGATCGTTCGCCCACCTCGGGCAGCGGGTCGCCAGCGCGCTCGTATCCGACCAGCAGGGCGGACGTCGAAGTCTTGGTGCCGGAGAGGATCGCGGCCACGAGACTGTCCCGCAGCGGTCCCGGAAACGCGAACTCGGCCAGCGGAAGATCATCGAGGTCCATCCGCGCAGGCTACGCGATCCGGCGCGCGGCGAGGGACCGCCGTCGACAAGCTCATGGCGACATGGCACGGTCTCGTGGTGGCCACCTATGACGTCGCTCTCGTGCTGCTCGTCGATCCATCGGGCGCGGTGCTGCTTCAGCACCGCGACGAGGATGCGGCCGCCTCGCCTGGTCAGTGGAGTTTGCCGGGTGGCCACATTGAGCCCGGCGAGTCGCCGGAGGAGGCGGCCCGCCGCGAACTGTTGGAGGAGACGGGTCTGACAGCGGGTGACCTGCACCCACTGTGGAACGGCCCCCGTCCGCACGAACCCGGGTTTCCCCACACCGTGACCGTCCACGTGTTCCGTGGCACCACCACGGCTCGGCAGGAGGACGTGGTCCTCGGGGAGGGGCAGGCAATGGTGTTCGTCCCCCGGGACCAGGTGCTCCATCGTGAGCTGGCGGTTTCCGCGGCGCTGGTCCTGCGCATGATCTAGCTCGAACTGCCCTGCCTCGCCGATCATGCAGTTGTGGTGGGTGACGAAGTAGCCGCTAGAGCTCCAAATCGGGCACCACAGCTCCATGATCGACGGGGGCCGAGCTGCGCCCCGGCGAATCAGCCGCCGCTCAGACGTGGTGGATCGGGGTCTCCAGCTCGCTGAGCGGGCGACCCGAGCCGCCCCAGGCCTGGGCGGTGATCTCGGCGGCGATCGCCACGGCCGTCTCCTCCGGTGTTCGCGCGCCCAGGTCCAGCCCGATCGGCGAGGAGAGCCGGGCCAGCGCACTCTCCTCCACACCCGCCTCGCGCAGCCGGCGCATCCGGTCGTCGTGTGCGCGGCGGCTGCCCATCGCGCCGATGTAGCGGGCGGGTGTGCCGAGGGCGACCTGGAGCAGCGGCACGTCGAACTTGGGGTCGTGGGTCAGGACGCAGAGCACCGTGCGGTCGTCGACGGTCGTCGACTCCAGGTACGCGTGCGGCCACTGGACGACGAGGTCGTCGGCGTCCGGGAAACGCGCGCGGGTGGCGAACACCGGGCGGGCGTCGCAGACCGTCACGTGGTAGCCGAGGAACCTGCCCATCCGGGCCATCGCGGCGGCGAAGTCGATCGCACCGAAAATGATCATTCGGGGCGGCGGCACGTACGACTGGACGAACACGGCCACGTCATCGCCGCGCTGCTCCCCCTGCCGGCCCAGGTGGATCATGCCGGTGACGCCGAGGGCGAGCATCCCGGCCGCCTGCCGGGCCGCCGCGTCGTCCAGGTCGGGTGCGCCGAGGCTGCCCGCGACCCGGTCGGGCCAGATCACCAGTTGGGCGTTCTCGACCGATGCGGTGGCAACCGGGCGGCCGTCCCGGATCGCGGCGAGCACCTCGTCGGGCTCGGTCATCGCGACACTCGGTTGGACCAGGATCTGGATCGTGCCACCGCAGGTCAGGCCGATGTCGAACGCGTCGTCGTCGCTGACCCCGAAGGTCTGGGTGTGGGCCGTTCCGGTCTCCAGCGCGGTCCGGCACAGCTCATAGACGGCACCTTCGACGCAGCCGCCCGAGATGCTGCCGAGGACCTCGCCGTGCACCGAGACGGCCATCGCCGCGCCCGCCTGCCGGGGCGCCGACTGCCAGGTCCGTACGACGGTCGCGACGGCGAACGCGACGCCGTTGGTGCGCCAGCCCGTCAGCCCGTCGACGATGTCCCGCATGGCCGCACGATCCGGGAGCCCTGGCGGCACCGTCAACGGCGACCTAAGCAGTTGCTTAGGTCGCCGTTGACTTTGGCCACCGCCGGGCAGAGATTTTGCCGGACTGCGGGAGGTGCGACATGCAGGTGCCGGCACCGTTCGAGTACGAGCGAGCCACCAGTGTGGACCATGCGATCGGCCTGTTGGAGCGGCTGGGCGGTACGGCGCGCCTGATCGCCGGCGGGCACAGCCTGCTGCCGATGATGAAGCTGCGGCTGGCCAACTTCGACTACCTGATCGACATCAACGACCTGCACGCCGAGCTGGGCTACATCGAGACCGGCCCGGACGAGGTACGCATCGGAGCGCTCACCCGGCATCGGGAGCTGCTCGAATCCGCCGTGCTGGCGGCGGCGTTCCCCATCTTCGCCGACGCCGAACGGGTGATCGCCGATCCGGTGGTGCGTAACCGGGGCACCCTGGGCGGCTCGCTCTGCCAGGCCGACCCGTCCGAGGACCTCTCGGCGGTCTGCACGACGCTGGACGCGCGGTGCGTGATCCGTGGTCCGGGCGGCGCCGAGCGGGTCGTGTCGATGGAGGAGTTCCACGTCGGGCCGTACGAGACGGCCGTCGCGGACGACGAGATCCTCGTCGAGATCCGGCTGCCGGTGCGGCCGGGCTGCGGCAGCGCGTACGCCAAGGTCGAGCGCCGGGCCGGCGACTGGGCCGTGGTGTCGGCCGGCGCGGCGGTGTGGCTCGACGGCGGCGCGATCGTCGACGCCCGGGTCGGGCTCGCGGCGGTCGGCCCCAACACGACGGGCATTCCGGAGATCTCGGCGGCGCTACGCGGGCAGGAGCCCTCGGAGAGCCTCTACGAGCAGGCCGGGGCGATCGCGGCGCGCAGCTGCGACCCGGTGACCGACCAGCGCGGCAGTGCGGACTACAAGCGGCATCTGGCCGCCGAGCTGACCAGGCGGACCCTGCGCCGGGCCGTCGAACGGGCGAGGAGCTGAGCATGCAGGTCACCATGACCGTCAACGACGTCGAGGTCACCCGGGAGATCGAGGCCCGGCTGCTGCTGGTGCACTTCCTGCGGGACGTGCTGAGCCTGACCGGCACCCACTGGGGCTGCGACACCAGCAACTGCGGCACCTGCGTGGTCTGGCTGGACGGCGAGCCGGTGAAGTCGTGCACCGTGCTCGCGGCGATGGCCGGCGGCCACCAGGTGCGTACCGTCGAGGGCCTCGCCAAGGGTGCCGAGCTGGACCCGATCCAGCAGGGCTTCATGCAGTGCCACGGTCTGCAGTGCGGCTTCTGCACGCCCGGGATGATGATGACCGCGCGAGCGCTGCTCGACCGCAACCCCGATCCGAGCGAAACGGAGATCCGGGAGGCGATCTCGGGTCAGATCTGCCGGTGCACGGGCTACGCCACCATCGTCCGCTCGGTCCGCTGGGCCGCCGTGGCCGAGGCGCAGGCCGCGGCCCAGGTCGCCGAGACCACCGAATCGCCCGAGGCCGGCGAGATCGCCGACGCCGGCCAGACCGCGGGGGCCGTCGCATGACCACCGTGCACGAGCGCGTGGACACGTTCCACGACAACGACCAGAAGCCCGTCGGGTACGGCCGGATGCTGCGCAAGGAGGACCCGAGGTTCCTCCGTGGTCGCGGCCGGTACGTCGACGACGTCCAACTGCCCGGCATGCTGCACCTCGCGATCCTCCGGTCCCCGGTGGCGCACGCCCGGATCGTCAGCATCGACACGAGTGCCGCCGAGGCGTCGCCCGGGGTGAAGGCGGTGGTGACCGGGGCGATGCTGGCGCAGCAGAACCTGGCCTGGATGCCGACCCTCTCCAACGACGTGCAGGCCGTGCTCGCCACCGACAAGGTGCGCTTCCAGGGCCAGGAGGTGGCGTTCGTCGTCGCCGAGGACCGGTACGCGGCGCGCGACGCGTTGGAGCTGATCGAGGTCGAGTACGACGTCCTCGACCCGGTGATCGACGCGCGTCGTGCGCTGGAAGCGGGCGCCCCGCTGATCCGCGACGACCTTGACGGTAAGACCAACAACCACTGCTTCGACTGGGAAACCGGCGACAAGGCGGCCACCGAGGCGGTCTTCGCCCGCGCCGACGTCGTGGTCAGCCAGGATCTCGTCTATCCCCGGGTGCACCCGGCGCCCATGGAGACCTGCGGGGCGGTCGCCGACTACGACGCCGTCGACGGCAAGCTGCGGCTCTGGTCGACGACCCAGGCGCCGCACGCGCACCGCACCCTCTACGCCATCGTGGCGGGCCTGCCCGAGCACAAGATCCAGGTGATCGCGCCGGACATCGGTGGCGGGTTCGGCAACAAGGTGCCGATCTACCCCGGGTACGTCTGCGCGATCGTCGCCTCGATCGTCACCGGCAAGCCGGTGAAGTGGATGGAGGACCGCTCAGAGAACCTGATCAGCACCGGCTTCGCCCGCGACTACATCATGCGCGGGGAGATCGCCGCGACCCGCGACGGCCGGATCCTCGGTATCCGCACCAACGTGCTGGCCGACCACGGCGCGTTCAACGGCACCGCCGCCCCGGTGAAGTACCCGGCCGGCTTCTTCGGGGTCTTCACCGGCAGCTACGACATCGAGGCCGCGTACTGCTCGATGACGGCGGTCTACACCAACAAGGCGCCCGGCGGTGTCGCGTACGCCTGCTCGTTCCGCATCACCGAGGCGGTCTACCTGGTCGAGCGGATCGTCGACTGCCTCGCCGACGAGCTCGGCATGGACCCGGCCGAGCTGCGGTTGAAGAACTTCATCCAGCCGGAGCAGTTCCCGTACACGACGAAGACCGGCTGGGTGTACGACTCGGGCAACTACGAGCCGACGATGCGGCTGGCGATGGAGATGGCCGGCTACGACGAGTTGCGCCGCGAGCAGGCCGAGAAGCGGGCCCGGGGCGAGCTGATGGGCATCGGCATCGCGTTCTTCACCGAGGCCGTCGGCGCCGGCCCTCGCAAGGACATGGACATTCTCGGGCTGGGCATGGCCGACGGCTGCGAGCTGCGCGTCCACCCGACCGGAAAGGCCGTGGTACGCCTCAGCGTGCAGTCGCAGGGTCAGGGGCACGAGACGACGTTCGCGCAGATCGTCGCCGAGGAGATCGGGATTCCGCCGGCGGACATCGAGGTGCTGCACGGCGACACCGACAACACCCCGTTCGGCCTCGGCACGTACGGCAGCCGTTCGACGCCCGTGTCGGGCGCGGCGGCGGCCCTGGTGGCCCGCAAGGTCCGCGACAAGGCCCGGATCATCGCCTCGGGGATGCTCGAGGTGTCGGTGGCCGACCTGGAGTGGGAGAAGGGCGCGTTCCACGTCACGGGTGACCCGGGAAGGTCCGTCACCATCCAGGACATCGCCCTGCGCGCGCACGGGGCGGGTGACCTGCCCGAGGGCATCGAGGGTGGGCTGGAGGCGCAGATCTGCTACAACCCGTCGAACCTGACGTACCCGCACGGCGCGTACATCTGTGTGGTGGACATCGATCCCGGCACGGCTCAGGTGACGGTACGACGGTTCATCGCGGTCGACGACTGCGGCACCCGGATCAACCCGATGATCATCGAGGGGCAGGTGCACGGCGGGTTGACCGACGGGGTCGGCATGGCCCTGATGGAGATGATCGCATTCGACGAGGACGGCAACTGCCTCGGGGCGTCCCTCATGGACTACCTGATCCCGACGTCGCTCGAGGTGCCCGACTGGGAGACCGGCTTCACCGTGACGCCGTCACCGCACCACCCGATCGGCGCGAAGGGCGTGGGTGAGTCCGCGACGGTGGGGTCGCCGCCCGCGATCGTCAACGCAGTCGTGGACGCCCTGAAGCCCTTCGGCGTACGCCACGCCGACATGCCGCTGACGCCGTCGCGGGTCTGGGACGCGATGCGCGGCCAGGCCCGGCCGCCGATCTGAGGGAGCCGAGGATGACCACCATCGCGGAGCGCGCCCGGGAGCTGACCGACACCCGGGAGCCGTTCGTCCACGCCACCGTGGTCCGCGCACAGGACCCGACGTCGGCCCGGCCGGGTGACGCCGCGGTGATCCGGTCGGACGGCTCGATCGAGGGCTTCGTCGGTGGGGTGTGCGCCGAGAGTTCGGTGCGGGCGGCAGCACTCGACACCCTGCGCGACGGCACCGCGCTGCTGCTGCGGGTGCTGCCGGACGGCGCAGCCCCGTTCCCGGAGACACCGGGGGCGCGGGTGGTGGTCAACCCCTGCCACTCCGGCGGCGCGATCGAGGTCTTCCTTCGACCGGTGTTGCCGGCGCCGGCGCTGCGGGTGGTCGGCAACACGCCGATCAGCGCCGCGGTGGCGACCCTCGCCGCGTTCCTCGACTTCGACGTCGTCACGGCCGACGACTGCACCGGCTGCACGGCGGTCGTGGTGGCCGGGCTCGGCAAGGGCGAGCAGGAGGCGATCCGGGCCGCGCTGGACGCCGGCGTGGGGTTCATCGCGCTCGTCGCCAGTGGCAAACGCGGCGCGGCTCTGCTCGACGAGCTCGGCCTGACCGACGCCGAACGGGCCCGCGTCCACTCACCGGCCGGGTTGGACATCGGCGCGCAGACGCCACCGGAGATCGCCCTGTCGATCATGTCCGAGATGGTCCGGGCGATCCGGGTGGACGGGCTGACCCCGTCCTCGGACGCGCCGGTCGCCCGGCCCCAGCAGGCTGTCGACCCGGTGTGCGGAATGACCGTGCTGGTCGGCTCGGAGACCCCGCACGCCCGAGTCGACGGGCAGGACCTCTGGTTCTGCTGCGCCGGCTGCCTCGCGACCTACACGGCGGCGTAGCCCGTGTTCCTGACCGGCCTGGTGCTCGCCGCGGGCGCGTCGGTGCGGCTTGGCGAGGCGAAGCAGCTGCTCCCGTACCGGGGGCGGACGCTGCTCGACGCCACCCTCGACCTGGCCCGCTCGTGCGACTTCGACCAACTGCTCGTCGCCCTGGGCGGCGCTGCGGGCGAGATCCGCGGCCGGGTGGACCTGACCGGCTGTCAGGTCGTGGAGAACTCGGCGTTCAGCAGCGGCTGCGGGTCGTCGGTCAGCACGGCCGCGCGGGCGGTGGACCCACGCGCCGACGCGCTCGTGCTGCTCCTCGGCGATCAGCCCGGCGTCCGCGCCGAGGACGTCCGCCGGGTCGCCGCGGCGACCACTCCCCTGGCCGTGTGCCGGTACGCCGACGGGCTCGGCCATCCGTTCCGCTTCGGCCGCGCGGTCCTTCCCGAGCTGTACGACCTGCACGGCGACAAGGCCGTGTGGAAGCTGCTGCACTCCGGTCGCCACCCGGTGACCGAGGTGCCCGTCGACGGGCCGGTGCCGATCGACGTGGACACCCGGGCGGACTACGAGCGCCTGTTGGCGGGCGAGGCATGAAGGACGCCCTGACCGTGCGGCACCGCCTCGACGCCGTCGACTACCTGGTCGACGACGGCATGGCGATGGCCCTGTTCCTGGCGTTGCGCCTCGGCCGGCCCCTGCTGCTGGAGGGCGAGCCGGGTGTCGGCAAGACCGCTGCCGCGAAGGCGTTGGCCCGCGCGCTGGAGACGCCGCTGATCCGGTTGCAGTGCTACGAGGGGCTGACCGCGGGTGAGGCGCTCTACGAGTGGAACTACCAGCGACAACTGCTGGCGATCCGGCTCGCCGAGGCGAACCATGCCCGGCTCACCGATGCCGACCTGTTCAGCGCCGAGTTCCTCCAGGAACGGCCGATCCTGCGGGCCGTACGCCACCGGGGGCCGGTCCCACCGGTGCTGCTGATCGACGAGATCGACCGGGCCGACGACGAGTTCGAGGCGCTGCTGTTCGAGTTCCTCGGTGAGGCCGGCATCACGATCCCGGAACTCGGCACGTTCACCGCCCGCACGCCGCCGGTCGTGGTGCTCACCTCCAACCGCAGCCGGGAACTGCACGACGCCTTACGCCGCCGCTGCCTGTACCACTGGATCGACTTCCCCGAGCCGGCCCGCGCTGTGGAGATCGTCCGCCGGGCCGTACCGGGCGCCACCGAGCCGCTGATCCGCACCGCGGTCCAGTTCATCGGCGGCGTACGCGACCGGGAGTTGGAGAAGGCGCCCGGGATGGCGGAGACCATCGACTGGGTCGGCGCGCTGGCGGTGCTGGGCGCCGCCGACCTGGCCGCCGACAACGTCGCGCAGACCCTCGGCACCATCGCCAAGACCCCCGACGATCGCGCCGTGGTCGCCGCCGCGCTCGGCGCCTACCAGGAGAGTCAATCATGAAGATCACCAACGAGTTCGTGGTCACCGTCCCGATCGAGCGGGCGTGGGCGGTGCTCACCGACCTGGAGGGAATCGCGCCCTGCCTGCCGGGCGCCCAGTTGACCGGTGTCGACGGCGACGTCTACCGGGGACGGGTGAAGGTCAAGGTCGGGCCGGTCATCTCGGAGTTCGCGGGCACCGCCCGGTTCGTCGAGAAGGACGACACGGCCTACCACGGGGTGATCGACGCGAAGGGCCGCGACGCCCGGTCCACCGGGAACGCGTCCGCGCTGGTCACCGCCCGACTGCGCCCGGACGGCGACCGGACGCTGGTCACCGTGGACACCGACCTGAAGATCTCCGGCAAGCTGGCCCAGTTCGGCAGCAGCATGATCAAGGAGGTCTCGGGCAAGTTGCTGGCCCAGTTCGTCGCCAACCTGGAAGCCAAGATCGCGGCCGACCAGCCGACGTCCGCCACCGTCGGGGCCGCTACGCCAGTGCCCGCCGCCCGGACCGGGTCCGATGCCGTCACGTCCCCGGCGCAACCCGAACCGGGGCTCGCCCCGGCCGCGTCCGCCGCGGCGGTCGCGACCACGCCCACCACCACCGCTGTCGCACCCTCCCCGGTCGAGCCGCCGCCGCTCGCCCCCTCGCCCGCCGAGCCGTCGCCGACCGGGCCGCCAGCCGCCGAGCCCTCCGCCGCCGGGTCACCGCCGGTCGCGTCGCCGCCGGTCGCGTCGCCGCCGGTCGCGTCGCCGCCGGTCGCGTCGCCGCCGGTCGCGTCGCCGCCGGTCGCGTCGCCGCCGATGGAGCCGTCCCCTGTCGAGCCGTCGGCCGCCGGCACGCGGGCCACGGCGACCGCCGAGCCGGAGGCGCTCGACCTGCTCAGCATCGCGGGTGGCTCGATCACCAAGCGTGTCGTACCCCTTGTTGTCGGTCTTGTCGCGGCCGGTGCGGTGATCGCCTGGCTGGTCGCACGTCGGTGAGCCCGGCCGTGCTGCGCGGGGTCGACCGGGCCGCGTTCGCGGTGGCGTTCGCCAACCGGCTGCGACGAGCTGGCGTCCCGGCCGGGCTCACCGACGTGGACGACTTCGTCCGTGCGCTCGCCGCCAGCGCACCTGACTCGATGTCCACGCTCTACTGGACCGCCCGGATCAGCCTGGTCCGACGGCACACCGACCTCGCCGCGTTCGACCGCGTCTTCGCGGCGATCTTCGCGGATCCCCCGCCACTGCCCCGGCCGTCGCGGTCCGCGCCTCCGACGGAGGGCCACGACGACGTGTACGTCCGGGTGCCCGCCGACACCGACGGCGCGGGCTCGGGCGGCGGCCTGCCGTGGGCCACCCTGCCGCCAGCCGTCGCCGACGCGACGGAACACGACACCGCACTACGGCTGCCCGAGCGGCGTCCCAGCGCCCTCGCCGGGCTCGCCGACCGCCCGTTCGACGAACTCGATACCGCGCAGGTCACGCAGCTCGGCGACGCCCTGCGCGCGGCCGTCGCCGGCTGGCCGACCCGGCGCACCCGGCGACACACCGCCGGCCCGACCGGTCCCCGGATCGCGCTGCGACCCACCATCGCCCGGGCCCGCCGCACCGGCTGGGAACCCGTCGAGGTCGTCCGCGAGCGGCCGGTGAGGCGACCACGCCGGGTCGTGCTGCTCTGCGACGTCAGTGAGTCGATGCGGGCGCAGGCGACCGCGTACCTGCATCTGATGCGGGCGTTCGCGGTGGTCGCCGACGCGGAGGTCTTCGCGTTCGCGACGACGCTGACCCGGCTCACCGTGGTGCTGCGACACACGTCGGCGGCCGAGGCGGTCGCCCAGGCCAGTGCCGCCGTGACCGACCGGTACGGGGGCACCCGGATTGCCACGAACCTGCGCGCACTGCTCACCTCCCACCACGCGGATGTCGTACGCGGGGCGGTGGTGGTGATCGGCTCGGACGGCTGGGACAGCGATCCGCCCGACGGGCTGGCCGCGGTGATGGCCCGGTTGAGCCGCCGCGCGTACCGGATCGTGTGGTTGAATCCCCGCGCCGGCGCACCCGGCTTCGCGCCCCGGGTCGGCGGCATGGCCGCCGCTCTCCCCTACTGCGACCGCATGCTGCCGGCCGGCACCTTCCAGGACCTGCTGGTCGTCGCCCGTCAGCTCCAGAGCGTCACGTGCACCGACGGCCGGAAGTGGCCGACGCTGACGCCCGCGCCGCGCATCATCGCCTGAATCGCCCTCGGGGTCGACGAGAAGCGGCACAGCTCGTCGGCGGCCGACATCGAGCCGGGGCTGGCGAGCACCTGCGAATGCCACACCGCTTCCATCGTCGCGTGCGGCCCCGCCACCTGCACCAGGTGGCCCTGGCGGACGTCCGGCGCGACGGTGAACGCGAGCGCCGGTGAGATGCCCTTGCCCCGCTTGGCCTCCCCCAGCGCCGCCGCGTGGCTCTGGAAGATCTGCTGCCGGTCGTCGGGCACGGCGAGGCGGCGCAGCATCGCCGGCACCCCACCAAGCTCGGAGGTCGCCGACGGCCCGAGCAGCCAGGTCTGTTCCCGCAGCTGCCCGGGGGACGCCGGCACACCGGCGAACGGGTGATCAGGGCCGACGACGAGGACGAGGCGGTAGTTCATCACCGGCCGGCAGGCGATCGCGGGGTCGACGACCGGCGGCTGCGGCCCGATCGCGATGTCCGCGGCGCGGGTCAGCAACAGCGACCCGAACGAGCCCGGGTTGCGCACGCTCAACTCGACGTCGAGGTCAGCAGCCCGCTTCGCGAACAACTCGATCAGCCCCGGCGCGGCGAACTCGGCGAACAGACTGGACGTGGCGACCCGCAGCAACCGGCGGCCACGCTTCGCGGCGCTCACCTCCAGCATCGTGCGGTCCTGCAGGCCCAGCAGCTCGGCCGCCCGACTGGCCAGCCGAAGCCCGCCAGGGGTGAACGCGAGTCCCGCCGCCGTACGGATGAACAGTTTGTCGCCGAACTCCTTGCGCAACTGTGCGATGTGGAGCGACACCGCCGACTCGGAGACCTGAAGCTCCGCGGCGGCCTGCTTGACGGAGCCCAGCCGGACCACGGCTACGTACGCGCGAAGTTGCGTCGGGGTCATCGGCGTCACCCTCTTCCGCCC
Organism: Micromonospora sp. NPDC005291; assembly: GCF_040607415.1. Classification (NCBI taxonomy): domain Bacteria; kingdom Bacillati; phylum Actinomycetota; class Actinomycetes; order Micromonosporales; family Micromonosporaceae; genus Micromonospora; species Micromonospora sp. NPDC005291. The sequence continues at coordinate 20,787 of NZ_JBEXGR010000002.1, forward strand.
GATCGCGTGGTTCGGCTCTCCGTCGAGACGAACCACGATCATGCCCCGCTGATCGACCCCGCCGCCAGCGCCTGATCGACCGATCGTCACGCGGTGGTGCTGCTGACCACCCCGTTCCCGGACACGCAGTACACATCGCCGGAATTCGCCTGGTGCGGGAGTGCGAGCAGGTGTGCTGCCATGTCGTTCGCGGGTATCCAGCTCTGGAACGTCATCGACTTGTCGTCGCCCAACGCGACGTCGAAGCCGTCGAAGCCGAGCGCGCCCAGGCGATCAAGACACCGGTAGGCGACCGGGCGCGCGATCGTGGTGAACTCGAAGGAGAGGGCGGGCAGCGGGCGGCTCAGGCCGGCCAGCACCTCGTCCTCGAAACCCTCCACGTCGATCTTGGTGAAGGCCGGCACGCCGTACCGGTCGATCAGCGCGTCGACGGTGACCACCGGGACCTCGATGGCCGCATCCCACACCTCGCCCTCCCACCCGCCCGCGCCCTTCGCCGCCTGCACGAAGTCGGACGAGGCGGTCGACACGGTGGGGTTGGTCGAGTTGACGTGGAACCGGACGCTCCCGGCGACCGCGCCACACGCCGCTTGCACCAGAGTCACCTGGTCGTCGCCGCCATAGATCGCACGGAGCGCACGTAGGCACAGCGGCTGCGGCTCCACGGCGACGACCCGGGCTCCGAGGCGGCGGAAGCTGCCGATGTGGTCACCCACGTGGGAGCCGATGTCGAAGACGAGATCCCCACTCGTGACGAACCGGGAGTAGAAGTCGTCCATCCTCGCGTCGCGCTCGGCGTCGCCGTAGTAGACGTTCAACGACCGGTGCAGGAGCGACATGGCCGGATCGGTCTTGAGCGCCGCGATCCTGGTGCCGGTGGTATCCGTCATCTATCTGTTCCCGTCCGTGAGAGGGGCGCGAGCGGGGCCGGGATTACGGCCCGAAGGCGGTCAGGAACCGGTCCCGGAAGGTGTCCATCGGCCAGACCGGGGCCTGGGGACCAGGCTTGAGCCCGTCCTGCCAGCCCCACCCGGAGATCCGGTCCAGCACGGCCCGGTCTCGGGTGATGATCGTGATCGGGACGTCGTGGCTGGCGTTCTCGCCGGTGACGACCGTGGCGGGCTGGTGGTCACCGAGGACGATGAACACGAGATCGTCGTCGCCGTAGGTCTCCACGTAGGAGATCAGCGTGCCCAGCGTGTACTCGATGGAGTGCCGGTAGTCCGCCCGGATCTGGGCGGTGGTGCGCCGCCCCTCGTCCGCCGCACCGCCCCCGGCGGCGGCGTCGTGGAAGGTCGCGCCGTCGCCGACGGTGGTCCAGTCGATCAGCCGCGGAACGGGCGTCCAGGGCGCGTGGCTCGACACCAGCGCGAGCTCCGTCATCGTTGGTCTGCCGTCCTGCTTCGCCTGCTCCAGGCCCTGCCAACTCGACAGGGTGTACTGGTCGGGCATGGTGCCGAAGCTGAACTTCGGGCCGTGGTAGTCGAGCGTCTTGGCGTTGTAGAACCGGTCGTAGCCGAAGAACGAGCCCTCCGGCCACGCCCTGGTGACGGCGGGCATCACGCCCACGGTCTGCCAGTTGGCCCGCCGGAAGGCACCGTTGAGGGTCATCCGGTCGCTGGCCAGCAGGGTGCGGTGACGCTGATCGTTGTCGATCCAGAGGCCGGAGAGCAGCGTGGCGTGGGCGAGCCAACTGCCGCCGCCGAACGTCGGCGAGGTGAGGAAGCCGCTCTGCGCGGCGAAACCGGCCGCGCCCAGCCGGCTGGTTCCGCTGTCGAGGACCGCGCCGACCTGCGGGGCGAACTCCGGATCCTCGACGGCGTCCCGGCCGTAGCTCTCCACGAAGGAGATGACCACGTTCTTCCCGCGCAGCGCGGTCAGTAGTTGGTCGCCCGGAGTGTCGCGGAACCTGTCGGCGTCGACCAGGGTGGAGAACGTCTTCCGGTCGTTGAGACGCAGGCGCACCTGGAATCCGTGGCCGTTGGCCAGGGTGGTCGCGGACGTATCGGCAACCGGTACGCCCGGCAGCACCCGCACGTTGAACGCGGCGCAGACGACCCAGACGACCACCAGCGTCGCCACGATCCGGGTGGTGCCGGTGCGGTGCCGGATCACCAGCCGACTCAGCCGCCGTACCGAGAGCATGACCAGGATCGGCAGGCCGACAGCCACCACCGCCACGGCGATTGCCGCGCCGACAGCGCCGGGCCGACCGTACGACTCGCTGAGGAAGGCGAACGCGTCATCGAGCAACGCCCAGTCGAGCACCGGGTCGAACGCCCGACTGAGGGAGGCGGAGAACCCCAGATCGAGCAGTTTCAGCATGCCGAGCAGGCCGAGGGCCACGCCGGCGACCGTCGCGACCAGCCGACTCCCGCGGAGCGGCAGCGCGACCAGGAGGGCAACGAACAGCAGCGCCTCCAAGGGGATCCGCACGAACCCCGCCGGGGTGAGCTGGCCGAAGTCGTACGGCGCGGTGAGCACGAGCAGCGCGAGCAGCGCGGCCAGGACGGTTGTCAGCCAGGCCCAGATCGGGCGCTTCGTCCGACCCTCGACTCCGGTGCCATCGTTGGCGGGAACGCCCGAGAGTTCGCTCCTCATCGCTCTCCGTCCCTGGCTCGGCAGCTGACGTACTCGCGCGTCAAGAGCGACAACCCGGGCATCCTTCCATGATCGCTGGTGAGTAAGGCACGCGCGCGGCTCAGACCCGGGCGATTTCGCTTCGGGCCACAGCGACCGTCGGGCGCGCCTGCCAGGGCAGCCCATCCGTCTTTCCTGCGCCCAGCCCGCCCAGCGGAGAGTCGGCGCACTGGGTGCTGTGGCTCGCCTGACCGCTCGGATGGACCAACGCACCCCTCATGCCCGGGGTGTCCGCGACGATGGAGGCGCGGCGGAGGTGACGGGTCACCCACAGCCAGGTGACGTCACGCCCGAACGACTCGATCAGCAACGCCAGGGACACCATCAGCACGACCGTCGTCAGCGGCCCGGGCAGCGCATCGCCCATCGCCACGGTCAGCAACACGCCCTGGATCGCCGCGACGACCTTACGCCAGTAGCGCGGCGGCAGAGATCCTCGCATCCACCCCAACACCCAGCTCGCGGCGACGAAGACGTACCGCATCGCGCCGATCGCGAGCACCCAGCCGCCCACCGAGGGTGCCACGTGGAGGCAGAGCACCAGAACCAGGAAAGAGTCGATCTCCATGTCGAAGCGCGCGCCAAGCTCGCTGGTGGTCCCGGTGCGTCGGGCCGTGTACCCGTCCACCGCGTCGAGGGCCAGCGCCACGGCGGTGAGGGTGACCATCAACGCGGCCGGCGCCGGCCGGGCGAACGACTCCGCTGCCAGGGCCGTCACACCGCCGACGAGGATCGCGCGGCTCAGGGTCACCTGGTCCGCTGGACTCAGACCACGCGCACCCGACCGGGACATCCCCCGGCTGAGCAGGACGCAGAGGACCAGCCCGTACGCCAGCCCCGCCAACCACCCCACCGTGCCCAGACCGACCGTTCCCGCGAGCACCGCCAGCACGACGATCTGCACGATAAGTCCGATGACCGGACCAGTTCGAACCGTTGACATCGTGCCTCCGTGGTTCTGGTTTGTGACCCTGACCGGCAACACGGAAAATATGACCGATCGGTTCATTCCGAAACGCGAGCCAGCAGAGTTCAGCCCGGTCCGGCTGTCTCCTTGGCGAGGGTGTGGAGCGCCGCGGTGGTCACCGGGCCCGCGGGAAAGAAGGCCTCGACGGCCAGCCCGGAGACGGTGACGTCCAGCGGAGTGCCGAAGAGGGTGGTGGTGCTGAAGAAGGACAGCTCCTGGTCTCCGTGGCGGTACCGGAGCGGGACGACGACACGCGAAACGGCGTCGCTGATCGGCGCCGCGACGTCGGTGCCGCTGGGATAGCCGCGAAGCTCGTCATGCAGTGCGGAAAGCGCCGGGTCGTTGGTCGTCGCGGCCTGGTGGCGCAGTCGGTTGAGCAGGTGGGCGCGCCACTCGGGCAGGTTGAGGATTCGCGGGGCCATGCCGCCGGGGTGCAGGCTGAGCCGCAGTACGTTGACCGGTGGGGCCAGTAGGTGAGCCTCGACACCGGCGGTGAACAGCGCGAGGGCGGCGTTGGCCTCGACGAGGTGCCAGTGCTCGTCGATGAGCACTGCGGGGTACGGGTTGTGCCCATCGAGGATCTGCCGGACGGCGGCACGTACGGGAGCCAACTCCGGGTCGTTCAGCTCGTGGCGGGGATAGGCGGGGGCGTAGCCGCCCGCCAGCAGCATCGTGTTGCGCTCAGCCAGGGGCATGTCAAGCTGCTCCGCCAGCCGCAGAATCAACTCCGGGCTCGGCCGAGATCGCCCGGTCTCCACGAAGCTCAGATGCCGGGCCGACACGCCCGCCTCGATCGACAGGTCGAGTTGACTCATGCCGCGAGTTCGGCGCCAGTCGCGCAGCAGCTCCCCGACCGGTCGCCCCGGCATGGTCATGGTCGTCACGCCCCGACCCTAATGACCGCGCCGGGGGCAGAGCCATTACCTGCGACGTAATCGACAGCGCGCGCGACTGGCCGGCCGAACTCAGTCGAGCTGATCGCTCGTAGGCGTCGCCTGCGAGGCAGAGCCGGGGCACAAGTTCCGCCGGTCAGGCGAGCACCGACGGTCGGCAACGAGCGTTATGACACCGAGGTATCAATATGACTCAGAGTCATAACGCTCGAACGACACCGCGCCCGGTTCGGGCGGCGGCCCGCGGTCGTCGGGAGATCAGGTCGCGTCGGGCAGCCACGGCGTGAGGACGGCGGGGTCGGCGACGTACTGCTCCACCCGCGTACGCTCCTGCGCGGTCAGGGACAGTGCCCGGAGGCGGGCGCCCCACTCGGACACCCGCTCCACCTTCTCCAACGCGACCGACAGCTCGATCAGCGCGGCGAGCGCCATCGCCTGCTCGACCACCGGAGCGTCCTCCTCGCGGCGGCGCATCCCCGAGTCGAGCGCCCGGTAGGCCGCCCGGTCGTCGGTCTTGAACTCGCGCAGGATCCGCGCGTTGTCGAGCACCCGCGCGAGGCCCTGCAACTCCGTCGACCCGCCGTACTCCAGCTTCTCCGGTTCGTCCCGTCGGATGAAGGTGATGGTGTTGCCCGACGGGTCGACGATGCTGAACCGCGACGCCCCGGCACGGTAGCGGGTCATCCGGGCAGACCCTTGACCAGCACCTTGCCGTACGTGCGGCGCATCGCCTCGGTGAACGCCGCGTGGTAGGGCGCGACCGCGTCGACCATCACCAGGCAGCCACCGGACGTCTCCTTCGCCGGGTCCAGGCCCTTCGGTGCGGGGCCGTAGTGCAGCTGGAACCCACTCCATCTGAAGGCCAGATACACGTACGGCTTGTGTTGCTCGTAGGTCACCTCGAACCCGAGGGACCGCCAGAACGCCAGGGTCTCCGCCGGCGCCGGGCAGGGCAGCAGTGGCACCGTGGTCTCGTTCGGCTGGACACGGTCCTCATTGGTCGTCATGGTCACTCCCGGTCCCTTCGGCAGGTCGGCCATTGTGCCAGCACCGGCGACGCGTTCCGACGGATTTCGTCTCCTACCCAGGGAGGAGACGCGCTCCGACTGCCGGTCGCGACCAGGGCTCGCGGTCGGAGGCGACCGGCGGACACGGTCGCGAGCATCTACAGACATGGCAATCGATCTGCGCCGGGCGGCACACTGGCACCGCCCACTCATGCTCCTCGTCGCCGCGATGGCGGCGCTCGCCGTCGTCTGCGCGGTCGGCATCGTCGTCGACTCGCGGGTCCTCACCGGATCGCCGATCTGGCTCAAGCCGTTCAAGTTCGCGGTGTCCTTCGTGCTGTATGGCCTTACCCTCGCCTGGATGCTCTCGCTGCTGCCACGACGGAGCCGGGTCGCCGAGTGGGCGGCCACGGTCATCGTCGCCGTGTCGGTGATCGAGCTGGTGGTGATCGTCTGGCAGGTCATCCGGGGCACGACCAGCCACTACAACGGCACGACGCCTCTCAACGCCGCTCTGTTCTCGGCGATGGGCGCGGCGATCATGGTGCTGTTCGTCGCGCACCTCGTCATCGGGATCGTGGTGTTGATCCGGCGGATTCCCGACCGGGTCGCCGCCAGCGCTGTCGGATGGGGCATCGGCCTGTCCCTGCTGGGCATGCTGGCGGCGGTGCCGATGGTGCTGCCCATGCAGGAGCCGGGGATCGAGGGAATCAGCGGGGCGCACAGTGTCGGCGTCCTCGACGGCGGGCCCGGGTTGCCGCTGGTTGGCTGGAGCACCACCGGTGGGGACCTGCGGATCGGGCACTTCGTGGGCCTGCACGCCCTACAGGCCCTGCCGATCCTGGCGATCCTGCTGACCCGGTTCATCGGCACCCGACTGGACGAGCACACCCGCGCCCGGCTCGTGGTCGTCGCGGGTGGCGCGTACGGCGTCCTCACGCTGCTGTTGACCTGGCAGGCCCTGCGTGGGCAGCCGCTGCTACGCCCGGACGCCCTCACGCTGGCCGCGGTCGCGGCCCTGGTGGTCGCGACCGCGACCGCCACCGCGGCGGTGCTGGCTCGCCGGACCCGGCCGGAACTGGCGCTGGCCGCATGACCGCGACGCTGTTCACCCTGACGTTCGCGGTGGCCGCGCCGTTCTGGGCGCTGATGATCCTGCTGCCGCGCTGGTCGTGGACCGCTCGGATCATCTCTTCGCCGCTGATCGTGCTGCCGGTCGTGGTGATCTACGGGCTGCTGGTGATCCCGGCGTTCGGCGACGTGCTGCCGGCCGTGACGTCACCGACTCTGGAGGGGGTGCGCGACCTGCTCGGCACCTCCGACGGCGCGGCGGCGGGCTGGGCGCACATGATCGCGTTCGATCTGTTCGTCGGCCGGTGGGCGTGGCTGGACAGCCGGGAACGGGGGGTGCCGGCGCTGGTCATGGCTCCGGTGCTGGTGCTGACCATCCTGCTCGGACCACTCGGCCTGGCCGCCTACCTGGCCGTGCGGCCCCGGTGGCGGGGCGCTCGTGCCGCCGAGCCGCAGCACCTAGGCTGACCCGGTGGGGTGGCCGGGACGGTTGTTCGACGCGCGGGACACGCTCGTGCGGACGCTTCTGCTCGACCTCAGCGGGGTGGGCTACCTGGTCTTCGGCACCCAGGCCGGTCGCGAGCCGACGGTGACACAGTGGATTCTCGCGGTGGTCGCGTTCGCGGTCGCCCTGGTGTTGCACCGCCGGCCGGTGGTCAACCTGGTGGCGCAGGCGGCACTGCTGGCGGTCGCGATCTGCCTGGTCGACGACATCATGATCAACCAGGTCGGCGCGAGCTGGGCGCTGCTCGAGGTCACCATGCGGGCACGTCGCGGCCACACCATCTGGCTGGCCGCCGCGCTGCTGGTCGTGGTCGATCTGACCGACTCGATCGGCGACCCGGCCGGCCGGGTCGCCTCCGGCGTCGTCGGGCTGGCCCTGGAGGTCGGCGTTCCCGTGCTGCTCGGGCTGGTCATCCGCACCAACCGGGAGCTCGGTCTGCAGGCCGTGGAGCGGGCGGCGGCGGAGCAGCGCCGACGTGAGTCGGAGAGCCGGGCGGCGCGCGCCGACGAACGCAGCGCCATCGCCCGCGAGCTGCACGACGTCATCGCGCACCACGTGGCGTCGATGGTGCTGCGGGTCGGCGTGGCCCGGCACGTGCTCACCGACCTGGAACCCCGGGTGGGCGAGGTGTTCGACGACGTGCACGGCACGGGCACCTCGGCCCTGGCGGAGCTGCGCCGGCTGGTCGCGGTGCTGCGCGACCCCGATGGGGTACGCGGCGACGCGGCCCTGACCGCGATCGAGCCGTCCGCGTTGCCGGCGGCGATCGGTGCGGCGGTCGACCGGGCCCGTCAGGCCGGTATCACCGTGGAGGCCGACCTCGACCCGGCGATCGGCTCGCTCGACGCGGTGCGCGGTCTGGCGGTGCTGCGCCTGACCCAGGAGGCACTCACCAACGTGGCCAAACACGCGGGAACGTCCGCGCTGGCGCACCTCGTGGTCGCCGTCCGCGACGGGGCCGTGCACTGGGAGGTCGCCGACAACGGCCGCGCCGGGGTGCCGGCGGGCACGCCGGCCGGTGGCGGTCACGGCATCATCGGAATGCGCGAACGCGTCGAGGTCCTCGGCGGCCGGCTGGAGGCGGGCCCGACCGGCACCGGGTGGCGGGTACGAACCGTGCTCCCGACCGTGGTTTCCGTCGGGACGCCGGTCGTGTCGGTGCCCCGCGAGCGCGAGGCCCCGGCCGGGTCACCCACGCCGGAGCCGGCGTGATCCGGGTGCTGCTGGTCGACGACCAGCACCTCATCCGGGCGGGGCTGCGCATGCTCTGTGAAGCCCAGCCCGACATCGAGGTCGTCGGGGAGGCCGACAACGGCCGCGAGGCGATCCCGCTCGCCGCGCGGCTCCTCCCCGACGTCGTCGTCATGGATCTGCGGATGCCCGGGGTCGACGGGATCACCGCGACCAGCCGGATCCTCGCCGAACGTCCCGCCACCCGCATCCTGGTGCTGACGACGTTCGGCGACGACGACCACCTCTATCCCGCCCTGACCGCCGGGGCCTGCGGGTTCCTGCTCAAGGACGCGCCCCCGACCGAGCTGCTGGACGGCATTCGCCGGGCCGCCGTCGGTGACAGCCCGTTCAGCCCGGAGGTGCTGCGACGCCTCGTGCAGCGCGCGGTGCACGCCCGCCCCGAGACGCCACGGCCGGCGCAGGGCCTGACCGCCCGGGAACGGGACGTGCTGAACCTCGTCGCCGAGGGCCTCTCCAACACCGAGATCGGCGACCGGCTCCACATCGGTGTCACCACGGTCAAGACCCACATCACCAGCCTGATGACCAAGACCGACAGCCCCAACCGGGTACGCCTGGCCCTGTTCGCTCGCGGTGTCTGAAGGTCAGGCCCTCATCCGCGCGGACACGACGATGACGAGCACCAGCGGCACGATCAGCAGCGCCGGGGCGACGACCGGTAGGTGCAGGGCGACCAGGGCGCCGACCGCGGCGCCGACCATGAGGGCCAGCAACACCTGAGCCTTGGGGCGCAGCGTGCTCCACGGGCTGCGTCCGGCGACGCCGGCGATCAGGCTCGTGAGCGTGCCGGTCAGGTACGTGGAGGACAGGCCGGACACGCCGAATCGTTGGATCGCACTGCTCTGCACGCCCAGCGCCACCGCGGACAGCATCAGCAGCGCGAGGTGGACGTGCGCGTCGGGGGCGCCGAGTGTGACCTCCCAGACGACGAGGAACACGACGAACACCGCCAGCTCCAGGACCAGCGCCCAGGTGACCCGCCGTGGCCAGACCGGATCGTCCGGCTGTGCCGAGCCGACGACGCGGGCACCCGCGAGGACGCCGACGATGAAGCTGATGATGGCGCAGCCCGACGTGAGGGCCAGCTCGGCGTCACCTCTGCCCGCCGAGAGTCCGAGCAGGACCATGTTGCCGGTCATGACGCTGGCGAAGGCGCCGCCGAGGGAGAGGAACCCGATGGCGTCGGCGCTCCCGGTCAGGAAGGTGAGCACGACGACGAGCGCCTGCCGTCGCCGTAGGAGGTGCTGGTCCTCCTGAGCCGCGACGCGGGGGTGGATGACGTGGGGCACTGTGCTCGACACTGTCGGCTACCCTCCAGAGATTGTTCTTCGTATACACTTTGTCCGGATACACGTTCACGGAGAGGCGACCAGGTGGCGGAAGACCTGCGGGACAAGCTCGGCGCGCAACACCTGCCGCTACGCGATCAGGTCCTCGCCGCACTACGGACCGCCATCATCGACGGCGACTACCTTCCCGGAGAACGGCTGACCGAGGACCGGCTGGCAGAGGACTTCGGCGTCTCCCGCAACCCCGTCCGGGAGGCTCTGCGCGTCGCCGAGGCGGAAGGCTTCGTCGTGGTCCTCCCCCGCCGGGGCGCGGTCGTCGCCTCACCGAGCAGCGGCACCATCACCGACATGTTCGCCGTCCGCGAGCGGCTGGAGACGCTGGCCGCCCGGCTGGCCGCCGAGCGGGCGACCGCAACGGACGTGGCGGCCCTGCGTGCCCTGCTCGACCAGGGCCGCGAGGCGACGCAGCGGCAGGACCTGGCCCGGGTCGCCGAACTGAACAGCACACTGCACCTGCGCATTCTCCAGATCAGCGGAAACCCCTGGCTGTCGTCGATCGCCAAGTCGCTCTACCTCCATGTCCAGTGGGTCTTCCGGCTCGGGGCGGCGCAACGCGCACCACACTCGTGGGCCGAGCACATCCAGCTCGTCGACGCCATTGAGTCAGGTGACGGTGACCGCGCCGAGCAGGCCGCGCTCGCCCACCTCGACGCGGCATCCGCCGCCGCGTACGAGAACGCCGAGGGCGGATACGGCGCCCGCTAACGGCCGCACGCGTAGCCCTGCATCCCTCGGGGGTTCGCACCGGCGGAGAGCACGCCCGTGCCCGGGTCGCGGGTCACGGCGCAGAGCCGCCCGAGGCTCCATCCGTCGGTGACCCGCACCTCGTGCCCGTACGCCCGCAGTGCCGCCAGCACGCCCTCGTCGAGCCGGTCCTCCACGACCAGGACGCCGGGCTCCATGTCGCGTGGGTAGAACGACCCCGGCAGGCTGACCGTGTGCCACGCGGGCGCGTCGATGGCCTCCTGCAGGGACTGGCCGCCGACGAGATGCCGCAGCAGGAACGGCAGCTGCCACTGGTCCTGCTGGTCGCCGCCGGGGGTGCCGCACGCCAGCACCGGCTCCCCGTCGCGGTGCACCATCGTCGGGCTCAACGTCGTACGCGGTCGACGACCCGGAGCCAACGACGAGGCGAGACCCTCCTCCAGCCAGAACATCTGCAGCCTGCTGCCCAGCGGAAAGCCGAGTTCCGGAATGGTGGGAGAACTCTGCAACCAGCCACCACTCGGGGTCGCCGAGATCATGTTGCCCCAGCGGTCGACGACGTCCACGTGACAGGTGTCGCCACGGGTCACCCCGTCGGCCTGCACCGTCGGCTCCCCCGTCGTGGGATCCGTAGGGTCGGCACGCCGCCCGGCACCGGGCCGGACGTGGGCCGGCAGGCGCGGCTGTGCCCCGTCGGGACGCCCCGGCCGCAACTCCGCCGACGCGCGATCGCCGATCAGGGCGGCGCGCTCCCGCGCGTACTCCCGGGAGAGCAGCGCCTTGGCGGGCACATCGGCGTCGTCGCCGTACCAGGCCTCCCGGTCGGCGAAGGCGAGCTTGAGCGCCTCGACCTGAGCGTGGATGCCGGTCGCCGTCCCCGGGTCGTACGCGCCGGGGTCGTCGAGCGCGTCGAGGACGGACAGCGCCTCCAGCAGCACCGGCCCCTGGCCCCAGAAACCGGTCTTGGCCACCGAGTAGCCGTGCCAGTCGAGGGTGGCGGGCGCCTCCCAGGTCGCCGAGTACGCGGCCAGGTCGTCGCCGGTGACGAGCCCGGCATTGGGTCGACCACTGGAGTCCTGGAACGGCTGCCTGCTGAACCGATCGATCGCCTCGGCGACGAAACCCGTACTCCAGGCTCGGCGCGCGGCCTCGATCTGCGCCTCCCGGTCGGCGCCGGCCGCCTGCCCCGCCTCGACCAGCCTGCGCAGGGTGCCCGCGTACGCCGGGTTGGCGAACATCTCGCCTGCGGCCGGCGGACGGCCGCCGCGCAGCCAGAGCTGGGCGGAGGTGGGCCAGTGTTCCTCGAACAACGACCGCACGGCTGCCACGGTGTCACCGACCCGGCCGATCAGTGGGTGGCCGGCACCGGCATAGCCGATCGCCGGCTCCAGCACCTCGGCGAGGGTGAGCGTGCCGTGCTCGCGCAGCAGCAGGAGCCAGGCGTCCACGGCGCCGGGCACGGCGGCCGCGAGCGGTCCGGCTCCCGGGATGAGGTCCATCCCGAGCGACCGGAAATGGGCGATGGTGGCACCGGCCGGGGCGGGCCCCTGCCCGCACAGCACCTTCGGCCTCGGGTCCTGTGCGGTGGCCACGATGGCCGGCACCTCGCCACCCGGCCCGTTCAGGTGCGGTTCGACCACGTGCAGGACGAACCCAGCGGTGACCGCGGCATCGAAGGCGTTGCCCCCGCGTTCGAGGATGCCCATCGCCGCCTGGCTGGCGAGCCAGTGCGTCGAGGACACCATGCCGAAGGTGCCCTGCAGCGTCGGTCGGGTGGTGAACGTCATGACGAAACCTCACTCGGATCTGCGGTGCGAACGTCGGGACCGGTGCCGTCGGGCTGGACCAGGTGGCACGCGGCCATGCCGTCGCCGATCGCCGTCTGCGCCGGCACCTCCGTCGCGCATCTGTCGAACGCGAGCGGGCACCGGGTACGGAACCGGCAGCCGGACGGCGGATCAAACGCCGACGGCAGGTCGTCGCCGAGCAGCACCGGCTGACGCTGCCGTTGGCGCACCGGATCGGCCACCGGCGCGGCGGACAGCAGTGCCTGCGTGTACGGGTGGGCGGGCCGGGCGAAGATCCGCTCGCGGGTGCCCTTCTCGACGAGTTGGCCCAGGTACATGACGGCGATGTCGTCGGCCAGATACTCGACGGCGGACAGGTCATGGGTGATGAAGAGGCAGGCGAACCCGATGTCGCGTTGCAGGTCGGCGAGGAGGTTGAGCACCGACGCCTGGACGGACACGTCGAGTGCGCTGGTGGGTTCGTCCGCGATGAGCAGCATGGGTTCGGAGATCAGTGCCCGGGCGATGCTGACCCGTTGGCGTTGCCCACCGGACAGCTCGTGGGGGTAGCGACGCGCCACCTCGGCGCGCAGGCCCACCCGCTCCAGTTGCGGAGCGACGCGGACGTCCCGGTCGCGCCGGGAGATCCGTGTGCCGGCCAGCCGCAGCGGCTCGGCCACGATCTCGCCCACCAGCATGCGTGGGTCCAGTGACGCGGCCGGGTCCTGGAACACGATCGACACCGCGCCACGGTGTGGGCGCAGCCGCCGTCGGGACAGATGGGTGACGTCCGTCCCGGCGATCCGGACCGTCCCGGCGGTCGGCTCGACGAGCCGCACCACGCATCGGCCCACGGTCGACTTGCCGGAACCGCTCTCTCCCACCAGGGCCGTGACCCGGCCTCTCGGGATGGTGAGGGACACCCCGTCCACGGCGCGGACCGGGCCGAAGTGCATGACCAGGTCCTCGATCTCCAGGGCGTTCGGCTGCGGCGTCATCGGTTCGCCTCCTGGGGTGCCATGGAGCAGGGGTGCCAGCAGGCCGCGAGGTGGTCCGTGCCACCGACCCCCTTCAGGGGCGGTGCGGCGTCGCGGCACTGCGCGTCGGCGGCCGGGCAGCGGTCCGCGAAGGTGCACGCGTCGGGTTGGATCGACAGGACGGGCACCAGCCCGGGGATCTCCGTCAACCGATCCGTGCCGGCGTGCCGGCCCGGCTGCGGTGATGCCGACAGGAGCCCGGCCGTGTAACGGTGCTGCGGGTACGCGAACAGGTCGAGGACCGGTGCCCGCTCGACCACCCGCCCCGCGTACATGACGACGACGCGGTCCGCGATGTCGGCGATCACGCCGAGATCATGGGTGATGATGAGGACGCTCGTGCCGAGCCGGTCCCGCAGGTCCCGCAGCACCTGGAGGATGCCGGCCTGGACGGTGACGTCCAGCGCCGTGGTGGGCTCGTCGGCCACCAGCACCTTCGGGCCACACGCCACCGCCATCGCGATCATCACGCGCTGGCGCATCCCGCCGGAGAGCTGGTGCGGGTAGGTGTCGACCCGAAGGGCTGCGGACGGGATCCCGACGAGCGTCAGCAGCTCGACGGCGCGAGCCCGCGCCGCCCGTCGGGACATCCGCTCGTGGACCTGGAGCACCTCCCCGATCTGACGCCCGACGGTGAGCACCGGGTTCAAGGACGTCATCGGCTCCTGGAAGATGTAGGCGATCTCCTGGCCGCGTACGCGACGCAGCGCCGACTCGCGGGCGCCGACCAGCTCGGTGCCGTTGAGGCGTACGGAGCCGGTGATCCGGGCGCTGCCGGGCAGCAGGCCGGCGATGCTCATCGCGGTGACGCTCTTTCCGCACCCCGACTCGCCCACCATCCCGACGATCTCCCCGGGTGCGAGATCCAGACTGACACCGTCGACCGCCGAGACGGTGCCGGTCTCGGTCGGAAACGACACCGAGAGATCGCGTATCTCCAGGACGGGCGCGGTGGCCCGTTCGACCGTGGTCATCGGCGGTCGCCCTTCGGGTCGAGGGCGTCGCGCAGGGCATCGCCGAAGACGTTGAACGCCAGCGCGAGACCCATGATCACGACACCGGGGAGGACCGCGGCCCATGGTGCTCGGGCGGCGAACTGCTGGGCGGTGGCCAGCATCGTGCCCAGGCTGGGTGCCGGGGGTTGGATGCCGAGGCCGAGGAACGACAGCACCGCCTCGCCGAGGATCGCGGCCGGGATCGCGACCGTGGCCTGCACCAGGATCACCGACGTCGCGTTCGGCAGGATGTGCCGGGCCAGCACCCACAGGTCACTCGCCCCGTCCACGACGGCTGCCGCGACGAAGTCCAGCGACTTGAGGCGCAGCGTGTCCGAGCGGACGACCCGGATCACCCCGGGGATCTGGGCGATGCCGATGGCCACGGCGGCGTTGCCGAGGCTGGCACCCCGGATGGCCGCCAGCCCCACCGCCATGATCAGGAACGGAAATGCGAGCAGCAGGTCGGTGAAGCGCGAGATCACCGCGTCCCAGGCCCGGAAGTAACCGGCCGCGAGCCCGAGCGGCACCCCGATGATCAGGGAGGTGGCCACCGCCAGGAGCCCCACCTGCAGCGACGCCCGCGCACCGAGCATGATGCGGGACAGGACATCCCGACCGAGGTCGTCGGTGCCGAGCACGTGCCCGGGGGTGCCGGGAGGTGCGAACGTACGGGCGAAGTCGGTCTGGTCGACGGAGTAGGGCGCGATCCACGGCGAGAGCAGCGCGATGACAGCCGCGAGCGCGAGCACGACGAAGCTCACGACAGCGAGCGGGTTGCGACGCAACCGCCGCAGCACGCGCGTACGCCGGGTGATGCTGGCGCCGCCGGTCTCCGCCATCGGTACGGTGAGGACGGTCATGCCGGATCTCCCGTCACCCGAATCCGTGGGTCGATCACCGAGTAGAGCAGATCCACGAGAAGGTTGATCACGATGTAGGCCGCCGCGGTGAGCAGGACGACGGCCTGGATCACCGGGTAGTCCCGTTGGAACACCGCGTCGATGGTCATCTTGCCGAAGCCCGGCAGCCCGAAGATCTGCTCGGTGACGACCGCGCCGGAGATCAGGCCGCCGAGTTGAAGACCCACGACGGTCACCACCACGATGAGGCTGTTCCGCAGGGCGTGCTGGGTGATGACGGCTCGCGGCCGGAGGCCCTTCGCCTTCGCCGTCCGTACGTAGTCGGAGGAGAGTGAGTCCAGCATCGCCGACCGGGTCTGCCGCATGATGATGGCGGCGAGGCCGGTCCCGAGGATCACGGCCGGCAGGACGATGTGGTGCAGGTTGTCCACGGGATCTTCCAGGAACGGCACGAACCCGGAGGCGGGGAACAGCCCGGTGGCCACGGACAGGTAGAGGATCGCGAGCAGCCCGAGCCAGAAGTGCGGCACGGACAGGCCGATCAGGGCCAGGCCGTTGGCGAGCCACTCCGCCGGGCGCCCGCGGCGTACGGCCGCGAGCACCCCGGCGCCGACGCCGAGCGCCGTGGCGATGAGGATCGCCAGGACGGACAGCTCGACGGTGACCGGCAGGGCGGTCGTGAGCATCGACGAGACCGGCGTGCCGGTGCGGATCGACACCCCGAAGTCGCCCTGCGCCATGCGCTCCAGGTACTGCGCGAACTGCACTGGCAGCGGCTGGTCCAGCCCGTAGTGCCGACGGATGGCCTCCAGGGCCTCCGGCGACCGGTCCTCCCCGGCCAGCGCGAGGGCCGGGTCACCGGGGAGCGCCCGCACACCGACGAAGACCACGATCGTCGACAACAGCAGGGTCAGCGCCGACTGCCAGGCGCGGGTGAGGAGATATCGGGCCACGGCGACCTACTTGGTGAAGCCGGCGAAGGCCGCGCGGATCACGCCGTCCGGGAACACCTGCAGGCCCTGGATCTGCTTGCTGACGGCGGTGAGGTTCCGCTGCCGGTAGAGGTAGATCAGCGCGTCGTCCTGCTGCAGCAGGGTGACGGCCTGCCCGTACAGCTTCTTGCGCTCCTCGATGTCGCCGGACTGGCGGGCCTGGGTCAGCAGTGCGTCGAGCTGGGGGTTGCTGTAGCCGGAGACGTTCTGGCTCGCGCCGGTGCCGACGAAGTTCGTGATGTTGGCGTCCGGGTCGATCCGACCGCTCCAGCCGAGCTGCAACAGCTCGAAGTTGCCACGGTCCTGCTCGTCGAGGAGCGACGAGTACTCCACCGGGTTGATCTTCAGGTCGAACCCGCCGTCCTTGACCATGGACTGCAACGCCTGCGCGAGGCGCAGCGTGTCGGGTGTGTTCGAGGCGAGCATCGTCACCGTGTACGGCGTCTGCACGCCCGCCTCGGTGAGCAGTTGCTTGGCCTTGGCGGGGTCGTGCGCCGGGCAGGTCTGCGCTTCCGGTGACGAGAACGTGCTCGCGGGCGAGATGGGTGAGCACGCGGCGGCGTGGATGCCGTTGAAGACGGCGTCGACGAGCGCCTTCCGGTCGATGGCGTGCTCGAAGGCCTGCCGCACCTTGGCGTTCT
This sequence comes from Micromonospora sp. NPDC005291, assembly GCF_040607415.1. NCBI lineage: Bacteria > Bacillati > Actinomycetota > Actinomycetes > Micromonosporales > Micromonosporaceae > Micromonospora > Micromonospora sp. NPDC005291. The sequence continues at coordinate 37,493 of NZ_JBEXGR010000002.1, forward strand.
GCGCGAGGGGGCGGTTGATGGGCTTGGGTGCGGTGCCGACACCGTCGACGTTGCCGATGTTGATGGTGAGGCCCTGGTAGCCGAGGGACTGCGACTGGAGGACGGAGACGGAGGACTCCTGCCGCAGGGAGGCGACGTCCTGGGTGGAGATGCTGTCGGCGACCTGGGCGTCGCCGGAGCGCAGGTTGGCGGCGCGGATGCTCGCGTCGCTGAGGATGCGCCACGAGATGGCGTCGAGGTGGACCTTGTCAGCCTCGTAGTAGTTCGGGTCCTTCACGACTTCGATCGAGTTTTGCGGCACTCGTTTGGCGAACTTGAAGGGGCCGACGCAGACCGGCGCCGAGGCGAAGTCGTCGCCCAGGCTCTGCAACGCCTTGGCGCTCATGACCATGCCGGCCCGGTCGGCGAGGGCGCCGAGCAGGGGCGCGAACGGCTGCTTCAACCGGAGGACGACGGTCTGCGCGTCAGGGGTGTCGACGCCGTCGATGGGACCGAGTTCGCTCTTGCGCGCCGACCGGGCGTTGGTGAGGTGGCGCTGCAGGGTGGCCTTCACCGCGGCGGAGTCGAACGGCGTCCCGTCCGCGAAGCGCACGCCCTGACGCAGCGCAATCGTCACCGTCCGGCCGTCGCTGCTCGTGGTGGGCAGGGCGGTCGCGAGCTGCGGTACGACCTGCGCCTGCTCGTTGACGTCGTAGAGCTTCTGGCACATCGCCTGGAAGACATAGCGGGAGTAGAGGCTTCTCGACAGCGTCGGATCCAGCGCGTCGGGTTCTGCGGAGAGGGCGATGACCAGCTTGCCGCCCTGCTTGACGGCGGCGGGGTCCGCCGGCGTACCGAAGGAATCCTGGCCGGCCGACGGGTTGTCGCCGGACTGGTCGCCGCTCCCGCTGTTCGAGACCGGTGAGCAGGCAACAACCGTGCAGACGACAGCGGCCGCCGCCACCGCGGCCCGGAGCACACGGCGGCGGGGCAGGCTCGTTTCGCTGACGGAGAGGTTCGTCATGGAGAGCTCCTCGAGTGGACGATTCGGGGAGCGTATGTTGTATACGATGACCGCCGCAAGACCTCCACGCATGACTCTCGGGCACCCCGCGCGTGCCTGAGCACCATGGACAAACCCAGCCCGCGATCAGCCGACGGGCCGGGCCCGGCCGCCCCGGAAAAGGCTGACCAGGACGACCAGAGCGAGCACCGCCACCACGGCGCTGAAGACCTCACCAGCGGGACGCAGACCGATCGTCTGGATCAGCAGGCCGACCCCGACCGCGGGCACGCCGAGCATGGCGAACAGGATGGCGAAGAAGGTCGACACCACCTCGGCCTGCTGCTTGGGCGCGGTCTTCATCGTGATCGTCGCGATGCCGTCGCCAACCGCCACCCCGGACGCGACCCCGATGATCGCCGCGCTGATGACCAGTGTCGCCAGCACGGCCATCCACATGCTGAAGGCGAGCAGGCCGGCCCCCACGATCAGGCCGACGCAGGCGCTGGCCAGCGCGGCGCGCGAGGACAGGACGCGGGTCAGCAGCTGACCGAACGCGGCACCGGTGAAGGCCACGAAGACCACCAGCGCGGCCAGGGTGTGCGACGTCTCGTGCAGGACCATGCCGAGGAACAGGCCGCTCACCGACGTGAGCACCCCGAGCGCGGCGAAGCCCGCACCGCCGGTGATCGCGGAGCGGACGAAGGGGCCGCGAATGTTCGCCGGCACGCGCAACCGCTGGATTCGCAGGGTCACCGGCGAGCGTTCCCTGACCGTCTCCGGTACGCCGCGCAACGCGATGATCGCGATCACCGCCAGGATCAGCACGATGGCCCAGGGCAGCCGGAGCGGGCCGGGCGCCACGTCCGACACGATCCCGGCCAGCAGGGTGCCGGTGGCGAGACCACCCAGGTTCGCGAAGATCGACACGGTGGCGGCGCGTTTCGGATGCCGCGGGCTGATCAGCTCTGCCAGCGCCGCCGTCGCCGCTCCGATGATCAGTGCGGCGGAGAGACCGGCGAGGATCCGACCCACGATGATCATCGCAAGGTCCACGGCGGCCAGGAACACGGCGTCGGCGGCGACGGAGAGGAGCAGTGCGGCGAGGATGACCGGACGCCGGCCGATCTGGTCGGAGAGCCGACCGAAGACCAGCAGCCCGACGACCACGCCCAGCGCGTACAACGCGTAGACCACGGTCACGGTCAACGACGAGAAGCCGAACTCCAGCTCGTAGAGCGGGTAGAGCGGGGTCGGCACGGTGGTGCCCACGAGCGTGATCCAGAACGCGAACGCGACCCGCACCGCGCCGGAGGTGGAACTGGACCGTGCCATTGCGCCGTCTGCGTGGCTGGCGTTGGACATGATCAGTCCCCTCGGGCTCGGACCCTGCTGCGGGCCATCGCCGCCCGCACCCTCCCGTCGCGGCTCCTGTCCCCGCGTACAGCATGGGTCTTGACCTTGGCGGGGGTGCGGCAACGGCCCTTAAACGCCCACATCAGGTGGCGCGGCCCCGCCCCGCCGCGACCACGTGGCCGGCTGCGGAGAACGCGCCCTCGCGGTCAGCTCGCCGGTCCGCCCTCGCGGCGCCCGGGTTCCCGACGGTGGTACTCGGGGCGAAGCTTCGCGCTCGCGAATGCCGCCTTCACCGCTGCCGAGAGCGCGGTGATGTCGTACGCGCCGTGGTGGCGCCGGCCGTTGATGAAGAAGGTCGGGGTGCCGGTGACGCCACTGAGGTCGGCGGAGTCGACGTCCTCGGCGATCCGGTCGACGCCCATCCGCTCGACCATGTGCTCCCGGAACCGGTCCAGGTCCAGGCCGAGCTGTTCGGCGTAACCGAGCACATCAGCGGGATTGAGTGCGTCCTGGTGGGTGAGAAGCAGGTCGTGCATCTCCCAGAACGCGCCCTGCTCGCTCGCCGCCTCCGCAGCCTCGGCGGCGAGCTGGGCCTGCGGGTGGACATCGGTGAGCGGCAGGTGCCGCCAGACGTACCGGACGTTCGCGAAGTCGGCCAACAGCTTCCGAACCGCCGGCTCGGCCTGCCCGCAGTAGGGACACTCGAAGTCCCCGTACTCCACGACCGTCACCGGCGCCTCGCTCGGCCCGCGCAGGTGGTCGCGCTCCGGATCGACCGGAAGCATCAGGTCGACGATCCCCTCGGCCACGCCCAGCAGCGCCCGCGCACGCCGCGCCGGCGGGAGCCGCGCAGCGGAGCGGAACACCAGCCAGGTGATGACGGACGCACCAACCGTCGCGACGAGGATGCCGAGCTTCGCCTCATCCAGGGCCGAACCGCTCAGGGCATGGGTGGCGATGAGCAGGGCGACGGTGAACCCGATGCCGGAGACCGTGCCCACCCCGGCGACGGCGACCCAGCCGACCGGCGGCCGGAACCGGTTGCCGCTCAGCCGCGCGACCAGCCACGAGGTGGCAACGATCCCGGCCGGCTTGCCGATAACGTACGCCGCCACGACGCCAAGCGTGACCGGGGAGGTCACGGCCCTGGCCAGGAGCTCGCCGTCGATCACGATCCCGACGTTCGCCAGCGCGAAGAGCGGCACCACCACGTAGCTCGCCAACGGATGGTAGAGGGTCTGCAACCGCTCGTTGGGCGACAACGCCGAGGTGAGCCCGGCCTGGGCCATACGGGCGAGCTGCGGGGTGGGCTGTTCCCGGAAGAGCCGGAACTGGTCGCTCGCCCGCTGCAGTTCGTTGCGGCCGGGGGCGTAGGCGTAGGTCAGCAACCCCATCACCAGGCCCACCAGGACCGGGTCGACACCGGACTCCGAAACCGCGACCCAGGCCGCCACCCCCAGCAGCGCAAAGACCGGCCCGAACCGCACGCCCCACGCCCGGACGAGCAGGACGACGCCGAAGATTCCCGCCGCGACGAACAGCGCCGTCGACGAGGGATGTTCCGGGTAGGCGATCGCCAGCACCGCGATCGCGACCAGGTCGTCGATGACGGAGACCGTCAGCAGGAAACCCCGCAACCGATCCGAGAAGCGTGGTCCGAAAACGGCCAGCGCGCCGAGCGCGAGCGCGGTGTCCGTGGCCATCACCGCTCCCCAGCCCGCGGCGGTGGGGTGCCCGGCGTTGATCGCGAGATAGATCCCGATCGGCAGGAGCATGCCGCCGAGCCCGGCCAGCATCGGCAACGCCAGGCGCCGTCGTTCCCGCAGCTCACCGATGTCGAATTCGCGGCGCAACTCCAGCCCGGCGACCAGAAAGAAGAACGTCATGAGGCCGCTGTTGATCCAGAACCGCAGGTCGTGTGACACGCGCCAGTCGCCGAACTGGACGGAGAAGGGCGTGCTCCAGAGCGACTCGTACGACGACAGGTGCAGGTTGGCCCACAGGAGCGCCACCACCGCAGCGACCAGCACCACCCGTGCGCCGCCGGTCTCGGTACGCAGGAACGAGCGCAGCGGAGCGTTGACCCGGCCCTCCCAGGCGGTCCGGGCGGACCATCCCCGGCGTGGGTTGCTGCTCGTCACGGGGACAATCCTCCCCGACCTGATCGCCACCGGGTTCGGATTCGCGCACACGGCGACCGGGGGTGCCCCATCCCTCCTGGTCGGCGCAGCAATCAGGGCATGCACACAGCGCCACCGGTTGGTAGCGTACCGGTGATCTCGCCGGCCACCGCCGGCAGTGGTCCCCTGGGGAGGGTCGGCATGTGGGCGGACGACGCTGTGCTCGACGCGGCGGGACGCCGGCTCGACGAGTGGGAGTCGTCGCTCGCCGAACGCGCGGAGCGGGCGAAGACGCTGGCGGCGAGGGTGCAGGCTCTGACCGGCACCGCCCGCAGCCCCGACCGGACGGTCGAGGTCACCGTCGACTCAGCCGGCCTGCTGATCGACCTGTGGCTCGACGAGCGCGTCCGGCGCCATCCGGCCGCGAGCACCGCCCGGCAGATCCTGGCGACCACCCGGGCTGCCCACGCCAACCTGCTGACGCAGCTCAGCGAGGTGACCACGGAGTCCCTCGGTGACGACGCGAGCGCCCAGGCCATCATCGACTCGTACCGCAGCCGCCTGATCCGCGACCAGGGGCCAAGCGATGCCCGCCGGTGACGGCATCCAGGTCGACCCGGCCGACCTGACCACCCACGCCGGGCGCCTCGACCGCTGCGCCGGCAACCTCGACACCGCCCAGCAGGCAGGCCAGCACGTCCGGTTGGGCGTCGACGCCTACGGTCAGCTCTGCGCGATGATGCCGACACTCCTCGACGACCTGCAACGGACCCTGGTCGACGGCATCGGCACGGCCGCCGGATCGGTGCGCGACACCGCCGGGAAACTGCGAACCGGCGCAGACCGCTACCGAGCCTCCGACGCCCACGCCAAGCAGCTGCTCGACGGGGTGCGGCAGCGCCGGTGACCTCCAACCCGCTCGTCGCCACCGCAGCGGACACTCCGCCCAGCGCCTGGGCGGGCGTGTGGATCTGCGAGGACATCGAGCTCATCGCTCAGGGCGTACGCAACGGCAGCTGGATCGACGGCAGCCTCGGCGTCGTCAGCGCCGGCCTGGACGCCCTCGCCCTCGTCTCCGACCCGGTCAGCGCCCTGCTCCAGTACGGCATCGCCTGGCTCATCGAACACGTCAAGCCACTCAGCGAGGCCCTCGACTGGCTCGCCGGCGACCCGGCGCAGATCACCGCACACGCACAGACCTGGCGCAATGTGGCCGGGTCACTACGCGAGGAAGCCGCCACGCTGGCGCGCGCCGTCCGCACCGACGTCGCCAACTGGGGCGGCAGTGCCGGCCCCGCCTACCGGACCTGGGCCGCCGAACAGCAACAGGCCATCACCGGCCTCGCCCAGGGCGCCGACGCCATGGCCGCGATCACCGAAGGCGCCGCCGGTCTGGTCGCCGCCGTCCGGCTCCTTGTCCGCGACGCCATCGCCACCTGCGTCTCCCGCCTCATCGTGTACGCGGGCGAACTCCTCGTCACCGGCGGACTGGCCGCACCGCTGGTCGTGGAACAGGTGATGACGACGGTCGCGTCATGGGGGGCACGGATCGCGCGGCTGCTGCGCGGACTGCTGGCCAGCCTGCGACGGCTGATCCCGGAGATCCGCCGGCTCGGGGACCTCATCGAGAAGCTCAAGCAGGCACTCGGCCGGCTCCAGAAGCAGTCACCCGCCCCGCAGAGGCCCGACGGTCCCGAGCCGACAAAGATTCCGGGTGATCCCGGCCGACCGGACTTCACCAAGGCCGACATCGACCCACGTAAGATCACTGCTTACGCCATGAACCCGGACCACCCTGTCGGCAAAAACAAGTATCGCGTCATCAACTCCACCACTGGCCTCGGCCCGGACGACTCCGACGTGATCCTGCAGCAGATCCGCGAAGGCGTACTCGCCGGAAAGCCTTTGCCAGGCAAGGCGGACGAGTTCGGCCAGCGGTGGTCCGTGGACCTTCCCCTGACCGGGCCTGGTGGCACGATCATCGTCCGCACAGCCTGGATAATGGAGAACGGGACATTTGCACCTCGGATGGTGACCATCTCGTTCCCGCCCAAGGAAGGATGACATGTTGGAGCTGTACGACGTAGTTGAGCTCCGAGAAGCCATTCCGGGGGAACAACTGCCCGCCGGGGCAGTGGGAACCGTCGTTCACATCTTCCGTGGCCCGCCGACCGCGTACGAGGTCGAGTTCACCGATGCCGATGGCCGTACCGTCGCCATGGCCACGCTCCGGGCCGACCAGATAATTCACCGAGACGGGTAATTGATCGGTGTATGCCTTCCTGGCGCAGATCGCTAAGTCGATCATGCCCACCGGTCTGGAGGTGTCTGGTCAGCGGCGTAGGCGGCGGGTGCAGTCGCCGTCGTGACCGTCGCGGAGGAGGCAGCGCCGGCCGCCAAGCAGCCGCAGGTCGCAGAAGACCCGGTGACGGAGGAACTGCTGGTCCTCTTCGGAGACGGTGATCTCCCCCGGATCAGCCATCGGCAGCACCGCCATCCAGCGACCGATGACCCGGGCCAAGCGCTGCGCGGCGGGCAGGTCAGCGGCGACGACGGGCAGGTGGATGACGTACCGCTCGCTCATCGCACCTGACCCCGCTCGTTGCAGGCGGGGGCGTGGTTGGTCTGCCAACGGCGCAGCGCGTCCTTGATCCGGGCGGTCTCGCGGCGACTCTCGGCGAGAGCGGCGTAGACGGCGGCCATGTCGACGGCGACCCGGTCGAGGAAGGCGTACACCTCGGCGGCGTTCAGACCGCGACGCCCGAGCCCGGTCGGCGAGAAGCGGCGCTCGCGGACCTGCCATGGCAGGAGGCTGGTGTACGCGGCGGAGCGGTAGGTAGCGCCACCGCCGACTGAGGTTGGTCGTTGGTTAGGAGCGTTCATGTCCGTCCGCCTTCCAGGTCGTGGGTAGGGCGGGCCTGTTCGCTCATTGCGTGCGGGCAGACCCACCCCGCCCTGACGCCGCAGCATTCAGCGGTACGACGCCAGGGCTGCTGTGTTCGGGGAAGCACGGCGGCCGTTCGGGGGGACCGGCCGGCCGCCGTCCTGTTATCAGCCTGACAGTCCGTAGTGGAGACGCAACGTTCCAGACCGCATTTTCGCCTTTGTGCATTGACTTTCTTTGTTGAAACCCGTAGGAGTTGCAAGAGTAGGTCACGCAGTGTTGCGGGACGGAACCAGGGAATGTGCCGATGCCCGAAGACATCGGATCGACCGTGCCGCGCCGGCAACTCGGCCGGCTGCTGTGACAGTTCCGCAACGAAGCCGGGGTGACGCTCGACGCCGCCGCCGAGGCCCTCGAATACAGCCGGCAGAAGATCTGGTGCCTCGAATGCGGCCAGGGCTCGGTCCGGGTGCTCGACGTCAAGGCGATGTGCGAGTTGTACGGGGTGTCGCCGGAGATGACCGAGGCGTTGCGCGGGTTGGCCGCGGAGACGAAGTCGAGGGCTGGTGGCACGCGTACGGCGACGCGGTGCCGAAGTGGTTCGAGCTGTACGTGAGCCTGGAAGCCGCCGCTTCCCGCCTCCGTCGCTACGACGAATCGCTCATCCCTGGGATCCTTCAGACCAAGGAGCACGCCCACGCGTTCTACCGCCTTGGCGGGATCCTCAGCGAGGAGGAACGCGAGCGGGCGGTCCAGGTCCGACTTCAACGGCAGGCGTTGCTCTTTCGTCGGTTGCCGAGTGCCCCCAGGCTTGAGTCCGTGCTGTCTGAGGCGGTGCTCACACGTAGCGTCGACGGACCGGCGGTCATGACCGCGCAGCTCGATCGCCCAACCAAGGTGGCTGAGCTGCCGAATGTCAGCGTCAGAGTGCTACCGCTGGCGGTCGGTCCACAGCCCGGCGCGGTTGCGGGGTCTTTCGTGATCCTCGATTTCCCGGCGACCAAGGGTGGCCGGGCCGCGCCGGAACCATCAGTGGTCTACAGCGAATCGTTGACCGGGGCGCTGTACCTCGACAAGCCCGACGAGTTGGCCGCTTACGAGCGCGTCTGGAGAGGGCTGGATGCGCTGTCCCTCGGCGAGGCAGACTTGACTGACATGATCAAGAATATCGCTGGGGAGATGCGACATGACTGACCTGAGCGGCGCCGTCTGGCGCAAGAGCATCCGTAGCGGCGACAACGGCGGCGACTGCGTTGAGGTCGCCACCAACCTTCCTGGCGTCGTCGCCGTTCGCGACTCCAAGGATCCCTCGGGTCCGCGCCTACGGTTCAGCGGTCCCGGGTGGTCTGCGTTTCTCGGCTCGCTGAGGAACAAGACGCAGCACGGCTGAATCGGCCGGCCTCGACGCAGCTCGGCATGCACCGCTGACCGGGCAGCGCATGCCGATGAACCTGGAACGACGCGGCGTTGCGCAGGATGCTGGGGCGCTGCGAAATGTGAGAGCTAACGAATGGTGGTCGGCTCTGTCGCATCTTCGGATTCGCCCAACTCAAGCTGGCAGACCATCGCCTGCTGTCGGCACTCATCGGCGAGATCGTGCTCGGTCTCCGACTCATCCAGGTCTCGGGCCAACGTCGCGAAGGCCTGACGCGCCTGCCGAAAGTCACCTGCGAGCATGTAGAGGTTCGCGAGTTCCACCCGTAGCGCGATGATCTCGTCGTCTTCCGGCCCTGAGCGGAGCGCCCGCTCCAATACCTCGGCCGCCTGCACGAAACGCTCATTCTCGGCGAGTTCCCTTGCCTGGGCTCGCAACTCCACCAGCTCATGCCGGGGCCTCTGCAACGGCATCAAGGCGGACGCAGAGGACGGTGCAGCGCGGGAGGACTTGTTGTCCGTTCGGGTGGCCGCTATCCCAGGGGTATCGCCGCCGTCGAGGAACGGCGTAAGGATCTGGCCAACCTCGCCAGCCGACGCTGGCCTCTCCGCTGGATCTTTGGCCAGGAGGCAGTAGAGGAGATGCGCCAGGTCGTCGGGCACATCCGATCGATACTCGGTGATGATGGGTATCGGCGAATCGATGTGCAGGCGCAGCATGGCCGGGGCATTCGCCGCCTCATAGGGAGGGTTCCCGGCGAGCATTTCAAACAGAACGCAGCCCAGGGCGTACAAATCGGTAGCTGGCCCTACCGGGCCACCCTGGGCCTGCTCGGGAGAGATGTACGTGGGGGTGCCGAGCGTGCGGCCGGTGGCGGTGAGTCGCGATGCTTCGGCTGGACCGAGCAACGCGGCAACGCCGAAGTCGAGCACCTTCACCACCCCGGACGGGGTAATCATGAGGTTCTGGGGCTTCAGGTCACGGTGTACGAGGGAGGCGGCGTGGGCGGCGACGAGCACGGAACAGACCTGTGCGGCAATGGAGACCGCCTCACCGACCCGTAGTTGTTCCTGCTCGGCGATGTGGTCGGCGAGGACGATCCCCGGCACGAGTTGCATGACGAGGTAGAGGTCCGCACCGTGTACGCCAAGGTCGTGTACGGCCGGCACGCCGGGATGGTCGAGCCGCGCAGTTGCTCTCGCCTCGCGCCTGAAGCGCTTGCCCGCCGTCTGACGATCACCCTCGGGCACCTCCAGCTGCCGAAGAAATTTGATTGCCACCGGCCGGTCGAGCCGTTCGTCGAAGCCGGCCCAGACCTGACCCATTCCGCCGCGACCGACCGGGTACGTCAACTCGTACCGGTCACCGATCCGTTCCCCCGCCTGCACGTACGACCTCCTTGCGCACCGAACCAGCCCTGCTGGCGTCGCTCACCGTAGCTGGCGCTGGACGAGCCGACTGGTCAGGAAGGGGCTGGGCATGCCGTGCCAGAACACCGCAAGCTCGTCACGCGAGCGAGTGGCGGCGACGAAGAGCAGTGACCGGTCGCGCTGGCGTTCGCGCTGGTAGCGCTTCGGGTCCGTGTCCCGGTACCTGCTGATCATCTGCCGAGGCACCAGGCCGTCGCTGACCCCAGCGATGATCATGCGCTGATACTCAAGTCCCTTGAACCGGTGCATCGTGCCGATGTGTACGCCGTCAGGCCGCTTCGGGCCGTCCGGGCCGATCTCCACCACGGCCAGTCCGTCGGCCTCCAGTCGGCTGATGACGTCCGCCGCCAGGTCCTTGGTCGGCACGCAGATGGCCACCGAACCGTCGGTCGGGTTGCCCCAACTGCTCAACTGTTCGACGATCAGGTCTCGCTCCTGCGCCCACGTCGCGGCACCGCGAAAGGCCGGGTGGCCGCCACGTAGCAACGATCGGTAGCCGGCCAGGTCTTCCTCACCGCCGTCGAGGTCGTCGTACACCTCCCCGGTCATGATCTGCAAGGCATCGGCGAGGATCTGCCGGGTCGTGCGGTAGCTCAGTGTGAGCCGGGACGACCGACCGCGGATGTTGACGCCGAGGCTGCTCAACGTCACGTGGTTGTCGTAGATGCGCTGGTGGGTGTCGCCGGTCAGGAACATATCGTCCGGACCTGGCGCCACCATGGCGCGCAGCATTTTCCAATGGGCGGCGCTGAGGTCCTGCGCCTCGTCGACCACAACGTGGCGGTATCGCGGTCGGTAGAACCCACCGGACGCTTCACCAGCGACGCCGGTGTTCTGGCCGGTGCGGTCCATCTCGAGGCGGGCGGCGCGTTGTGCCACCTGGCGCCAGGTCCAGACGCCTTGGTTCTCCAGCCAGGTCGTAAAGCGCTCGGTCAGCTGCCAGATCTGATCGCGCTCGATCCGGTTGAGACTGCGGCCACGGTTAGGGCGGCGGGCCTTGAAGTAGTCGGTCCGCGAGTTGAGCACCTGGCCGAGGATCACCTGGGTCCACTCGGCGACGAGGAACTCCGCCTCCCAGGCGGTCTCCCCCGTCTCGATGAGGAACTCATCCCACAGCTCAAGGACGCGATTGTCGTCAACGACGCGCCGGCTGCCGCCCGACTTCGCTTCGGCCACCACCCGGCTGGCCAGTCGGTCGATATTCACGATATCGACGCGAGCCACCAGTTCCTGCCCACCCAGTGCCATCAACCGGGTGCGCAGATCAGCGGCGAGGTTCCGGTTGAAGGTGGTGAGCAGGATCGGCTTGTCCGCTCCGGGCGGCAGTTGACGGGCCAGGTGCGCGACCCGGTGCAGGGCAACGATCGTCTTGCCGGTGCCCGGCCCGCCACCGACCCGCGCCGGACCCTTGTACGTGCGCTCGACCAGCTTCCGCTGAGTGGGGTGTAGGAAGATCTGCCACCGCTCGAAAGCCTCGCCGAGCATCGCCTGCAGCGCCTCGTCGTCGGAGGTTACCTGCGTGGCGGGGCGTTCCACCGCCGCCTCGAAGTCCTCGGGGTCGACCGGCTCGTCGGCGCGTACCGGGTCGGTGACCTGTTGGAGCACCTCGTCGTAAGGGGTGCCATCAAAGAGCGCGAAGAGCACGTCGGTGGTGAGCTGTGGCGCCCGGTCGAGCAGTTCCAGGAGCTGCGCCTCGGTGGTCAGTTCCCGGATCTGCGGCAGCAACGGCTCGGAGACACCGAGCTCCAACAGTTGGGCGTCGGTGTATGCCTGGAAGAGCGGCTTCTGTGCGGGCTCAGGCTCAGCCTCGGGCGGCACGACCCGTCCGATGATGCTGTCGCCGACGGGCGCCATGTCGATGACCTCGATGCCGCCGGTGACCCGGTTGATGCGGTACGCGTACCGGGTGAGGTCGTCGTACACCTCACCGCGGTGCTTGACGGCGACGAGCAGGTAGTCAGCCCCGGCAATGTGCAGCAGCAGGGCGCGGTAGTCCTTGTTGACCCGGGCGGACATCAGCCGGGAGTCGCTGTTGAGAGCTTTCAGGTTGAGCCCGGGGTTCTCCGGATTGTGCCGGAACTTGTGCATGAACTCGTAGACCGCTCCGATGTCGGCGCGGGTGAGCTTCATGACCTCTTTGTCGGCGCGGTCCAGCATCCGCAGGGTTGTTGCTCCGGTGCTCATCGACGTTCTCCCCCGCTTGTCGCCTTGATCTCTGCCGCCAACTCGTCAACCGACCATTCGCGAGCGGTACGGGCGTGCCAGCCCGCTTCCGCGTATGCCCGGTCGCGATCTTCCGTCTCCGGGTCGTCGGACGGGCCAGTGAGCACAATGGCGATCCGCCGGTCGGGCCAGGCAAGCTCAGCCTGCCAGCCCTGATCGCCCAGCTCGTAACCGACGACCGGTGCGGGCAGATCCTGCCGGGCCAACTGCTGGACGAGCTGGTCCAGGGTGTTCTCGTCCGGGTCCAGGTAGCGCAGAATGTCCCGCCACGGCGACTCCTTGGCGAGCGTCTCGGGCTCCGCGGCCATCGGCTGCGCCGCGACGCCTAGCCACGTTGCCGTCTCCTCGTCGAGCGGTAGCGCGCGTTGAGCCAGCACCAGCCCGGTGCCCTCGGTGACCGCCATCGAGGCCGGCTCGAAGACGTCGAGGGTGGACACGGCGAGTTGACCGGCGTCACCGCCGCCATTGGCGAGGAACTGGATGACGTTGCCCCAGGCCAGCCAGGCAGCCCAGCGTTCCTTGTGCCCGTCGCCGGCGACCGAGGCGGGCAGATCGTCGAGGACGGCGAGGGCCGAGATGGTCGGCAACGGCTTGCTGCGCGCGTCGAGGACGATCGTCACCGGGCAGCCTGCGTTGTCCTCAGCCCTAGCGACCATGATGTGCCCTGCGGTCGGCGCGGGTAGTGATCCTCCACGCAGAGCGGCGGTCAACCTTTCCGCGACGCCGGCGGAGTCGGTGGTGCTGTTGTCCCGGGCCTGCTTGAGCATGCCCCACAGACCCGCCTCTGCCCGCCGCTGCCAACGGGTGAGGTCAGGATCGGCGAGGAAGCCCATCAGCTGCTCGATCGGGTTGACCCAGATGGTCTCCTCGATCTCATTCGGGTCGGCGCCGGGAAGGGAGTGCCGGTATTTCTCTCGGGCGAACTGCTTGCTGACCCCGCCGTACGGGGCCCACCGCCCCTGCCCGTCGGTGCTGCCCCAGGTTTTGACGTCGTCCCAGGTGGCGGCGAAGACGAGGTAGCCGTGCGCGCGCAGCCGTGCGCGCTTCTCCGCGTCGTCGGCGAGCCGGTTGTACTGGGACGAGGCGTGGTACTTGAAGCCGTCGAGGTAGACGGCCACCTCAGGTGACGGGGCGTCGAGGCGTTTGAAGTGGACGTCGGGGCGAGTGCCTCGAACGGTGTTCTGCAGTTTCATCTGCCAGTGGGTGACGCTCTGACCGTTGTCGCGGACGAACCGCAGGTCGGCGATGCGGGCACCGTCATGATCGGTGCGCCGGTCGATCCGCAGACCCGAGTTGGGTGTCTCACCGAGCGCCAGCAGCTTGGTGAGGAAACGCATCTCCAACTCGCTCTCCACCTGGTGGATCAGCGAGATCTCGTCCGTGCGGGTGCCCTCCTGAACGTCCCAGTTGTCGAGGAGCTTGTCGAGCATGCCCAACGCCTCGTCACGGCTCATCAGGGCGAAGTGCTCGTTGCGCGCGTGGCGCAGGAGACAGCGGTGACACACCGCCCTGCCTTCGTGTCGACACACGCAGTCGGCGATTCGCTGCCGCGCGAGCTCCAGGACTGCGCGGAACTCCTCCGGCTTGGCGAGGCGGTGCAGATAGCCGGTGCCTTGCGGCTGAGTGTCGTAGACGACCACGAAGTTGCGCGTCCCGTCGCTCTGCCCGTCCGGCATGGTGGCCGACACGGCCTGAAGGTGTGCGGGGTCGCCACCGTACTGCGCGGCGATGCCGAGGCGGATCGCGGCGGCGAACGACGCGATGCGCTCCTGCACGACAGCGGTCGCGGCGGGAATCAGGATGCGCAGCGCCTCGGTTTCCAGCTCGTGAGCGAGGATCAGATCGACATGGGTGCCCTGGGCAGCCGCCGAACGCCGGTGGGGACACCAGGGCCGGTGATGCTCGGCGCCCTTCACGACGGTCGACCCTGAGGTCTCCGCGGCGAGTTGTTGGCTCACCGCGGGGACGCCGTCGACCGTGGTGCCGCCGCAGGAGGCGCAGGTGTGGAACCGGTTGATCCGCACCTCAACGCCCGCGAAGAGTTCAGCTGCCCGGTCGTAGCGCTGTGCGCCCAGGTTGAAGTGACGGATCATCGCGTGCCGGCTGTAGTCGACGCCGAAGGTGTCATGGGCGTGCCGCCAGGACGAATCGACCTTCGCCGGGTCGACGTCGACGGCGACGGTGGTGGCGTAGAAGCGCCGGTCCCGGTCGTCGCTGTCGTCGCGGATGCGGGCGTCGTCGCGCTTGTCGCGGCTGAGCACCCGGGTCGGTTGGAGAACCTGGAACAGTCGCCCGTGGTCGGCGATACCCGGGTCCGCACAACGCGGGCAGGCGCTGGTGTCCTCCTTGGCCAGGTGGGTGCGGACGTAGCCGCACTGGGCGCAGACCCGCCACTGCTCGTACGCCGGACGGTCCGCCGGGCCCACGTCGAGCCCTGAGATCTCGTGCTTGTAACCCCGCACGTAGTAGCTGTTGCCGGGTGCGATCTCGACCAGCGCCTGGCGGGCGGGGCGTGCGTACTCGCGAAGTTCGCTGTGGAACCGGCGGTCGCCGTCGGTCTTGTCCTCCCAGGTCAGGGTGGCTTCCAGGTCGGTCCGGGTGTCGATGAGCGCGTAGTTCGGCAGCAGACCGAACTCGACCAGCGTGCCGTGAGCGGCGGCCGCGCTGACCTCCCGAAGCCGGCGACGGACAGCCCTCTCCTCGGCCTTCAACATTTTGATTTCGCGGGCGTGGTCCGGGTCGCTGGGCACCAGCGTGCCCCGGGCGGTGGCGAGTTCCTGCATCCGGCGACGCAGGTCGGCCAACCGGGACTCCCAGACGTCGTCGGCTTCCTTGACCCGGTGGACGATGCCGTCCACCGCGAACTCCCGCAGTTGGTCGGCGGCGGCCCGCAGGACCTTGTCGCCGAAGAGGGTCAGGAACTCCTCCACCAGCCGGCCGCCGTCGCGCCGGCCAGCCTCGGCGAGGCCGGTCAGCCAACCGGTCGGCCCGAACAGCACGTGCGCCCGCCGTGGCATCGGCAGCACGCCGGCCAGGCGGCCGCGGGCGGCCAGGTCGATCAGGTGGGCGAGGTACTGGCGGCGCAGGATCTCCACGGCGGAGAGGAAGCAGCCGGGCGGGACGATCTGACCGGCGATCATGTCGCGCGGATCGGTGAGGTAGTAGCGATCCCGCTCGGACCGTCCGACCAGCGTCAGCACGAGGGCGTTGCCGCTCTTACGGCCGGCGCGGCCGGCCCGCTGGACGTAGTTGGCTGGGCCGTGCGGGAGCGACGCCAGCACCACCGCCGAGAGGGCGCCGATGTCGATGCCCATCTCCAGGGTGGGCGTGCAGGAGAGCACGTTCGGGTCGGTGTACCGCTCACCGTCGCGGAACTGCTTCTCCACCGTCTCCCGCTGGGCACGGGTGAGCATGCCGGTGTGTTCGCCGGTGACGACCCGGAACACCGGGCTGTCCAGGTAGAGCCGCCGGTAGTAGTCGTCGGCAGCAGTGTCGTCGTGGACGGGCTGGAGCTGACCGCGGCAGCGGTACTGCCGGCACGGCTGGCCGACCCAGTCGGCCACCCGGTCGGGATGCTCCGTCTGCTGCCAGTGGCAGGTGTCGCAGCCGACCCCGGCGGTCACCGCGGACGCGTCGTCAAGTCGGGTCACCCGGAGGTGGCCGGGCACCAGCCCGTACACCGTGTTGCCGTCCTCGGTGTCGCCGGCGGCAACCACGTCGGCGGCGGCAAGGGCCGGCAGCAGCCGGCTGAGGAAGCCGGCGGTATCGCCGGAGTCGAGACCGAGGCAGCGAGACGTCCAGTCCTGGTACCAGTTGCCCCGCGCGGTGATCACGTCGAACTCCGAGCGGGACTTCGGCGTCGCGAGCAGGAACGCGGGCGCCGACAGGCCCTTCGGGAACGCGGGCATCCCGGCGGGGCGGCCGCCCCAGATCTGCCACCGGGTGCCACCGCGCTTCAGGTACGGCACCAGCCACTCGTGGAACACCGCACCCCGGATACGCAGCCGTTCCAGCAGACCGCGGAGGAAGGCGAGGTAGCGGGCATCGTCCGGCGGTGTCCCGGCGATGTGGCCGGGGCCGATCAGGTGGACATCGCGGCAGATCGCCGCGGCTCGTGCCGGATCGTCGAGGGCAACCTCGACGGCGACGCTGCGGGTCAACTCCAGGGTGCGGCCCTGGCGGGAGCGCAGTCCGGTTTCCATGACGGTGGCGAAGACGAGCCGCTCGCTGATCAGCTCCCAGGTCTCCCGGCTGCCGTTGTGTTCTCCAGCGAGCAGGCTGTCGACACCGGGCTGATCGTGCAGGTCCGGCGGTACGACGGTGGAGAGGATCTCCGGCTTCGCCGCCTCCTCGATCATCTTGACGAATAGGTCGTCGAGCCCGATCGACTCCCCGGCCTTCAGCCGGCCGGCGAGCAGAGAGCGCAGCGAGAACGAGTAGGACCGGTTGGCAACGAAACCCGCGCGGTGTGCGGCGTCCTGGACCGAGTCGTTGAAGAGCAGCGTCTTCTTCTCAGCCGCGTCGAGCTCCCCGCCGGTGAAGAGTTGGGTGATGGCCACCGAGGCGAGGGTGGCCAGGCCGGCGCCAAGGAAGCGGATGCCGTGGTCCAACTCGCAGGACGGGCAGCGGTCCTTCTCGGCGCCGTCAATGTCGAGGACGTCGCCGAGCACGACGATTGCGTCGTCGGTGGGCGTGCGGTCGCGCTGCTCGTCGAAGGGGCGTACCCGGCGGCCGTACTCCAGGACCAGCAGGCCACGGGAGCGCTGGCGTACCTCGTCCTCGGTCGCGGCGATCAGCGCGCGGACCCGGCGCTTGTCCCGACCGACGCTGGCCCGGTAGATCTTGTCCGGGTCGGTCTCCAGTTCCTGCGGGTCCTTTTCCGGCGACAGCGCCATCCAGCCGGAGCGGCCGCAGTGCCGGCAGTAGATGGCCGGCAACCGCGGGTAACGGTTGTCGGCCACGACCACGTCAGCGTCGGTGGCGTACGGGTCCAGCTCACGCGGCGCTTCGCCATACCAGCCAAAGGCAGCCTGGTGGGAGGTGCCGCGCAGCAGGCGAGAGACGGCGCGTACCCACAGGTGGGTTTCGATGTTGAGCAGCGGGCGGCCGGGTGCCTCCGGATTCTGCGCCACGGAGAGCAGGCCGACGAACCGGGTGAGCGCCGTCGCGGTGATCTCGGGTGGGGTCTTCATCACGCTGCCCCAGCCGGTGGCGTTTTTTCTGGGCAGCACATCAATGATCTCGTCGAGGGTGCATGGCCTCGCCTGGAGCGAGTCGAGCACCGCCTTCGTCAACGGATGCTGGCGGAGCAGACCACCGAGGCGCGTGGGGTCGTCGAGACAGCGCTCGCCGACGACCAGCTCGGCGACCTCGGCCATCATCTCCTCGGGGTCGCGGTCGTCGACGGCCGCGAGCTGCTCCGGGCTGGGCAGCGGCAGGCTGAAGTCCTGGCTCGCGATGAACTCGCCAGCCTCGTAGCGGTCCTCCCCCACCAGTGACCCGGTGCCGAAGGCAATGCCGAAGACCTGCTCGGCTACCTCACGGATAGCGGTACGACCGTCCCGGCCTCCGCCCTCACCGAGGGTCGCGGAGGTCGCCACGGGGCAGATCGGCCCGAGCGGCCGCTCCGGCTCGTCGAGGTCGAGCGCGGCGGCGAGCCGGCGCAGCAGCATCGCCACGTCGGTGCCCTGCGCGCCGTCGTAGGTGTGGAACTCGTCCAGCACCACGTACGCCGGCTCGGCGCCCTCCCACAGCGGCAGGTCGTCGGCGCGCTGGAGCAGCAGGTCCAGCATCTTGTAGTTGGTGATCAGGATGTCCGGCGGCGTGCGGCGCATCTCCGAGCGTTTGGTGAACACGTGCGGGTACTCGATGGCCGCGACGTCGCCGATGTAGAGACCTGCCGTGACCTGGCCGAGCGCCGGGTCGGTGAGCAGCTCGTTGATGCGAGACGTCTGGTCGGTGGCGAGGGCGTTCATCGGGTAGAGCAGGATCGCCTTGACCCCGGCCCTGCCCTGCTGCTTCTGCCGCCGGCAGTGGTCGAGCACCGGGATCAGGAACGACTCCGTCTTACCCGAGCCGGTGCCGGTGGTGATCAGGGTCGGCTTAGCCGCCTTGCCCTTCGTCGACAACCGGGCGAAAGCGTTCGCCTGGTGCAGGTAAGGGGTGAAGTCAGCCGGCGCCCAGTCCAGGTCCGCGCGCCAGTCCCCCTCCGCCGGGCGGAAGGGAGTGCGAATCCGCAGGTACGGGCCACGGAAGATGCCCTGCTCCGGGTGGGAGAGAAAACCCTCCAAACCATGACGTACGGCGTCCTCGGTCAGGCCGAAGGTGGTGGTGAGGTACTGGGTGAGGGTCCGACGCAGGGTGTCGGCAGCGATTGTCGGCCTCATGAGCGGATCACCGCCGCATGCTACTGCACCCCTTACCGGGCCTGACCTGCCCAACAGCCCCGTAGCCGGGGCGAGTCGGATTCGCGACACCGGTCGCCGTCCATCACCGCCTAGGATCCGCACCCATGTCCCCCACGCCCCGAGTCCAGCTTCACGCTGGATCAGTTCGACCGACACCCTGTAGACAAACTTCTCGGCAAGCGTTTCGCCGGGGAGTTCGCGGTGCGTTCGCGCCGTGACCGGCCTGCCAGCGGAGCGCGATGACGAGCCGACGACAGAGGTGATGTCGCTCGAGGAGGCCGTCCGATCGGCCGTCGAGCGGGGCCACGCGGAACTTACGAGCCTGGATGACATCACCGACGACCTGGTCGGCGCATTTGCGCAAGGGCAGCGCGTCGCACCGTCCTCGTCTGGCTTGATCAGCCGACTGGACGATTTCACTCGTGGGTTCCCGGGGGAAATGCGACGTCACCTCGATCGTGAGCGCGAGTCGCTCGGGTCGTTCAACATCGCCTTCTTCGGGCGTACCGGCGTCGGGAAGAGCACCCTGCTGTCGGCGTTCGGCCAACTCGACGGGGAGTATGTCTCACCAGGTGTCAGCGATTGGACCACCGAGGTGCGTCCAATCGAGTGGCGAGATTGCCGGCTGTTCGACACACCTGGGATTAACGGCTGGGGACGGACCGAGAGCCGCGACGATCTCGAGGCCAAGGCCCGCGAGGCAGTCGAGATCGCCGACATCGTGCTCCTGTGCTTCGACAACCAGTCTCAGCAGGAGATGGAGTTCGAGAAGATTGCCGCCTGGATCCGCGACCACGGAAAGCCGGTGGTGGCTGTCCTCAACGTCCGCAACCCGCGCTGGCGCCACCCCGCAAAGGTTCCCGAGGCACGCCGCAGGCATTTGTCTGAATCGGTTCGCCAGCACGCCGACAACATTCGGACCCAGCTCGTACAGATTGGGTTGCCCGACGTGCCGATCGTCGCGATCCACAGCCAGCGGGCCTTGTTCGCGCGCGCCACGATCCCCTTCCACGGCCCAGCCGAAGGGGACCTCCATCAGGAAAGGGAGAGGTTCGGGAAGGACTACCTCGACCGCTGGTCGAACTTCGGGGCGCTGGAGCGCCTGATAGCCACCTCAATCGCGGAAGGCGGGGCCGATCTCCGGTTGGCCGCGTTGCGCGAGGACATCCGATCGCGGTGCCACCGAGGGGTCGGCGAACTCGATGACCTGGCGGTCGAGATCGAGCGGGAAACGGAATCCCTCGAACGCGAGGTCGAGTCGCTGTTCGCCGTGTTGGGCTATCCGGAAGACGCCGAAGGTGCCACGTGGCTGCACGATGCGGCTCTCAACGCGAATCTGGTTGACGTGTCCGAGCAGGCGCGGGGCCGGCCGTACACGTCGCCGGTCAAAGGGGCACTGGACCGCTTCGTCCGGCACCTCGCTGCCTCGCACCTTGCCGGATGCCGCCGACACGCGAAGGCCAGCACGGATGATCTGATCCGGAGCGCATTCGACGAGCACACAGCAATCGACGAATCGAAGTTCACGAAGGTTGTGTTCGATCAAGGTGCCATTTCCGCTGCGGCGGAAGCCGTCTGGGCGGATCGTCGGGCGTTCCTGCATCGTGAGCTTGAAGTCGCGGTGGACCATGAGTCCGTCGACAACGAGACCGCGGTATCGCACGCCGCGATGATCCTCGGCGACGAGGGCGGCGGCGTGGCGGGTGATGTCGTCAGGGGGGCGGGCATCGCGGTAGGTGTGGGCGCCCTTGCGGTACCTGCGGTGGCCCTCTTCTGGAACCCCGTAGGTTGGGTCCTCGGCGCAACTGCCGTGGGCGTCGGGATCGCAGGACAGCTCCAGCAGCATTTCGGCAAGAAGATGAGCCATCAAGCCTCGGAGCGAGCACGAGCAGCGAAGGCGCAGGCAATTGCAGACTGCCATCGCGCTGTGGATCAGACGTTCGTCGACTACGAGGACGCTCTCGTCCGCGACAGCCGGAAAGCGGCGTGGACGTCGTTGGCTTCTGCGGTCGGCGAGTTGCTCCGCGCCGCGATCGAGCTTCGCATGGCGGGGAGCCGGATCGCCCGGTTGATCGACAGTCTGCAGACCTACGCCGGTTCGATCAAGCCCGCACCCGCTGTGACCGACGTCCTGCTACGGGCGCAGCGACGGATCGGGCAATCCCCGGCAGAGGTGACCCGAGCATTGTTGGGCGAGGACTGGCTCGAGTCTGGCGTCGACCACCAGCCGGCGCAGATCGACCTTGGCGTCCACGAGGCGTACTCGAGTCGCCGGGATGAGGACCGCAGCCGGCTGACACGCACAATAACTGCGGCGTGGAGCGCACCGTCGACGGCAAACATCCACTCGTGGCGAGACGACCTCGAGGACGCGGCCCGACGCGATCCGGCATTGTTCAACATCGTACGAACCTTCTGGCGCGTCGATGGGGCGAGACCAGCTCTTGCCTTTCTCGGCGACTACAACTCGGGAAAGTCGTCGTTGATCCGCCGGATCATGGCGGACAGCGGCCAGAAACCGCACGCAGCGATCGACATCCGGGCGTTGCCCGCGACCGCAGCCGCGCATCGCTACCAGTTCCCCCGGTTCGATCTCGTAGACACACCGGGCTTGCAGAGTGGACACGACGAGCACGACACCGTCGCGCTCGAGGCGATCGCGGAGGCTGCTCTCGTGTTCGTCGTCGTCCACATCAACCTGCTGGTCGGCAACACCTCGATCCTCGAAGAGCTATCACGCGGCTCGGAGCTGGTTGCCGCAAAAGGCGGGCGGATGGTGTTCCTCGTCAATCGGTGCGACGAACTGGGCGTGGATCCGTTGACTGCACCCGAGGCATTTCTCAATCTACAGAACCGCAAACGCGAGGAACTCCGCGCCGCCCTTGCCGCTCGTTCCATCGAAGTCGGGATCGATAGAGTTTACTGCTTGTCCGGCGATCCGTTCGGCCTGGTGGGGGACGCAACGGCGGGGCCGGCGGATTTCGACGAGAACCGGCTGTGGGACGGCGTGGCCGTGTGGACGAGCGTCATATCAGGTCTCACTGACGAGCAACTGTTCGCTGCGGCGTCGTCGGCCGCCTTCGATGCGGCGGTCACCGACCTCAAACGTCACCAGCACACGCTTCACCAGGTGCAGGTCGACGGCACGAAAGACCTGCGTCGCTCGGAACCGGTGCTCGGTACCCTTCGGGCTGCAGTGAACGACGCCGTGGTCCTCGGAGATTCACTGCGAGAGGACGCCCGCCGCATGGTGGACCGCCACCGGGTAGCGACGAAATCTGCAGTCGCGAAACTTGATCTCAAGGAGGGCCAGAAGCTCGAAGAACTCGTCGAGTCCTGGTGGAAGGCTCCGCAGTTCGAAGCTGATCTCGAACGATACCTTGCCGACGCGGCACGCAAACTGGACGAGTGGTACAACGACAACTCATCAGCGATCGGGCGCGAGATGCGCGCTGCCGATTTTGAGGTGACACCCGCGTTCGCGGCAGAGTTCAAGGCCCAGGGAAACGCCTGGTACGAGGATCTGGCCCAGGGCGCCGGCAATGTCGCAGGAGCCGCGGCGCGGCTTGCGAAAGCCCTTGGAAATCGGAACGCGGTCTACGCGATTGGCAAGCAGCTTGGACACAAGTTCAGGCCGTGGGGTGCGGTGAAGGGCGGCGCCAACGTTGCCAGGGCCAGCGTCGTCCTCGGGGTCGTCGCTGCCGCCGCTGATGTGGCGGCGATGGTCAACGACATTAAGAAGGCTGGTAAACACGAGAACCAGCAGGAGTCGGCGTCGCAGGCGATCGACGAGAGGGCTGCGGGGATCGTCGAACAGATCATGCACGGCGAGCAGGGGGAAAGTCCCGTCGGATACCTCGAACAGCGGACCAGGGAGCTTGAGACATTGCTCGACGAGCACCTCGACCTCGAATCGTCGATCAGGGAAAGGATGGCCTCAGCGAAAGCGCGGGCCGAGGTGGCCGGGGCCTTGATCGCGGCTGCGGACGAATTGATCAGCACACCAGGGCGGAGCGAGTGACGATGGTCGACATCGATGCAGTGCGGAACTGGCTTGGGCGACTTCCAGGCGGATCGCTGGTCGGGCAGTACGTCGACGACTGGGACGCGTTCGAGAAGCTGAACAGTCCGGTCGTGACCCTCTTCGGGTCCTACGACACCGGCAAGAGTTCCCTGCTCCGCCGGCTGCTCGTCGATTCGGGCGGCGATGTTCCCGACTGGCTCACGATCAGCGCGCGCCACGAAACCTTCGAGGTCAACGAGGTTGCGGTCGGTGGTTGCATCATCCGCGACACTCCTGGATTCGCGGTCGGCGCGTCCGACATTCGCGCACGAAACAACTCGCGCCGAGCGATGGCGGCGGTCGGACTCACCGACGTCGGTATCGCGGTACTGACGCCGCAGTTGGCGACCGCCGAGCGTGACGTGCTTCAGAAGCTGTTCACGCAGGGATGGCCGGTGGGGACGATGTGGTTCGTCATCTCGCGGTTCGATGAGGCGGGTGTGGACCCAGAGTACGACCTCGTGGAGTACCGGGAACTAAGTGACCGCAAGGTTCGCGAGTTGCGGTCACTATTCGAATTAGACGACAGGACACCGGTGTTCGTTGTCTCGCAGGACCCGTTCCAGACGGCAGGGCCGGATACAGATCTCAGCCGAGATACCTGGGATGACTTCCGTGGCTGGGACGGCATGAGGGACCTTGCGAATGCCTTCGAGGCGGTGTCCCCTTCGGCACTGCCCGGATGGCGACAAGCGGCCGGGCAACGGTACTGGACCGCGGTCCTGGACGAGACCCTGACCGAACTACGGAGGCAACTGGCGGACTACACGGCGCGTGCCGAAGTAGCTGCCAGTGGCGTCGCTCGCCGTGGTGTATGGGAGAGCGAACTCGACACGCTCGATCGGGCCGCCCAAGCCAGCCTCGACGGTCTCGTCGAGGAGGTGATGCGGCGGTCGGGGGAGCCGAATTCAGGCGCCGATGCACCTCAGGCCGAGATTCAACGCACGCTCGACGAGTGGTTCACCAAGCACGAGGTCCGCCTCCAGCGGTTGCAGCAGTCGATCCGCAAAACCAAGGAGCGAGAGCGCGCTCGACCCTCCTGGGCCGGCTTTGCTTCGCTGGTCTCGACACTCGGGTCCGAAAAGGACGGTTCCACGACCCCCGCGGGGCCCGGTGGTGCCGCAGAACATGTCGAGACGGTCGGGACCATGTTGATCGGTATGTTGAAGGCCGCGAACACACCTAGGCCGATCCTCGGCGGGAAGGCCGTTGCGGCGAAGGCGGCCGGGGACCTGGGTCGGCACATCGGCATCGCCGAAGCCGCTCTTCCCCTTGCCGTCTACCTGGCGAAAGTCGTCGACGAACAGGGAGCGGATCGCGCGCGCCTGAACCAGGGCAAAGCGGCGGCTGAGCAGCGACAACACGTCGTCACTGAGTGCACGCAGCGCGCTCGCGACACCTGGCGTCCGTTCGTCGACGACGTGCGTGAAGCGATCGTCGCGGAGACGAGAGACCAGGTCGACCTCGACGCGATCCTGCGCCAACTCGTCGAGCAGCTGCGAGAAGCTGTGGCGGAAGGCGAGGGTCTCTTCCAAGCGGGTGTCGTGCCGCTACTCAAGACAGAGGCGTGAGCGAGTGGCCACTGTGATCCGATTTGACGTGATGCCAGTTGACGCACTTCTGTCGGCGGGACGGGCGGGTGCGGCGGCGGTTGAACGGGGTCCAGGCGGTGCTGCGGGCGCCCTGTAGCCCTTGTCCGCGAAGGTCAACACGTTCGCGCTTGTCAGCGCGTCGATCATGCCGTGAGTGCGGGCGGCGGTCAGGTCGTGGACCAAGCCAGGTAGTGCGGCCGACGCCCAGACCAGCCGCCCAGCGGCGTCGGCGAGGACCTGCACGTTTACGCCGTGGCGCTTGTGCTTACCGGAGTAGTACGGCGTAGGTAGGGCCAAACGGTGGTAACCGACACCTCGAAGCCGGCCGCGAGGCGGATGAGGTTGTGCAGATGGGCCAGGGTCATCAGTGCCTGCTGCCGCGCGGCAGCCTGCGCCAAGGCCCGCCGAGCGCACGGCGCCGGTCGCGGATCAGCTCGGTCGGGCGGGCCAGGCTGCGCGAGCCGGTGAAGTGCCAGCGCAGGTGAACAGGTCCGAGCGGTCCGGCCCGGCGGAGTTGGTGCGGGTGCCGTCTAGGTGGTCGGCGGGCGCTCGTGCCAGCGCTGGATGGTCCGCTTGTAGGGATCCGGCATGTGCAGATGAGGCACCTCGTCGTACGCGAACACGCCGAGTTCCTTGTGCTCAGCGGAGTAGACAAGGTCCTCGTCCCCAACATAGGTAGCGCCGAAGCTCACGATGAACACGTGCCGGACCGGCGTGATCACGTAGACCCAGGAGTCGATGATGTCGACTTCGGTAATGGTCAGCCCGAGCTCTTCGGCGACTTCGCGGCAAACGCCATCCTCGGGTGTCTCGCCCACTTCGAGCTTGCCGCCAGGCAGCTCCCATTCGTCGCGCTCGTTGCGCAACAGCGGCACTCGGCCGTGGTGATCGATGACGAGCTTGACCGAGATGGGTAACTGGTACTCGAAGTACCCCGGGTTCCGCTCGACGAGGTACGGCGGTCGCTCAGTCATGCGGGCGGTCCTTCCATGGGTGCGGCGTCAGTTCGGGGTCAGCAGGAGAGCGGCGATGTCGTCGGCCCGCTTGAACCGGCCGCCGCGGCTGCCGGGTTCGTTTTCTGCATCCCGGAGCAGCTTCTCCAGGTAGTGCAGCCCTCGATCGCGCGCATCGGGGATCACCTGGGTCCACGAGCAATAGAGCCCGTAGTCGGTGACCAGCCGGGCGAAGCCGTCAGTGCACAGCAGTATGCAGTCGGTGTGCGTCCACTCGCCGCAGGCGGTGTGCGGGCTGAGCTGGCGATGGGGGTGCCCGGAGAAGACCGATTCGACATCACCGGAGGTCATCGTGTGCAGCCGGCGTTGGTGCATCGCTGCGACAACCCGGTCCGTCTCACCCTCATTCGTCGCCACCGCCGCAGCTTCGCGTCGGTCGAAGTAGCCAGTCGATAGGACCACCGGCCGAACGCCGTCGACAACGGCGGTGGCGTCGCCGATGCGGGCGAGGTCGTAGCCGATGCCCTGGTCGACGCAGACCGCTATCGAGCAGGCGGGTGGCACCCTGCTTGCGGGGAACGACAGTGCTGCCTGCTCGCGGGCCACGTCCGCAGCGATCGACGTCAGCAGCGCGGCGGCGGATCCTCGGTAGTCGCCGGCGCCGGCTTGGGCCAACCGTTCACCGATGGTGTCGACAAGCCACTGCACGTCACTGTCAGCGGGCAGCACGGTGTCGTCATACAGGTCGGTGGCGCCGTCGATGACCCAGGCGAGGGTGCCGCGGTGGCCGACACGGTCCTCGTTCGCCCGCGTACCGCCAGCGGAGGTAATCGCTTCTCCTACCTTCATGGCTGGTCCAACTCTCATGACATCCACGAGGCCGGCACGAACATCCCTGCCCCGATCATGGCGCACCCGATGACGACCGCTGCGATCACCCGGAGAACGCGGCTGTTGTTGACGAGAGAGAACGTACCGAAAACGACGCTGATAGCGCCGGACGCCACGAGCATGAGGCGGAGGCCCTCGACGCCGCTGCTCTGGCTGGCGATGTTGCTGGCGGTGGCGATGAACGCCACCACGGCCGCCAGCAGGCCCAGGAGTTGCAGTTGCTGGCCCTTGAACTCGGTCAGCTCCGTGCGGAAACGGGCGTGAGCCTGGGCCCACCGGGCGCGCTCCTGCATCAGATCGATGCGAATCCGACTCGACTGATACTGGGTGAGCCGACGCAGGTGGTCCCGCGAGGCGCGCGGCTCAAGCTCGATTGCCTGTGCAACAGCAGTCCTGGCAGCCTCGAACTCTCCTCGCAGTGCCAGCACCCGAGCTTTTGTCTCGTAGTAGTGGGCGATACGGCCCTGGGTCAGGGTGATCGCCCGGTCGACATGCCGTTCCACCTCGTCCAGGTCACGTGCGGGGCCGGGATCCTCCAGACGTTCGAGGTATTCGACCCAGAATGCCGCCAGTTGATGAACCACCGCCGCCACGTCAGGCATGGCGGCGACCGCCTGACGGGAGTATTCGACCGAACTGCGAAGCGAGGCCAAGTCGCCCTTGGCCCGGGCCACGATCGCACGAAAGGTGTGGAAGTAGGGCTCGGCGCCGAACTCATCTTCGTGGTATCGGACGACCGAGCCGTACTCGGCGTGGCGTTCCTCGCGTCGCAGGCGCAGCAGGAGCGCGTAGAGCGCCGCGAACCGGGACCGGCTGCGAATGGTTCGATCGTCGAGAACGGCTCGCAGCAGCGGCTCGGGATCGGGGTACGCCTCGATGACGGCACGGATCGCCTGCGGAAAGGCCGCGTCGGACGGCAACGGCACCTTCGACAGTGCAGCGATGAGGTGGGCACGGCCCTGCGGTGACGACACTGCCGTGCGCGCTCTAGGAACTCGCAATCGAAAACCCCCGGTTCAACCACGCGTACGGATGGTCGCTGTTGACTCTCGCCAGGAGACGCGCCAGGCTCCGGTCCCCGGTGAAGGCCGTGCGCCCGTGCAGGAAGCGGTGATTGTGTACGAGGTAGCCGTCGCCCGCACCCAGGTGCAGAGTCTCGGCCGTCTCAGCGATCAGGCGACGGATCGCGACCACGAGGTCCGTACGCCCATCGGTGCTGTACGGACCGGCGATCCGGTCGTCGCGATAGCGGATGCGGGCGTGGCCGGCACCGATCTCGACAACCGCCGGGCCTGGCCGACCGGTAGCCGTCCTCAGCCGCAGACCGGCGATCTCGGCATCCCCGGCGTGTTGGCGGACGAGAGACAGCACCCGCACGCCGTCGACCAGTGTGGCGCTTCCCCCGGCCCTCGCCGGAGTCAGCATGAGGGTGGCGAGCACGCTGGGGGGCTGTGCGTGCAGACTGCGATCGGTGTGCGGCGACAGGGCCAGAGCGGTGAAGCCGGCCTCGTTGTCGTCCTCGTCGGTACGTAACCGAGGCGCGATGACGGTCAGCCCGTCGGCCACCTGATGCGGATGGTCGACGGGGACGGTCCAGCGGTCGAGCAGAGCCTTGACCTCGGCGATGGACCCCTGCCGGATCAGGACGACACCATCACGGGCGAGTGCGCCGGGCACGAGGTCCGGGCGCACCTCAGCCTCGCGTCCCGCCTCCACCAGCCGCATACGCCCCGCCTACGCGCCGTCAGTCCTCAGGATCTTCGAGGTCGACGGCCGCCGGAAGCTCCGACCGCGCGGGGGGCTTCACCGGGGCGGGCGTTGGCAACGCACCCAGACCTGCTCGGTCCAGCGCCGTGTGCAGGGTGCCGACCAGTTCCTTGAGCACATCTTCCCGGGCCTGGTTGTAGGCAAGTTGGGCGGCCGCGCCGGCGGCGGCTCCGGCACGCTCGTAGCCGCCCCAGGTGTCCAACCACTCGTAGGAGCCGTTGACGCGGCGCATGCGGGCGACCCAGTAGACGGATCCCTGCTTCCGAACCGTCCAGTAGCTGCCATCGGCCGTGTAGTTCCGGTATGCCATACCGACCAAGCTATCGATGGAAAGTGCGGGCCACTTCAGCCGTACGTCCACTTCAGACTGCGTCCGAGCACCGCAGCGCACGGGGACGAGGCCCTTGCGGGGCAGCTACGGGCGCCGGTCCAGGCCCGCCAGGTCGAACCGCCCGGGCGACAGCGGCGACCGGGCAGAGTGCGCCGCCGGCCTGCGTGGCCATCCTGAGCCAGGCAGAGGCACTGGCTACTTCGTGCTGAATTCCGGACCGAGCGCGAGACATGGTCCGATCGAGCCGATCATTGGAAGAGGGGCGGCTGGACATCGATGATCGGCTTTTTCGCTTCATCTGCCGGCGGCAGCATGCCTAAATTCTCAAGGTCTGTCGCCTTCAGAAGCGGTCCATCGAGGATGGTTTTCAGCACATCGTCCTGCTGCGGCTCGAGGAGCACGCATCCATGGAGTACGGCTAGCAGGTTTCGCAAGTCGTCGGTGAAGTCCCACTTACTGGCAATGATTTCGTTCAGTGGAGACGATCTGCGCACGCGGGGCCGCTTGGAGCGGTAGTCGAACCACTTCTTGACTACTTGCGTGCCACAGACGTTGTAATCCCATACTGCTGAGAGAACGGGACCGAGGGCTCCTTCGCCGACATACAGGGTCGAACTGTCCCGGTCGTACGTGATGCTTTCGGGCATGCGGTCCGGCACCCCTGGTATGGGCACCAATACATCGGGCCGCAGTTCCCGCGGGGGTCCCGGCGGGCGGCCGGCTGCTGCGCAGACATAACGCTCACCGTAGGTCTGGAGCCAGATTACTCGCTCGCCAATCCTGATTGCTTCACGCCAAAGGACAGGGTTCACGGTAAACGGAATCCGCACTCCCGGAGTGCGAAGGTCCGCACGGAATCGTATCGGGTAGCCGGGATGTGAAGCCACGGCGGCAATATAGGCAAGCACTTCGTCGCAGGTAACGGGGCTATCGAGCTGACAAGAAAGATGCTCGATCAAGCCAGGCGCGATGTTGGGCTGCTCACCACTGGCGTCACGGTATTGAGGTAGCACCTTGCCGCCATGGTGGCCCATGTAGTGGTGGGCATCCGGCACCTCGGCGGCAAAAACGACGGCCGGTCCCGAAGTTACCGATTCCGCGAACAATGTGGTCAGATACGTCTGATGCTTTCCGTACGTAGACCAGAGATCGGGGCGGGAGAAGTCGACCACTCTTCGGTCGGAAATAACATACTGTTGATCGAAGCTCCGGAACGATACGCGCATGATGGCAACCTGAGGATCAATGGTGCCAGCCAGTGACGCGGGCTGACCTGTGCCATCGAAGTGCGGCGAGAGTGCGACAGAGATTGCCCTATCCCTAGTCTCCTTCATGAGCTCCGGCCGTTCTGCCAGCGGAGCCAAGCTTAGGCGCCGCCACCGCTCGGCCAACGTTTCATGGTCCGGCGCGTAAACCCATGTTCGGTTAGGTTTGATACCTGGGGATTGCCACGGCATCAGGTCAGCGAGCGCAATGCAGTCGTTCCATATGGCCTGCGACGCGGGACGGAAGGGAGCCGACCACTTCGTTGGGCAGTCCAACCACCGACCGCTTGCGGCAGTCAGAGCCTGGAGGGCGTCGAATTTTTCTTGCTTGGTCCCGGAGAGGGCAACGTAACGGATCCTGGCGGGTGTTTCCGTATCGGCCGTCTTGGCACGTCCGAATACGCCGATACACAATGGCTGCTGCACGTCCGGGAAAATGCGTGTCGGCACCTCGGGCTGATGCCCTTCAGGAGATAGATCGATGATCCAACCCCAGTCGGCCTGCCGTCGCAGGTACTCGCGCATGCCGGCGAATCCTGGTCCGGTCGTGTAGGCCGACGTGCAAACGAAGGCCACGATTCCCTCCGGGTGCTCAGGATGTGCTTCGAATACCTTCCAGGTGGCCCAGCGCCAAAAGTAGATGTTCAAGTTGTGCAGTTTGAACTCGACTCTGCCGGTACCGGTGCCTCGAAAAGCGTCGAGCATGCTCGACTTTCCCTTGTTGCTGGCAAGTACGAGCCCTCCCTGATTCTTGGCGCGTTCGAGGTAGGGCGGGTTGCCGAGAACGACCATGACTCGTTCCTCGGTCTTGACCTTGATTGCTTGCGCCCGGGAGTCAGCAATTGGCCGGTACACGTACGGGCTAACAAGCGTCTCTACGTCAGGGTCCTCCAGGGTATCGGTGACGTAGAATCTGACCTTCTCGTCGGCAACCTCCAATCCCCGCGCTGCGAGATCCTGGTGCAGCCGTAGTTCCGCTACGGCGAAGGGCGCGATCTGGCGTTCAAATCCAACTAAACGACCGAGGAGAGCACGAAGTTCAGCTGGCTCGTCCCCGCGGTCAGCCGCAATCGTCTTCGCTACACGTGCAATCACGCTCAACAGGAAGGTGCCTGTACCCATAGCCGGGTCGACGACCACTACGTCGCGGTCGGCCAGACCTAGCCGTCGTTTCAGCTTGTCGTGCAAGATGCTGTCGACAAACTGGACCATGAAGTCCGCAACGGGCTGCGGCGTGAAGTAGGAGCCACTTCCCCGTCGAACCGCTGGGTCGTACAACTCCAAGAAGCGCTCATACAGCTGGTCCGATGTGTCTGTCCGCCAATCTGTCCAGTCACTGGCCTCGATGGCGCGCCGCAGCGTTTGCAGAGCCACGCTGCGCTGCTCAATGCTAGGACCACCGTGGTCCTCGGTGAGGATAGCCAGCGCTCGCCCGACGAGCAGGTGGTTCTTGGCCAGCTCTCGCCCGAGCGTCGGCAGTTCCTTGCCCTCGAACTCGATCCCTGACCGACGCGCCAACAGCAGCCCAAACGTGACGGTCTGCGCGTAGGCGTCGGCGAACAACTCCTCGCTCAGGTGGGGAAATAGCCAGGTGCGCCAGTCGGCTAGATGATCGCTGAAGAGCCGCACCCTCCCACCGACTCGCTCTTGACCAAGGGTGTCCAACACCTCGTCGCGCAACAATCGGCAAAGTCGTGCCGCGTCTCGGACCAGATGTTCGAGGCGGCGATGTGGACGTGGACGCCACGCAAGGAAAGCGTGGAGCACGAGCGCCAGGTCGCCGTCTGCGGGCCGAAGGCGCGCACCGGCCCGCTGCAGGTCGCCGTCCATCCGTGCCACTGGCCCCTGCAATTCTCCCCAGCGATACACCGCGAAGGACTGACCATCGCTGTACAGAACGTTCGGAAGCAACTGAAGCTGGACCCATTGCCTACGCTCCCGGGCCGTGGGATGCCAACCGTGGCCGGGAACACCCCTGCCCGGCGCCTTGAGTTCCACATACCCGATCGGGGCTCCGTCGACGTCGATCAAGTAGTCAGGGCGGATAGCAAGGTCCGGGAGGCGGACCTCGCCATGCGCCCTGACCGGGCAGCCAATCGCTTGTCCAGCCGCAACGAGAAGCTCGACCATTGGCGCCCGCAAGGTGTCCTCCCGAGCAGCCAGTCCCCGCTGAAGGACCGGCGCGACGGAAGCACCGAAATGAGAAACAGCTGCCTCGAGCACGGCCCCGTACGCTTCAGCAGAGCCCCGAGGACCGGGCACGTGGGCCGCACTGCGGGTGCGGGCGCTCCTGTCCATGCGCCCTCATCTCGACCGGTGAGTCGTAAACGTGCCGCCACCACCCAGCTCACCATGGCTACTCAGAGTCATTAGCCGACCTCCCGCCGTATTGCCACAGCATGCGGCAGGCAGCGAAATAGATCAATGGCGACAGTGCACGTCTGACCAACCGCATGATGCCGATAGGTACGCACGACAGAGAACGGAGGCGCTGAAGGTGATTGGCCCGACCGGCCCCGCCGACGGGACTCACATCAACACCTGATCTTGCACGTCGTACCCCTCAGGCAGGATCTGGATCATGACAACGCACCACCCCGACCACCCGGCGCCTGGTCTACGGCCACGCGCAGATGCACGACTGCCTCGCCTTCGCCGACGCGGACACCGCCGCCGAGGAGGCTGCGGAGATCAAAGCGATCGCCGCCGCTCGCACCTGGGGCGAGGCCCGGCGAATCCGGACCACCCACGTCTCGAACCCCGCCGACCCGGAGTACTACGACCCCGACGAGGACCCCGCGGACGACGAAGCGTTCGACATCAACGAGGTGGATTCGGTCGTGGAAGGCGACTGGCCGCCGCTGGTGGCGGAACGGGCCTTCACGCTGCTGCCGAAGGATCTGCACACGCGCTTCGGCAAGCAGCAGGCCACCGTCCTCAATGGCGACCTGCTGGAGATCCCGCTGAACGATGAGGCGGAGCTGGTGGCCGAGCTACGGCGGCGCGGCTACGAGGTGCACCGCGATGACGAGCTGATCAACGTGCTCGACGGCCGCAGCTTCAGCCCGCTGCCCGGCTGACCGCGACTCCGGGCCCCGACCGCCGGCTCCGGGCGACACGCCGGAGCCGGCGGCAAATTCCGATCACCCCGAAAAACATACAGAACCCCCATTGGTACGCCGACAATCGTCGCGTGGGAATTGCGCGTACATGACTGTTGTCGCGAGTGTCTTGTATGGTCAGACGCGTATCGCTATTGATGAAATGGCGCCGCCGAAGAATGGCTTAACGGCAACGTTCCACGTTTCAGCGATGGCGTCGGGATGTAACACCATGCAACACGGAGAGGGGTGGCGGATGGCCGACGACATGGGATCAACAGTGCCGCGACGGCAGCTCGGGCGGGCGCTCCGCGACCTGCGTACCGAGGCCCGGATGACGCTGGACGGCGCGTCCGAGGCGATGCAGTTCAGCCGGCAGAAGCTGTGGCGCATCGAGACCGGCCTCGGCCCGGTCCGCGCCGTTGACGCCAAGGCCATGTGCGAGCTGTACGGGGCGACCGCCGAGCTGACCGCCGCGCTGACCGCCCTGGCCAACGAAACCAAGGCCAAGGGCTGGTGGCACTCGTACGGCGACGCCATCCCCGACTGGTTCGAGCTGTACGTCGGCCTGGAATCTGCCGCCTCCCGGCTCCGGGAGTACGACGACACCCTGATACCCGGCCTGCTCCAGACCAGAGGTTACGCCCACGGCGTCTACCAGCACCGCTCGCGCATCTCCCAGGACGAACGCGAGCGGCTGGTCGAGGTTCGGCTGCAACGTCAAGCGCTCCTGGAACGCCGCCTTCCACCTGCACCACAGTTCGAGGTCGTCCTCTCAGAGGCGGTTCTCCTCCGGGTCGTCGGTAGTCCCGCCACGATGGCCGAGCAGCTACGACACCTGCTCGCCGTAGGCACGCTTCCCCACGTCTCGATCCGGGTGCTCCCCCTCAGCGCCGGACTCCACTTCGGCGCGGTCGCTGGCCCCTTCGTCATGCTGGAATTCCCGCTCCGCAACCGGGTCGAGCCCGATCCACCGGTCATCTACAGCGAGTCGTTGACCGGGGCGCTCTACCTCGATCGCAAGGAAGAACTCGCGATCTACGAAGAAGTTTGGACGAGCCTCACGTCACTGGCCCTCGATGAGCAACAATCGAGGTATCTGATCAACAAGATTGTTGGAGAGGTCCACCATGGCTGAGCTGACCGGCGCCCGGTGGCGCAAGAGCACCCGCAGCGGCGACAACGGCGGCAACTGCGTGGAGGTCGCCGACAACCTGCCCGGCCTCGTCGCCGTCCGCGACAGCAAAGACCCCGCCGGGCCAGTCCTTACCTTCCGGCCCGCCGCTTGGGCCACGTTCGTCGGTGCATTCACGCCGATGAACTAGCGTTCATAGACGCGGGTGTGCCAGGCCGGCCGTCTGGCCCACCCGCACCCGCGCTGCTCACACGTGACTTGAGAGATATCAACCGGCATCAAGCCGCGATTTGAACTCCTTATGGGCCTCGCGCATTTCCCGCTCCCGATCGGCCTTGTAAAACGGACCCACAAAACCGTCAGGGACAGGCTCCTTCGCTGGGGCCGCCAGATGCGCCTGCAACTGAGCAAAATGCTCCTTCCGCTGGCGCTGCCCGTGAGCGCGATGGTTTCCTGCAATCTTCCAGCCGCCGAAGTCGAACCAAGTCCCTTCCTCGAACCTATTCATAACGGGGAAACGAGAGCGGTACATTGCGATTAGGGAATCAGCATCCACCCCAAGCCAAACGGCCACCAGCGCGTCCAGTTCAACAAGTGCGGCACGTCGAGCCTTTTCAGTCCTTAGTGGCGTCGAATACTCCCACTGCCGGCCCACCGAGCCCAACGGTTCGAGTCCATCCCAGGCCAGGGCCCAATTCTCATCTCGGAGCGCGTCGTCGTACACCTCCCTCCACAACTCCGAGTAGGCCCTCGTCAGGCAGTTTAGACGTAAGCTCCGGAGCAATAGAGCGTTGGCGAGTGGATGCGGAAGGCTAGGAGCCGGCATGCGTCGGGCGTTCGAGACATCAAGATGGCCTACACCAAGTACCCGTAACAAATAGTCGACAGGAATCGAGGCCCAGAAGCCGGCTGTCAGACAGGTCAAGCGACGGCTTCGAAGTGACGCACTTCGCACCGCGTTCACATGAGCGGGACCCGGTGGAAGTATTGCCGCGTACAGGCTACGTTCGGTGTCTGGGGCGATCATCTCGCGCCAGGAAAGTCGGAAGAATTCAGTGTAGCGGCGGGTTGCCCGCTCCCGAAAGTGGCGCTCAACTTCGCCTCGCGAAACATCCTGCGCCTTGCAGCCAAGCAAGTTCGCGAGAGCGGCACGCGCCTTCTCAACCTCATCAGCCGAATCCAATAGCCGGTCCAAGATCTCATAGTCGATCCAGCGATCCTGTTGATCCCTATATTCCTGCGGTCCAACAACCCGCCGATATTCAGTTGCCGGAACCGCATCTTCCGCCAACTGAATGAGGTTCGCCCCTAAGACATCATTACTTCCCGGGTTCGGCCCTTTAAAGAACGGCGTTGCGACACCCAGTTGAGGACCCTTCAATATAACCTCAAACCAGTCGCCGGGCTCCGAGAGAGCGTAATCCATGACGCCCGCCTGCTTTGCTCCCGCCTCATCGAATCCTCTAGATATTTGCGGAAGAAGGCTTTCGAGGCGGGTTGACCAATTAGACAGGGCGCGAATTGCAGAGCTTTCCGCAGTGCTGACCGGAGACAGCAGGCGCGCATGCTCGACTGGTCGATCAGTCTCACCCGCAAGGCGCTGCCATCGAGCCAGGACATCCCTGTCGACTCTAACAATGCGGGCATGATGGGGGCGCTCGTCTAGCGCTCCTCTAAACCGAACACTCGGCGGATCCCCGGATCCATCATGATCGAATGAATGACGCAAAGCATCAACGGAGAAGAGCCAGGAAAGGTGATTGAAGCGGATTTTCCCGGGGCTGCCGTAAATGTGGACGCCAAAATGGCTTGATTCACCGACCGGCTCCGGGAAAAACCGATGCCCGGGATTAACAAAGTCTCCGTGAACTCTCAGGCGGGAGTATGCGACGGCGCGGAGCAACGCCTCTTTCTCTCCAGTGAAATGCGTGTCCGGGTGCACGAGTCCCGCAGTGCCACCCCGTGCGGAGTTTTCCCATACTCGGCACATGAAGCACCGATACAGATCCGGCTGCGTTCCGACTAGGAGCGGGAACACCTGAGCAGACCCAAAGAACGCCACCACCGCACTGATTCGTTCTCTCTCGTTCCTCAAGCTGCCCGCCGCTAAAGAGCTCGCCAGGACTGCCTCTGCACGTGTCGCCTTCGCCCGCGCAGACGGCTTTTCTGTAAGCTTGAACCAGGGATCGAATTCAGCCAGAACAGCGGAGGCATCCCACCTTGGGCGAACCCAGGGCGGGTTGCCGACCTGGAGGTCAAAGCCCTCCTTAGCGAAGGCTTGGGCAAAGGTGAGTTCCCAGTGGAAGAAGCCGTTCTGGTCGGCGATCTGATCGGCAGCGAGGAGCCAGGGGAACCGGTCACTGAGGGTCCAGGGCGAGTCGACGCCGATCACGCCGTCGAGCTTCCGCTCGAAATCGCTCATCTCGCTCAGGCTGGTGAACGTCCGCCCGTAGAACCGCTCAGTATTCTCGTCCAGATCACTCCGGCCGATGAGCGCTTCGGCGAACGTCAACCAGTCGTCCACGTTGGACAGGGGCACCTGCTGGCGGAGCTGTTCCGCCACCGTCATGCGTCGCGAGCCCGTGGCCTTCGTCGGCATCTTCATCTGCTGCGGCTGTACGTTGCCGAAGATGTCTGGCGTCTCGTAGACCACCGGTTCCTCGTACGCCGGCTCGTCTTTGATGTGTGAGACCTGGACGGGCGCGGCTGGATACGCCGGGTCGGAGCCGTCGAGCAGCCCAACCTTGTCCAGCGGCCAGAACCACAGCGCGCACCACACGTCCATCAGCGTCTTGAGCCGCCAGTACGGGGTGCCCGGCGCAGTCAGATCTGCGAGGATCTCCTCCCGAGGCACCGCTTCCGTGACGGGCGGTAGGTCCTCTGCGCCCCAGACCGCGATGTCGCGGCGAATCTCCCGCTCGGAGATGTCGAGCCGCTGCTGCACCAGCCCCCACAGGAACTCGACCCGTCGGGCGAGGGCCTGCAACCGCTGCACCTGCGAGTTCTTGCCCTTGGCCGACGGCGTGCGCTTCATCGCCGTACGCCATGCTTTTAGTCTCGCGGTCTCAGCCGGCGCCAGCTCGCGGGCCTCCTTCTCGCCCGCGACCGCGCCCCAGCCGTCGGCCGGGAGCAGGAAGTGGTGGATGGTGCCCTCGTCGATCGGCCCGTCCCGGAACGGCTGCTCCTTGGGCGCGGCGGTCAGCCACGACTTGTCGGCGAGCTGCTTCGGGGTGTAGGTCTTGCGTCCGCCGCCGATGAGGGAGTTGCCGCGCTGTAGGTGCAGGCCGAACCAGGGTGCCTGGAGGCCGGCGTGCATGACGTTGAGCCAGAGCGACACCTCGGCCAACTCGACGGCGGTGCGATTGAGGTCGACGCCGTAGCTGTTGTGCAGGGCTATGTACGCCTTCACCCGCTGGAGTTCGAGGTGGTAGTCCTCGGGGTCGAGGGTCACCTCCCGTTCGGCCTGGCGGCGGCGCAGGTATTCGGCGGCGACCTGGTTGATGGCCTCGTTAAGGAACGCGCCGGAGCCGAGCGCCGGCTCGCAGATCGTCCAGTCCAGCAGTTCGCGCGCCTTCGTGACGGTGCCGTCCTGGTCAAGTCGGTACTTGAGGGCGAGTTGGACGGTGACTTCGGTCAGCGACTGCGGGGTGTAGTAGGAGGCGCTGGTCTGCCGGTCGCGGCCGGCGAGCCGGTAAACGAACTGGCCGGGCTGGTAGCTGACCCGGCTGCGGACACCGGTGTACGGGTCCTCCTTGTAGACGAAGACACCGTCGTCGTACTCGTCGACCTTGGAGGCCGGGATCATCCACGAGCCGTCCTTCGGGTCACCGTTCTTGGCGACCTCGTAGAGCTGCTCGGTGGCGACGAACCCGGTGTACGACATCAGGCCCTCGTAGACCGCGCCGAGCTGGTTGATGCCGAGCTGGGCGTAGGAGATGAAGCCGCCGCGGCGCTTCTTGCCGCCCTTGGTGAGCATCAGCCGGCGCAGCACCTCGTAGAGGACCTTGTTGCGCAACCGCGTATCGATCTTCGGGGCGTCGTCGTCATCCATGTCGTCGGTGTCCGGCACGGGGATCAGCCGACCGATGAGCTTGGTCTTTTCCGGCAGGAACAGGTCGGAGCGCATCGGCTCGAAGCGCAGCCCCTCCCCCTCGCTGGCCTTGTCGCCGACGTCCGCGCCGCCGCGCGGCCGGTGCCCCCCGTTGACCATGCGAAAGAGCAGGTCGAGTGACTCGTACAGGTGGGTGCCATCCTCGGCGGAGGGGGCGAGGCGGCGGGAGACGAGGTCACCGAGGCGGGCCAGGCTGTAGCCCTCGACGTACTGGGGGTCGTTGACCGGCAGCACACCCAGCTCAGGACGGGCTTCGGCGTAGAGCAGGAACAGGATTCGGTAGAGGTAGCGCAGCGACTCCCGGCTGAGTTCCTTGGCCAACTCGTCGAGATCCATCACCTGCTGCGGGTGGTAGCCGGCCTGGCGGATCTGGTCGAGGACCTCGTTGGCGATGAGTTCGACCGAGATCTTCAGGCCCTCGCGGAGCTCGCTGGAGACGCCGACGGCGTGCTGGCGGGAGCCGGCGACCAGGTCGGCGAGGGGTTCGGTGCCACCCTCGGCCGGTGGGCGCAGCGAGTCGGCGCCGAAGAGCGCGGCAACGACGTCAAGTTCCTTGTCGTCGTTGCGGGCGTACGCGGTGTCCAGGCTGACGGCCAGATAACGGCCCTCACCCCAGACGGTGCGGTCGGCGAGGGTGATCACGCCGCCGCTAAGGATCAGCACGTAGCGGGGTTTCGGGCTGTCGGCGGCGAAGAGCAGGGAGGCGAGTTTGGCGCCCGTCTCGATGGTCTCGGTGCTCGACAGGGTGAGCGGATCGAGCAGGCGGCCGGCGCCGTCCGGGTCCTGGGCTGCCTCGGTGTCGGCCGCCCAACCGCAGTCCAGGGCAACGATGCCGTGCGTGGTGCCCAGTTCGGCGTGGGCGACGTGGACCTCGTGCTCCTGACCGGCCCGCTCGACGGTGATGGTCTGCGGCTGCGGCTCGAAGCCGAGCGCCCGCAGCACGTCCTGGTGCTGCTTGCGCAGCCGCTCGGGGTCGAAGAAGTCGGCGTCGGTCAGCTCGGTCTTCGCGTCGAAGTAGGGCCGGCGCATGCCACGCAGGCCGGTGCGCGGCGTCGACTCGCCGGACTTCTCCGTCTCCGCCCACTGCTTGAGCAGACCGCCCTTGAGGGTGGTGGGCAGGATCTCGGCGAGGTAGTGCGCGGAGAGATACTCGCCGCGGTTGGTCAGCGACTCGAAACTCATGCGGCACTCTCCTGCGACGGTACGAGGACGGCGAGCACCCGCAGCAGCGGGTCGCCAGTGGTTTCCAGGCGGTCGAGCAGGTCGTGTTGCTCCTGGACGGTGGTGTCGACGCGTTGGCGTCGCTTCTCCCGATGCGCGCCGGTCAGCTCATCGAGGAGGCTGGCCTGCTGGAAGGTCGTCAACTGCTGGCGGTGCTTCTGCAAGGGCTCCGCGTTGGCCTCGGCCCACTCGGCGCGCTTGCCCTCCAGATACTGCCGAGCAACCTCGACGGCCTCCGGCAGGAGATCCTTCAGCGGGTCGATCGCAATGGCCTCGGCACGGTTGACCATCGCGGGGCCGACTTTGGCTTCGCGCAGCACCTCGTCCATCGGCCGGATCGTCGGCGACATGGGCAGGCCGGCGACAGCCATCCACTGGACGACCGTGGGCTGGCCGAGGCGGTTGGCGTAGACGCCCTGGATCAGGAACGTCGGCGCGGTCACGTCGGCGGTGAGCACCGGGGCCTGCTGGCGGCCGAGCCGGATCAGAACCTTGTCGACCAGCCAGTCGACCATCGGGTGCACGTCACTGAGGAAGGCGATGTCGGGCCACATCGGGGTCTTGCTCTGCCGGGCCTGGTCGAGCTTGCGCTGCGCGAGGGCGCGGTCGAAGGTGACCTTGAGCCGCAGGTCCTCGCCCTCCCGGTGCGCCCGCAGGTAGGTGCGGGGCAGGTCGGTGAGCCGGTGCACCAGGTCGTCAGGGGCGAGGAACGTCATCAGTTCGTCCTCGCGGCGCAGGTCGATGTGATCCTCGGGCCGGTCCTCGTAGATCTCGTAGAGGGCGGCGTCGACGAAACTCTGGGTGGAGTCGAAGAGCTTGGGCACGTTGGCCCGGGGCACGTCCGCCGTGACCGGTGCGGTGCCGACCTCGGCGAAGAGGCCGGCCATCACGTCGATCTCCACGTGGGCGGCCTCGTAGGACTCGTCCACCGACTTGCCAGCGAGCAGGTCGCGAACCAGCCGGTCCTCCTCGGCCTTCGCGTCGTAGAGGCCCGTCGCGGCCTCGACGCTGCCGAGGCTGCGGTGCGCCGTCTCCTCCCGGTTGAGCAGCTTCTCGGAGACCGTCCGGTCGTCCTTGGCGTCCTCACGGTCGGAGGTGAGGATGAGCGCATGGAACTGCGGCTGGTGCTTCTGCCCGTAGCGGTCGATGCGACCATTACGCTGCTCGATGCGGATCAGGCTCCACGGGATGTCGTAGTGGATCAGGTGGTGGCACTGCTGGTGCAGGTTGACGCCTTCGGAGGCGACGTCTCCGGTGAAGAGCAACCGGACCTCACTGCCGGCCAACTCGAACTCCTGCAGGATCGTCTGCTCGTCGGAGTCAGCCACCCCGCCGTGCAGCACCCTGATCGCGTTCGGCTTGAGACCGAGCATGCCCGGGACGACCTCGGCGAGCCACTTGATGGTGGGCACCCGCTCGGAGAAGACCACGGCCCGGGTGTCGCTGCCCTTGCCGACACCGATCTTCCTCAGCTCGTCGACCAGCCCTTTGAGCTTGCTGGAGTCGCGGTCGGTCATCGAGGAGGTCAGCTCCGCGAGCCGGTCCAGCGCCGCCCGCTCGGTGCCGGTGGTCTTCTTGCGCCGCTTGTCCACCGTCTCGTGCAGCGCCCGGTGGGAGGACAGAAACGACTTCAACAAGGTGTACGGGAAGAGCCGGTGCTGCCCGGTGATCGCCTCGTCGGTCCACTTGCCGGCCAGCCACACATCGGTCAGCTCGTCGAAGATCTGCTCCTCGACGGGCGTCGCTGTGCAGTGCAAGGCCTCAGACGGGCCGCGATCGGCCCAACGGTCGCCGATCTGGTCGCGTACCTCCGGGCTGATCTTCGTGCGGCGCAGGTAGAGGTGCGCGATGTCCTTGGCCTGGTAGTCCTTCTCATTGGCAATCGCCGCCGGGTCGAGCAGCGAGATCAGCTGCGCGAACGACTCCTTGTCGCCGTTGTGGGGGGTGGCGCTGGCCAGCAGCAGCGCGTCGGTCTTCGCGGCCAGGCGGCGGGCCAACTCGTTGCGCTTCGTGCCCTTGTTGATGAGGTTGTGCGACTCGTCGATGACGACGGCGTCCCAGGTGGTGGCGTCGAGGTGGTGGCCGAACTGGCCGGCGTCCTTGAGAGTGTCGACCGAGATGATGGCCCGCTTGAAGTAGGTGAACGGGTTACGCCCAGCCGGGATCTCCTGCTGGATGCGCTGAATGCCCGTCGAGTCGAGCCGGACCAGCGGGATCGCGAACCGGGTCCACAGCTCCCGTTGGAACTGTTCGAGGACCTGCTGCGGCGAGACCACCAGGATGCGCTCACCCCGGCCCCGGCGGATCAGCTCGGCGAGGATCAGCCCGATCTCCAGGGTCTTGCCCAGGCCGACGACATCAGCGAGCAGGATCCGCGGCCGCAGACCGGACAGCGCCAGCTCGACGGGACGCTGCTGGTAGGTCAGCGGGTCGAGCAGGAACCGGTCAGCGAGGGCCAACCCTCGCTCGGTGCGGGGCAGCGGAGTACGCCGCAGCACGGCCTCCAGGAAGAGGCGGCTCTGCCGGAACCGCGACGAGGTGTCCTGGACGAGCTCAGTCTCCTCCGGCACCAGCGGCCTGATGTCCTCAAGCTCGGTGAAGAAGGTCGCCTCGACGTCCTGCACGAACTCGGAGACGCCAACCGCCTTCACCATCGTGCCGTCCGCGGTGCCGGTCTTGACGCTGCGGATCAGCCATTCCTCGTCGCGGACGACGATGCGGGAGCCCGGAGCGAAGGTCGCGGCCTGGGTGGTCGTCATCGGTGGTGCCTTCCTACAGGGTCGAGCGGCGGGCGTACTGGCGGCGCATCTTGTCGACCAACCACGTCACATCGGCTGCCACCCTGGCGGGCCGCTCGGCGTCGACCTTCGTGGGTGTCGTCTTCGGCACCGGGACGGTGTCCGCCTCGATGACCGGTGTGCTCTCCGGGTCCTGACGCGGATCATCCAGGTCCGGAGGGACCAGCAGCTCGGTGTCCCCGTCGTAGGTGAGCGCGGCCACCTCTTGCCGCAGTGCGTGGACACTCTTGCCGCTGGTAGCGGTCGCGACCGCGAGCAGCCTGGCGCGAACGTCGGTCAAACCAGGGCGGGCCGTGGGGTCGAAGGCGAGCATCGTGCCAAGCAAATGCACCACCTCGGCCGGCACCTCGGAGAGATCGGGAAGGTCGGTCGGCTCGCTGATGCGCAGCAGCAGGTTCCAGGAGTTGGTCGGCGGATAGAGCCCCCGCCCGGTCAGTGCGAAGACCAACGTCGCGGCAAGGGCATAGACGTCGACCGCCGCAGTGAGGTCTCGCTCACCCTTGACCTGCTCGGGCGACATGTAGGCGGGAGTGCCGACCAGGGCGCCCGGCTCGGTCAGGTAGTCGTTCCGCTCGATCAGCACCGCCAAACCGAAGTCGATGAGTTTGGGTCCGTCGGGGCCGAGGATGATGTTCTGCGGCTTCAGGTCGCGGTGCAGCAGCTTGACCTGGTGCACCTTGGCGAGCCCCTCGGCGAGCATCGCCCCCGCCATGGCGGCCAACGGCAGCGGAAGCGGCCCCCGCGCGTCGACGTGCTGGCGCAGGGTGGCGCCGGGGACGTACTCCACGGCAAGCCAGGCCGGGTTCGCGTACGGGTCGGCGTCCTCCAGGCGGGCCACCCGGGAACCGAAGACCAACTTGAGGCTGTCGACCTCGACGGCGAACCGCTCGCGCACCGTCGGCGCCTCAATGAGGTGCTGTTTGATCACCTTCACAGCGACCCGTTCGGCGGTCGGCGACACCGCGAAGAACACATCGCCCATACCACCTGAGCCGAGCGGCCTGACCAACTCGTAGCCGCCAATTTTGCCCAGCGTCATTCGTCCCCCTCACGATGACACCCACCCCAACTGCTCGTCTGCCCTGTCGGCTCGACGCCTGGCGGACGCATGACCGTACAACGTTGAACTTTCAACGAGGAAGCGTCCGAATGGCGGTTAGCGCTGGCCCGCCGTCTGATATCCGACGACATGCGGGCCGCTCTGCAAACGACCGGGCACGGCAGTCATCGCGTCACGTCCGGCCGGATTGTTCCCCGAGCCAGGCCGTCAGCGGTGAGCTGGGCCAGCTCCGCTCCCAGCGAGGCAGCCTGCCGGATCGCTGACTCGAAGGCAACGAGGCGCCGGAAAGCGTCGCCGTGCGCTCGCTGCTCGTCGAGCGGCAGCCGCCGCACCTGCGCCCGCCGGATGTCAAACCGCATCGTCCCCGACAGGCTCGACGACTGCTTCTCGTTCGCCGACGTCCGCAACTGCCCTGCCAGGAACCACGGATCCAACGCCGTCGGATTCGGCCGCAGCAGGTACAGATTCCGCCCCAACAGCGCTCCCTCGGCGGTGACCACCCGCGCGGTGAGCTGCCGCGCGATCATCGGCACCACCACGTCGCCCACCGCGAGAGGGATCTCCTGCCCGAACCGGTCGTCGACCCGTCCGGACGCCTCCACTCCGGCGATCACGTCCGGCACGGTGAGCACCGGCGGCCCGTCGGGTGCGGGTGTGGACGTGCCCGCGCGGACCGGGCCGATCAGTTGAAGCGCGCCAGTCTTCGCCAGCTCCCCCACTGTGAGGAAGGAACCGTCCGGCCCGTCGGGCGCGGGCGTGACCTGCGGCAGCAGCGCCGGCAACTCGCCGACGATGGCGGCCAGCCGCTCTCTGGTGCGTACCAGATGCTCTCCCGTTGCCTCGCCCACGACGGCCGGTTGCCGACGCGCGGGGGTGAGATCGACGTCCTCATCGAGCAGCTCGATGACCGGCACCGCGCGGGCGAACCCGGCCTCCTCGACGTCGCCGTCCGGAGTAGCGGCGAAGGCCCGCCACGCGGCCAGCACACGCGGCGCGGTGTCGCCCAGTTCGCCGTCGGCGGCGTCGATCAGCAAAGCTCGCGCCGGTGGCGGCGCGTCGGCCGCAGCCCGCCGTAGCACCCACAGATGCAGCGGTACGCCGTGCGGCGCCGCCACCCCCGGTGGGAGGGCGATGACAGCGCGCAGGTGGCCTCGGCGCAGCAGCTCGCTGCGGATCCGTCTGCCGGCCCTCCGGCTGGCCACCGTGGGCGGCATCAGCAGGACGGCGTGCCCGCCAACCCGCAGGTGGGCCAGGGCGTGCTGCACCCAGGCCAGCTCCGGTTCAGTACGGGGTGTGGTGCCGACGATCCAGCGAGGATCGTGGCCAAGCTCCTCGTCGCCCCAGTTGGTGGCGCCGAACGGCGGGTGGCAGACGACGGCGTCGACAGCGCGGCCAGCGAAGGCGTCGGCGCGCAGGGTGTCGCCGGCGCAGACCTCCCCGGGTACGTCGTGCAGGGCCAACCACAGGCCGGCGAGTTTGGCCAGGCCCTCGTCGAGTTCCTGCCCGTACACCGAGGTGCTGCCTGCGCGGACGGCGGCTCGGAGGATGGCGCCGGAGCCGGCGGCCGGGTCGAGGACTGAGCCGCCCCCGACGCTGGCGAGCCCGATCATCAGGTCGGCGAGGTCGTCGGGGGTGGCGAAGGGGCGACCGGGCCCTGGTGCGGAGAACCGCTGCCACAGCTCGTCGAACGCGCCCTGCGGGCCCAGCTCGTCGGCGAGGGCGTCGACGTCGACCAGCAGCGGCGCGAGTTGGGCGTCGGGGTGGCCGCTTCGGGAGCCGCGTTGCCGGGCCAGCAACAGGGCGCCGACGGCGGCGAGGCCGGCGGCTGGAGTGTCGCTGGCTGCGGCGAGGTGTCGCCAGAGCCGGTCGGCGGT
The DNA here is from genome assembly GCF_040607415.1 of Micromonospora sp. NPDC005291. Taxonomy (NCBI): domain Bacteria; kingdom Bacillati; phylum Actinomycetota; class Actinomycetes; order Micromonosporales; family Micromonosporaceae; genus Micromonospora; species Micromonospora sp. NPDC005291. The sequence continues at coordinate 82,432 of NZ_JBEXGR010000002.1, forward strand.
GGCGAGTTCGGGGAGCTTGCCCTGGGTGCGTAGCCACTGCTCGACCTGGATCAGGTCGAACTCCGGGCTCGCCGTCGTCCCGCCCACCGGGGCGGGGAAGTCGGGGTGCCGTTTACGCCAATTGCTGACCGCAGCGCGACCGACGCCGGCGAGCCGGGCGATCTCCGCTGCCGTGATGGTCGGGTTCTCCTGCACGCCAAAAGTCTCGCACATCTGTCAAGCACGAGAACGTCTGTTGACACCGCTCTCGGACGATGCTCTTATTGACGCCGCAACGTTCACATCAGGAGGACAACAATGCGCAAGACCACCACTCTCGCTCTGATCGCCACCGGCCTCATCGCCCTGGGCTGCGGCTCCGGCGCCGCCGACAACGCGGGCAGCTCTGCCAACGAAGAGGGCGGCACCAAGGCGAGCAGCTCCACCGGCGACAAGGGCGACGCAAAGACCGAGGAGAAGCCGGCGGCGACCGCCAAGATCGGCCAGCCGGCCCGGGACGGGAAGTTCGAGTTCACGGTGAAGTCCGCCAAGTGCGGCGTCGCCAAGATCGGCAGCGACATGCTCGGCCAGAAGGCTCAGGGCCAGTTCTGCCTGGTCACGGTCAACGTGAAGAACATCGGCAAGGAAGCGCAGATGTTCGACGGCAGCAGCCAGAAGGCGTACGCGGCCGACGGCACCGAGTACTCCGCCGACACCAGCGCCGCCATCTACGCCAACAAGAACGCCGAGACGTTCCTCAACGACGTCAACCCCGGCAACCAGGTCAGCGGCGTCGTCGTCTTCGACATCCCGAAGAACGTCAAGATCACCAAGCTCGAGCTGCACGACTCGATGTTCTCCGGCGGCGTCGACGTCACCCTCGGCTGACTCTCCCCCACCCCCGGGGCGGGCAACCACCGCCCGCCCCGGCTGTTCACAGCCCACCTGTTCACAGAAGGAGCTTCGCCATGACCGATCCGACCCCGCCGCACCCCGACGAACCCACTGAGCAGTCGGCCCCGCCTCTCGCGGCGTCGCCCTCCGGCAGCCCCGTCGGGGACGTCCTGCCCGGCGAGCCGGTCCCACCCGCGAAGGGCCGGCGGTCCCCTCTACGCGCCTGGGCGGTCGGCGGTGCCGCCCTGGTAGTCGCCCTATGCTGCGGCGGTGCCGTCATCGGCGCGGCGAGCGGCGACAACGAGGAGCCGGCGGCCAGCGGAGGCAGCCCGGTCTCGGCCAGCCCGAGCGCGGTCATTTCCACGGCCGTTGCGCCCAGCACCGCTGCCCCGACGGCCTCCCCCACCACCGCGGAACCGACGGCGGCCGCGCCGACCACCACTGCGCCGGCCCCGAAGCCGAAGGTGATCAAGGGGCGGGGCGACGACGTCGTGCGGATCCCCGAATTGACCGACTTTGCCGTCGTGAAGTTCGTCTGCCGCTGCAGCAGCAACACTGTCCTGCGCAGCGACGGCCCCGAGGGGCTGCTGGTCAACGAGATCGGCGCGTACACCGGCAAGCGATGGATCAACCTCGAGGATGGCGCGCTCACGACCCAGTTCGAGGTGGAGGCAGCGGGCAGCTGGACGTTGACGATCGGCTCGCTCGACCAGATGGCCACCAAGGCGACCTCGGGCAAAGCGTCTGGCAAGGGCGACGACGTCGTCGTCCTGGGCGGAGACGCCACGGCTGTAAAGATCACCCACTCCCGGGGCAGCTCCAACTTCGCGGTGTACGCCTACTCGCTCGAATCCGATGAGGGCGGCCTGCTCGTCAACGAGATCGGTGGCTACTCCGGCGTGCGGCCGCTGACGGCGCCCGCACTCATGGAGATCACGGCCGACGGTAACTGGACGATCGCACCCGCCTGATTCGTTTGCGACATCAGGCCAAAGCGCACCAGCACGTACCTCCTCCCGCACGCCTCGCCCCTGACGAGCCGTCGACCCGCGGACACCACACGCCTGGAGACGACCATGACCCAGCCTCCGCAGCCCACCGCGCCCCTGATCGATCTGATCTTCGACCGACTGGCCGCCGCTGACGACGTACCGACCGAGACCGCCGAGCTCGTCCTCGCCGCCCTGACCAGCGAGGACGACCTGACCGCCGCGCTCGCCGGCGCTCCCACCCGACTCGACCCCCGCGCCCCCGCCGCAGACGGTCCACCGGAACGGATCTGGTTGAAGTCGGTGACCGTCGCCGGGTTCCGCGGCGTCGGCCCGGAGCGGACCCTCCAGGTCGACCCCGGTCCGGGCCTCACCCTGGTCGTCGGCCGCAACGGCTCCGGCAAGTCCAGCTTCGCCGAGGCCGTCGAACTCGCCCTCACCGGTGACAGCGCCCGGTGGGCCGACAAGACCAGCGTCTGGCGTACGGGGTGGCGCAACCTCCACAACCAGGACCCGTGCTGGGTCGGCGTGGAGCTGCGCGTCGACGGGGTAGCCACACCGACCCGGGTGAACCGCGCCTGGCCGGTCGGGGCCGAGCTGGCCGACGCCGAGGTGACCGTCAGCAGCGCCCGGGGCCGGCACACCGGCCTCTCCGAGCTGGGTCTGGCCCGCCCGCTGGAGCTGTACCGGCCGTTCCTCACGGCCGCCGAGCTGGGCAAGCTCGCCGCCGGCACGCAGAGCCAGCTCTTCGACGCGCTCTTCGCGATCCTCGGCCTGGACGCGCTCACCGACGCCGACCAGCGTCTGCTGCGCGCCGCCCGGCCGCACGACACGACCATCAAGGAGGTACGCGCACAGCGCATCGCCCTGGCCAACGCGCTCGCAGAAATCGCCGACTACCGGGCCCGGCGGACCGCCGCACTGCTGCGCGGCCGGAGCGCGGTCGACCTCGGCGCGGTGACGGCGATCCTCGACGAGCCGGACGAGGCGACCACTGACCGGGAGGTGCTGCTCTGCCGGGAACTCGCCGCTTTGGCGCCGCCGCCGGTCGACGAGGTGACCCGGCTGGCGGATCAGCTGCGAGAGGCGGCGGCCGAGGCTCTGCGGTACGACGGTGGCCGGTCCCGGGCCGCGCTGCGCAGCGCCGAACTGCTCCGCCTCGCCCTCGAACACCACGAGGACGACGGCGACGGGCCGTGCCCGGTCTGCGCAACCGGCACTCTGGACGGTGGGTGGCGTGCCGCCGCCGCACAGTCGCTGACCGACCTTCGGCAGCGCAGCGTCGCCGCTCAGACGGCGGGGACCCGGCTGACGGCTCTACTCCGGCAGACGCACCACCTGATCGACGACCTCGCGGTGCCCGAGGGGCCCGGGTCGGAGCCGCCGGTCGGGGTGCTGCGCGACGCCGTGTCCGCGCTGCGGCGCGTACCCGGGAAGCCTGCCGAGCTGGCCGACCACCTGGCCGCGCGGTACCCCGCGGTGGTGGAGGCGGCGGACGCGGCCCGCGCGTACGCCGAGGGGTTTCTGCGGCAGCGCGACACCGGCTGGCGGGCGGCGGCGGCCGACGTGCGCGAGTGGGTGTCCGCCGCTGGCGGGATGCCGGCGCGGGAGGCGGCCCTGACCCGGTTGAAGGCCGCACGCGGCTGGCTGAGGGACGCCGGTACGGAGATCCGCAACGAGCGGGTCGCGCCGTTCGCCGGGCACTCGCAGCGGATCTGGGCTCAGCTGCGGCAGGAGAGCAACGTCGAGCTGGGGGCGATGACGCTCGAAGGCGCGAACACCCGGCGGCGGGTCGTCTTCCCGGTCAGCGTGGACGGCGCCGACAACGGCACCGCGCTGGGGGTGATGAGCCAGGGTGAGATGCAGGCGCTCGGGCTGGCGACCTTCCTGCCGCGCAGCTGCGCCCCGGAGAGCCCGTTCCGGTTCATCGTGGTCGACGACCCGGTGCAGAGCATGGATCCGTCGAAGGTGGACGGTCTCGCGCGGGTCCTCGCCGAGTTGGCCGAGCAGCGGCAGGTGGTCGTCTTCACCCACGACACCAGGCTGCCCGACGCGGTCACCCGGCTCGGCCTCGGCGATGCCCGCATCATCGAGGTCCACCGGGCGGAGAAGTCGGTGGTGACGCTGCGGCCCGGCTCCGACCCGGTGACCCGCTACCTGGACGACGCGTCCGCGCTGGCCCGCAACGAGGACATCCCTGCCGAGGTGCGCGGGCCGGTGGTCGCTGAGCTGTGCCGCTCTGCGGTGGAGGCGGCCTGCCACCGGACGGTGTGGCGGAACCGGGTGGCACGCGGCGTCCCGCACGCCGACATCGAGAAGGCGATCGACGACGCGTCCCGGCGGGTCGCCACCACCGTCGCGTTGGCGTTGTTCGACGACCCCGATCGGGGCGGTGGAGTACGCAACGAGCTGCTCCGCCGGCACGGACGGCGGGCGGCTGACGCGTACCAGGCATGCCGGGAAGGCGTGCACGGTGCATACCTGGCAGACCTGCCGGGCCTGGTCGCGGACGCCCGCCTCCTGGCCGAGGCGCTGCGGTGACCGCGCCGACGCCGCAGCGCTGCCTGGCGGCGGCCGATCAGCTGCTGCGCGGGGCCGGTCTGCTGGGGACCGTCGCCGTGACCGGCGGTTGGTGGCCTCGGGCCTGCGCCTGCCTGATCCGGCTCGCCCTGGAAGGCGGCATCGACGGCTACTGGCAGCGGGTGAAGCCGACCGTGGCGGCCTGCCGGCAGGGCCGCGCAAAGCAGTTGATGCTGCGTGGCCGGCTCGGCCCGGGCACCGAGACCGCCCGCCGGGTGGCGTTCGCCTGGGCGACGCTCTCCACCGCCACGCACCACCACTGCTACGAACTGGCCCCCACGGCGGCGGAACTGCGACGCCTGCACACCGAGGTGAGCACCCTGCTCGCACGACTCCAGCCGACCGCCAGCACCACGAACTGACCCCCGACAGATGACTCGACCACCCAAGAGGGAACCCACCTTGTCCTACCAGCCGGGATACGACCCGACCCGCCCGCAACCGCCGATCTCGGTCGTGCCCGCCGGTCCCTACCCGCCGATTCAGTACCAGCCGCTGCCGCCCCAGATGGTCGTACAAGCCGCGCCCTCGTCCGACCTCGCCACCGCGTCGATGGTCCTCGGCATCCTCGGTTTCCTCGGCGGCTGGTGCCTGTTCGGGCTGCCCTGCGTCCTCGCAGTCATCCTCGGCCACATCGGCCTGCACGAGACTCGAGACGGCAGGAAGTCCGGGCGGGGCATGGCCGTGACGGGCCTGATCCTCGGCTACGTCTTCGTCGGCCCGATGATCGCGCTCACGGTCCTGGTCTTCTTCGGCGGTGTAATCGGCGCGGCAACTCCGACGCCGACGTCGACCCCGTGAGTACAGCGGCCGGCGCCCGTGACTGTGGCGACCCGACCCGCTCGCACCACACGCTCAATCTGTTCAGCCACTCGCGTTTGGACACTACGCGCGGTGAGATGCCGCTCCGGATGAGCCGGGGTGACCACGTTGACACCTACTGTGATGCTCCCGCTGTCGATCATGAAGGATTTGAGATGGCACCTGAGGCCGAGGGATCCGAGAACGAACTCTCCATACCCGTTGACCACGATGCGCTCGACGGACCGGTTCCGGAAGCAGCCGTACCTGGGCAGCGAGTCCTCGACCTCCTGGATAAGGCAATCGCCATCCAGAGCCCTCTGGTGCGAAAGAACATCGCCCGAGCCCGCCAGCGGAACCCAGAGGCGACACCAGCAGAGGTAATCGGCAATCTGGAGCGGATGTACGTCAGCGCCTTGACCGGGACGGGTGCTGCCGTTGGAGGAGCTGCAGCGGCGCCCGGCGTCGGCACGGGCGTCGCACTGGCACTGTCGGCGGGCGAGTTTCTCTCATCTCTTGAGCTGAGCGCCCTCTTCGCGCTCTCGATCGCCGAAATCCACGGCGTCCGCATCGACGAGATCGAGCGCCGTCGAACGATCGTGATGGGAATCATGCTTGGCGGGTCCGGCTCCGCGACCATTACCAAGGTCGCAGAGCGTACGGGGCAACACTGGGGACGTCAGATTGTCGCCAAGGTGCCTCTACAGACGTTGCGTCAGATCAACAAGGTCTTGGGTAGACACTTCATCACGAAGTACGGGACCAAGCAGGGAATCATCGTTCTCGGTCGAATGGCACCGTTCGGTATCGGCGCTGTGATTGGTGGTGGCGCCAACGCTGCCCTCGCCACTCTGGCTGTGCGGGCTGGTCGTCGCGCATTTGGCCCACCCCCGACGACCTGGCCGTGACTGACGCGCACCCCGCCAAGGTCATGCGAGGTAGGGTCCAGTCACGGTCGACGAAAGGCATATCAACCATGACGATTCCCCACCTGACGGCCGCAGACGGCACCACGTTGCCGGCGATCGGCCTCGGCACGTACCGACTGAACGGCTCGGCGGGTGTCGACGCGATCGGGCAGGCAATCCGGGCGGGCTACCGGTTGATCGACTCCGCGGTGAACTACGAAAACGAGGGCGCGGTGGGTCGGGCCGCCCGATCGGCCGGCGACGTACGGGACGAACTGGTCGTCACCTCGAAGCTGCCGGGCCGGCACCACCGCTACGACGAGGCGCTGACCACCATCGAGGAGAGTGTGTTCCGCACCGGCCTCGACCGGGTCGACCTGTACCTGATCCACTGGCCGAATCCGAAGGTCGACCTGTACGTGCAGGCATGGCGGGCGCTGATCGAGGCTCGCGAGCGTGGTCTGGTCACGCACATCGGTCTCTCCAACTTCCTGCCCGAGCACATCGACCGGCTGGTGGCCGAGACCGGGGTCGCTCCGGCGGTCAACCAGATCGAGGTGCATCCGTACTTCCCACAGCAGGAGGCAATCGACTACCACCGCGAGCAGGGGATCCTCGTGCAGGGCTGGAGCCCGCTCGGCCGTGGCAACGACCTGCAGGAGCACCCCGTCGTGGTGGAGATCGCGACCGCGCACGGCGTCAGCCCGGCGCAGACCATCCTCGCCTGGCACGTGGCCCGCCAGGTGATTCCGCTGCCCAAGGCCGCCTCCCCGCAGCGGCAGATCGAAAACCTGGACGTCTTCGGCATCAAGCTCACCGACGGCGAGGTCGAAGCAATCACCGCTTTGGGCCGCCCGGACGGGCGGCTCGCGGACCAGGACCCGGCGGTGTACGAGGAGTTCTGACCAACCCGACCTGCTCAGTCGGCGGCACGGCCTGAAGATGCGGAGCAGCGGACGCCGTGACGAGCGTGATGACTCTGAGGCATGAATATGCCTGTGAGTCATGACGCTCACCGGCACATCCGGCGCCGACCAGGAAGAGCGGCCGCGCCTGGCCCATGAAGCCGTGCCGACCCCGGCAGGAGCCGTGTCAGTCGGCGTCACCCATGACCCTGAGGTACGACCACTCGACGACCGGTTCCGGGCCCGGAAGACCTGCGCCCAACTGCCGGTCACGCCACCTGTCCGCCGACACGCGCGAGTCGGCGATGCCCGCTTGGGCTGACCCCGTGGACCCGTTTGAAGGCCGCACTGAAGCCGAACGCATCCGCGTACCCGAGTTGATGCGCCACGGCGGCGACCGTCGCTGTCGATTCGGCCAGCATGTCGGCGGCCAGGGTCATTCGCCAGTCGGTCAGGTAGGTGAGCGGCGGCTCGCCCACCAACGCGGTGAACCGTTTCGCCAGTGTGGACCGGGAGACTCCTGCCTGCACGGCCAGTTCGGCCAGGGTCCACGGCCTGCCCGGCGCGTCGTGCATGGCACGCAGCACCGGACCGACCGTGTCGTCGCTCAGCGCGCGATACCAGCCGGGAGCCTCAGCGTCCGGCTGGTCGAACCAGTCCCGCACCGTGCACACCAACAGCCAGTCCAGTAGTCGGTCCAGCACGATCTGCCGTCCGGGCCGACACGCGCCGAGCTGTGTGTCCAGGTAGTCGCGGAGGGCTGCACAGTCGTGGTCGTCCGGCACGACGAGCACCGGCGGTAGCGCACCCAGCAACCGCTGGGGTGCCCGGCCCTGGACGTGGTACGCCCCCACCAGCAGCACCATGCGGTCGCTTTGGTCCGCGCCCACAGAATCGGTCATCCCCGACTGGCCGCAACGAACGTCCCGGAGTTCCCCGGGTTGGAAGCTCGACCGTGGCTCGGCGGAGAACACGAACGGTGCCGGCCCGCGCACGGCGGCGGCCTCCCCGACCCGCACCAGGCGGGGCTTGTCGCTCTCCGGATGCGAGATCCAACCCTCGCCCCGCAGAGGGACACAGAGCGTCAACGGGGCGCCGTCGGTGAACCGCAGCGCCCCTGGCGGCGTCAGCACCGAACGGCCGAAGGCCGCACCGTCCGCGTGTACGCCCCGCAGCAGGTTGTCGAACGGGTCCATGGCACCGACGATAGATCCCGGACGATCGGACATGCCCGACGTACGACAGGACATGTACCGCCCGCGACCGGGCGAGTTGACTCGTGACCATGACGACAGACGCACCCTCGATACTCGTGATGGCAGGGACCGGCAAGACCGGCCGCCGGCTGGTAAGGACGCTGCGGGCGGCGGGCCAGCACGTCCGGGCGGCCTCTCGCTCGAGCGAGGTGCGGTTCGACTGGTCGCAGCGGGCCACGTGGCAGCCGGCCCTGGCGGGAGCCTCGGCGGTCTATCTGCTGGCTCCGGAGGACCCCGCTCTGGCCGTCGACTTCGTGGCAACCGCGGTCGACTCGGGTGTCGGTCGAATCGTGGCGCTGTCCGGCCGAGGGATCGACCAAATCGAGGGTGACTTCTCCCCCGGCATGGTCGCCGCGGAGGAGGCAGTGCAGAACTCCGGCGTCCAGTGGACGATCATCCGGCCGAACAACTTCAATCAGAACTTCAACGAGGACCTGTGGCGCCAACCACTGCTCGACGGTCGGCTGGCTCTGCCGATGGGCGCGACTCCGGAGCCGTTCATCGACGCCCAGGACATCGCCGACGTCGCCGCGACCCTGTTGACATCGCACGGTCATCACGAACAGGTGTACGACCTGTCCGGGCCTCGTGCGCTCACCTTCGCCACGGCGGTGGCGACGATCGCCAGGGCAGCCGATCGTTCGATTCGCTACGTGGAGCTCACACCAGCGCAGTACCAGGCCGAACTGCTCGCCCAGGGCCATCTGGAGGAAACCGCCACGGCGTTGAACATCATGTTCGCCGGGATGCGCGCGGGTCATCTCGCCGAACCGACCGACACGGTGCGTCGGGTTCTCGGACGTGACCCGCTCGATTTCGACAGCTACGCCACCCGGGCTGCGGCGGCCGGAGCGTGGTCATAGCCTCGGGCGGCATGAGAGCGGCGTAACAGGTGATCTGCCGGCATGCCGGGATCCCGCCGACGTACCGTGAGATCGTGTCGACGAAAGACGTACTCACCAAGGCTGACCTCGCCGAACTTCGCCGCTCGGCGCTCGGAACGGCCAACCCGCTCGGTATCGCCGCCGATCTCGCCGAGGCCGCGGAGCAGGGCCGACTGGAGGATCCGGACGACGCCGGGGACGCCCTGACCCTGGCCGCCGAGATCGCCGAGATCCGGGCAAGGCCAGACGCCGCCCTGCGGTACGCGGAGCAGGCTCTGGCGGCGTACCCGTCCGGAGATGATCCGCGGGCCGGGTTCGCCCGGGCGCTGCGGGCCCGGGCGCTGTTCCGGGCCGGCGGTCAGGACGACGAGGCGATGGCGGAGCTGACCGCGCTGCGCCCGTTCCTTATCGTGCAGCCCGACGCCGCCGCCTACGTGAGTGCGGCCCTGGACGCCGGTGGCCGTTCGGCGGTCGCCGAGACTTGGCTGAGCGAGGCGGTCGACACCCTGCTCGGCGAGCGTGCCGCCGCCGGGGCGTCCGCGCAGGCCATCACGGCGATCGACCCCGTGCTGGAGCTCGGTCCGCCGGACGCGCCCGGTGTCCTCTTCTTCCTGCTGCAACAGCGGCACCGGGTACGCCGAAACCTCAACCTGCCGCACGACCGGCAGGACGATCTGGCGGACCGACTGGAGAACCAGCTCGTCCGCCGGGCCGGGGAACGCAGGGACGCGGAGTCCGATCTGCTCTTCTGGCCTCGGGCCGAATTCGATCGTCTGCTTTCCGAGCACGCCGCGCTCGCCGAGGTCTACGGGCAGGACTGGGACGAGCACCGGGCCCGGCTGGAGAAGGAACTGGTCCGGCTGACGGGCGCCGGTCAGGCCGGGTTGGGCGTCTTCAGCGCGACCGTGGCCGGGCTGAACGACTTCGCCGGTCGACGCGACGGCGATCCGACCGATGCGGCGATCCGGGCGGGCTACGCGGCCGAGGTGTTGGCGCGACCCAGCGCGCGGATCGCGTGGCCACCGGAGCGCAACGACGCCTGCTGGTGCGGTTCGGGCCTGAAGTACAAGAAGGACTGTCTGCCGCGCTCCCGGAGCTGAGCGCGGCTCACTAGGATAGCGATCGTGCTGGTCATCGCGCACCTCAGTGACACCCACCTCGACAGCCAAGCCCGATCGGCCGAGCGGACGGCCCGGGTGATGGACTACCTGCACACCCTGCCGCGGCCGGTCGACGCGATCCTGATCACCGGGGACATCGCGGACCACGGCGAATTGGCCGAATACGAGACCGCCGCGAAGCTCTTCGACTCCCCACTGCCGGTCATGATCTGCCCCGGCAACCACGATGTGCGCGACGCGTACCGCAAGGGTCTGCTCGGTGACGATCGCGGCGGCACCGGCCCGATCAACGCCCGGTACGACGTGGCCGGCGCGGTCTTCCTCCTCGCCGACTCCTCCGTGCCAGGCGAGGACGACGGTCACCTGGACGAGGAGACCATGACGTGGCTCGCCGACGAACTGGGCTCGGTGCCGGCCGAGACGCCGACGTTCATCGCCTTCCATCACCCGCCGGTGGTGCTGCACCACCCAGTCATGGACCCGATGCGGCTGCTACCCGCCGACCCTCTGGCCGAGCTGGTCACCGCCCACCCGCAGGTCGTCGCCGTGCTGACCGGGCATTTCCATACCGCCGCCGCGAGCACCTTCGCCGGCCGCCCGCTGCGGATCGCACCGGGTGTGGTCTCCACCCTCCGGATGCCGTGGGAGGGCGAGGGACAGTTGACCACCCAGACCCAGCCGCCCGGCGTCGCATTCCATGTGTACGACGACAGCGGGCTGCTCACCACCCACTACCGGGTGGTGGTCTGACGGCGGTCTTCACGACGAAGACGGGCGCTGCTGGCAATCTTGGGGGCTGACATGCCTCTTCGGTACCGATAACGTCCATCCCTGGGCGATCGACGTCCACCGCCATCACCGGAGGAGACGCCGATGTTCGAGGAGTTCATGGGCATTCCCGCCCATCCTCTGGTGCTGCACGCCGCAGTCGTGTTCGTGCCGCTGCTGGCCCTCCTGACGATCGGCTACGCGCTCGTCCCGCCGATCCGGCCGCACACCCGCTGGGTGCTGGGGCTGCTCGCCCTGGGCGCGCCGATCTCCGCCCTGCTGGCGAAGCTCTCCGGCGATGCCTTCTTCGACCGCCTGCGCGCCGCCAACCGTGTCACTCCCGAGTTCGCCCCGACGATTGAGGCGCACCAGGAGTTCGGCGACATCACGCTCTGGGCCACCATCGGGCTGGCGATCGTGGCGCTGGCGCTGGTCTGGTTCGTCCCACCGAGAGCCGCCAAGGCGAGCGCAGCCGAGGCGAGCGCCACCGACGATGCGCGGCCCAGTAGGGCGCTGACCCTGGCGTTGCAGGTGTTGTCGCTGGTGGCCGCCGGCATCGCCGTGTACTACGTGATCCGCACCGGCGACTCGGGCGCGAAGGCGGTCTGGACGGGCCAGTGACGAGTCAGGCCACCTCGTCGCGTGCCCGCCAGGAGAGCGCCACGAGCCAGCCCGAGATGAGCACCGCTCCGACGGCGAAGCGGATGCTCGCGCTCTCCTCGCTCCACGGCCGGGCGGTGAGCACGAACGCGACGGCACCGCTGGCTGCGCTGTAGAGCGCCCAACCCCGGTGCCCCTGGCCGACGAAGCGTCGGGCGAGCAGCAGGCCGGCCGGCCGCGATCAGCGACAGGAACGCCGCCGCGCCGCACACCGTGTGCAGGACGCTGCCCGTGCTGACCTGCTCGGGCAGCCCCGCCGGGGCCCCGGGCGGCCAGCCGAGCGCGGGATCGGGGACGAAGATTCCGCCGCCGACCATCGCCACCCCGTAGACGCCGACCAGCACCGGGCCCACGGTGCCGGCCCGGCCCGGACGCAGCGCCCGCCACAGACCCACCGCGAAGGCGACGGCCAGCAGGCCGGTGCCCACGAACGCGATGACCTGCAGCCAACCGAGGTCACCGAGGGTGAGTGAGCTCACCGCGTGCCGGCGCAGATCGAACCCGCTTCGGGTGAACGCCTGCCCGAACGACAGAACGGGAAAGAGCAGGCCGGCGACCGTGCCGCAGCCCAGCAGGATCCGGGTTCGGCGGAGCTGGATCTCGGGGGCGGTCGTCAGGGACGTCATGGGCGTACCTCTCGTGTCGGCGTCGGTGTTCTGCCGTCACGACGAACGAGGTGGGGCCGGATCGACACCGCGGCCCGGGGAGGTACGGAAACGGGGTGCTGGTGCGGCCCGGTTGAGGGCCGCCGGGCCGCGCCGTGGCGCGAACCTTCCGGTCGAGCCAGACCTTCTTCGCGCCGGCGAGCAGCGAGTTGGTCGCCAGCTTCGCGGTGGCTGGGCTCTTCTTGGGTACGTGGCCGGCGACCGCGCCAATGCTGGGCAGCGATTTCCGCAGTGTGTCGCCGCCCGACTCAGTTCGATGTGGTTTCGATTGCCGCACATTGTGGACGAAAGACGTATCCCCACCCGAAGGGATCGACGGAACGCCGGCTCGGTCATAGCATGTCGACGAATGGATCTTCGAGATTGGCCCGTGCCGAAACCCGGCAACCAGCCCAACCGAAGGGAGACGCGCATGCGTCGACCCCGCCATCTGGCACTCCTCAGCGTCGGTGTGTCCGGCGCCCTGGTTCTGAGCGCGGCCCCGACAGCGGCGGCGGCCCCGCCCACGCCGGCCACACCCACCGGCATCGTGGTCAGCGACGGCATGACCCAACCGGTGTTCTCGCTCGCCGACGCGATCGAGGAGCGGGTGTTCGTCCAGACCCCGGTGGACACCGACCACGACGGTCGACCCGACCGGGTGGCGATCGACATCTCCCGACCCCGGGAGACCGCCACGCAGGGCTTCAAGGTGCCGGTCATCTTCGAGCACAGCCCGTACCGCAAGGGCACCTGGGGCGACGTGCCGTACCCGAGCGTGTTGGTCGACGACCTGCCGCAGAACGGTGTGACCGACCGGTCCGGACGTCGATCCCTCGACGTCGGCACCCAGCGGGCCCAGGCGAAGGCCAACCTGCCCGGCTCGCTGGACGACTACTACGTGCCGCGCGGGTACGCGGTGGTGCTCGGCCAGAGCGTCGGCACCGGCGACTCGGACGGCTGCCCGACCAGCGGCGACCAGGCCGAAACGCTCGGCACCAAGGCCGTCATCGACTGGCTCAACGGGCGCGCCAAGGGCTACGACGCGAACGGCGCCCCGGTCACCGCCCGCTGGACCACCGGCGCGGTCGGCATGACCGGCGTCTCCTACAACGGGACGCTGCCCAACCAGGTCGCCACCACCGGCGTCAAGGGACTCAAGACCATCGTGCCGGTCTCCGCGATCAGCAGCTGGTACGACTACTACCGGGCCAACGGCCTGGTCGTCGCGCCCGGAACGTTCCAGGGCGAGGACCTCGACATCCTCGCCCAGTACACCGCCGGGCAGGCACGGGCCGAAGGGCCCTGCGCCGACGAACTCGCGAAGATCACCGAGGAGCAGGACCGGGTCACCGGCGACTACTCGAAATTCTGGCAGGATCGCGACTACCTCGACGCCCGGGACGTCAAGGCGAGCGTCTTCGTCGTACACGGCCTCAACGACTGGAACGTGAAGACCGAGCACTTCGCCGGCTGGTGGGACCAACTCGCCAAGCGCGACGTACCGCGCAAGATCTGGCTGCACCAGGGCGGGCACGGCGGCCCGGGCAGCAGCGCCTCGGTGACCCTGCCCAGCGGGCAGACCTGGACCTACAAGCAGACCGAGAACCGCTGGTTCGACTTCTGGCTGTGGAACGTGCGCAACGGCATCATGGACGAGCCGACGGCGGTGCTGCAGCGCGAGGACCGGGCCTACACCACGTACGCCAACTGGCCCGACCCGGCAGCGCGTGAGGTCGGGCTGCGGTTCGCCGCCACCGACGCCACCGCCCCGGGCGCGCTCACCACGGGCAAGCCGCCGAAGGCCAAGGTCGAGCAGAGCTTCGTCGACGAGGGCCGGACCATCCACCCGGACACCCTGGTCGCCAACCCGGACACGGCGAGCGCGAACCGACTCGCCTACCGCTCCCCCGCGCTGACGCAGAACGTCCGCATCTCCGGACGTCCCGAGATGCGGCTACGGATGGCCATCGACAACAAGCCGGACGCGAACCTCACCGCGTACCTGGTCGACTACGGCCCGGCCGGGACGACCGCCGCGCCGACCGTGGTGACCCGCGGCTGGATGGACCCGCAGAACCGCAAGAGCCCGGCCCGCACCGAGCCGGTCAAACAGGGCAAGCTGTACGACTACCGGTGGACCATGGAGCCGAAGGACTACATCTTCCCGGCGGGCCACCGCATCGGCGTGGTCCTGTTCTCCAGCGACCAGGAGTACACCCTGCTGCCGCTGGGCGGCACCGAACTGCGGGTCGCACCGAACGACAGTGAGCTGCGACTGCCGGTCGTCGGCGGTCGGTCCGTGCTCGGGTTCTGACACAAGTCGTCCCGAACAGGTGGGGCAGTCCGACGCGTCGGACTGCCCCACCTGCGCGTTCCGACCGCACTGATCCGTCCGGGCTGCTGGACGCGACCCTTCCGTCCCGCGTTTGGCGGCCGGAGGCGCGGGAAGACCTCGCCGATCGGGCCCAGGCGACCCGCCACGTCCGTCGTCCGGCAGCGCTGGCGATGCCGGCGAGACCCGAGGAGGAGCGAGGATGAGCCCACGCAGGACAACCGTCCCGGCACGCAGATCGCCCGGGCCCACCAAGGCCACCGGGGCGACGAAGATGCCGCCGAGCCGGAAGGTGGCGGCCAAGAAGGTCGCCGCTGCCACGAAGCGGGCCACCGGCGCGAGCGCAGCCAAGACGCCCGGCGAGAAGCCCACGCCGACCACGCCCCGCGTCGCCCGGAAGAAGGACGTTTCCGCCACCACGGCCTCGCCCAGCCGCAGGCCGACGGCGAAGGCGGCCGCCGCCAAGAACGCACCACCAAAGAAGGCACCCACGGCGAGGGCCGCGGCGAAGAAGGCACCGGCGAAGAAGGCCGCGCCGACCCGGGCCCGCACCACGTCCGCCACCAGGGCGCCGGCCAAAAAGGCGACCACCATGGAGTCGTTCGGCAACCGGCGTACGGCGCGGAAGACCTGAACTTCAACGCCTACCCGATGTGTCGCACCAGCTCGCTGACCGTAGGGGAGGCGTCGCCGCAGGCGTGCACCACCCTCACCATCCGACCCCGCCCGCCCGCGCCGTTTTGGCACCCCGCTCGGTCTGCACACCCGCGGGTCGAACGTCGTGGACGCGCGTGTGGCCGACGGTACCGCCCGGGTGACGTATCGGCGGCGTGAAAAACCGGCGCGTCGGCTCTAGAGTGCGTGAAGATCCTTGCCCGGGTCGACCGGGCTGAGATCTGCTGGACGGCGTCGGGGTGAAGGACCACCCCGAGCGAGGTGAGAAGGACGACGGGAACCCTCTCCCGGAGTGCGGGGGGGTGTGCGACAGGGGGGTCACCTGGTCCGCCGGCGGAGCCGCCGGACCCACCCGAGCGGCCTCCGCCGCGCCCTGCCCGGGGTCCGAGTGACTGCCCGGCTCACCCGGTCCGCCTTGAGGCCGGCGCGTCCGAGCAGCCGGATCAGGAGCCAGCAGAACACCGCCAGCGTGCCGAACAAGGCGGCCGTCACGATCCGCCAGGGCATGCTCTCGACCTGCATCATCTCCGGCAGGAGCGCGGCGACGCCGGCAACCGCGGTGACCGAGAACAGCCACTGGAGCCGCTGCTGGAACAGCGCCGTCTGCAACCCGAAGAGCTGGCCCAGATTGCTGCGGAGCAGTTCCAGGCGCTGCCGGGCGGCCTGTAGGTGCCGGGACACCCGCAGCCCGTCGATGAGGAACGTGGCCACCGCGATCCGCACCGGATCCCGGTACATCAGGTCCACGTTGCCGACCTCGGCCAGCCCTCGAGCGAGTTGCAGTTGCACCCGCGCGAGGTGGGTGATGCGGGCACCCAGTGAGTGCCCCGGCCCGACCAACTCGTCGCGGTCGTTCGGATCCACCCCCACCCAAAGTTGACAGAAGAACCACTGGGCGTGGATCTGCCCGTACATGTCCTGCACCAGCCGTACCGCCGCGGTACCACCGTCGACCCCGTCGTGCAGGACGGCCACCGTGGACCAGCCGGTGGTGCGCACCATGAGGCCGCGTAGGCGCAGCGGCCCGTCGTCCGCAGCCGCACCCGGGGCCACCGGCAGGGCGGAGAGCCGCAGCAGCGACTCGACGATCGGCGCGTTCTCATGCTGCTCGGGGCCGCGCAGCACGAAGAACTGCCGCATGTTCTGGAACGGGTAGCGGCGTTCCCGTGGCTCGAACCCGGCCGAGTCCCGAAGGATCCCGCGGATCGCCTCGACGTAGGCCGCGACCGTCAGCCCACCCGCCTCGAAGCTCTCGGCCTCGACCGTGCTCAGGTGTCTGGCCAGGTTCGGCGGGAAGGTGTCCAGGTCGCGCAGGTGCCGGAAGTAGTCGACGGTGTTCTCGCGGATCAGGTCGTCATAGAACCGGCAGATGTCCTCGGTGCTGACCGCTGGCTCGGGTGCGGCGAACCGTAGGTCCACCGAGATCACCCCCAGCGCCGGGTAGATCACGACCTGGGTGCTGGTGGCCCACGTGGTGCGGCCGATCCGTACCGCCGAGGTGCCGAGGGAGAGCTGCAGCACCGGAGGATGGGTGGCGAGGTACGAGATGTTGTATGCCCTGGTCTCCTCGTGCTCGACCACGTCGACCGTGATGGTGCCCAACCCCGCCAGCAACGGAATGGCCGGCTCCACGTCCTGCACGGTGCCACCGAGGTCGAACTTGATGGGTACGTAGATGTGGTCGATATCGAGGCTCACGCATTCATTGTGGCTGCCGGGATCAACCTTTTACCGCCCCGGCACAGGTGGTGCCAACTACCGGTGCATACCTAACTGATCTCTCACCCGGAGAGCGTCAGATGGCCGCCGCCTTGGCCACCTTCCACTCCCCGTCGACCGGAACCAGTGTGAGCACCACGCGATTCTGGTCGACCTTCTCCCCGGCCGTGTTCACGTTGCGCCGGTACTGGTTGAGGTACACGAGCAGCTCGACCCGTTCGGCGGTCGCGGTCACCACGCCCGTCGCGGACACCTCCGCCGCCACGACCGCCTGCTGCGTGGCTGCGGTCTGCTTCAGCGCAGGCGTGGTCTGCTCATACTCCTTGCCGAGCACCTCGCCGACTGGATCGCCACCCGCGGCTACGCCACCAGCTGACCCGCACACAACAACACGACCGAAGGGCCGGACCCCACCAGGGTCCGGCCCTTCGGCGTCGTCATTTCCACCAACTGCGGTACGTATTGACAAGCTTCGACATCGGGGTGAGGCTGGGGTCAGTGAGAGCGCTCTCTCGCTACCCCGGGCTCAACAGACCACCACCAGTCTGGCCAGGGCAATCTCCGATGTCTTCGGCGGCGGCGCCGGAGCTGCCCCTGACCCGTCCCCCCGACAGGAGTCACGAGATGGACAGGGCCGCACCCCTCTCCGGCATCCACCGCCGGCTGCGCCTCGCCACGGCGATCAGCGCACTGCTGGTGCTACTCGGCACGTACATGGTTTCCACCACCGCACGGGCCGACGCCGCCCCCGGCGCCAACGCGATCCGGGTCGCCGAGTTCCCCGCCGACTGCACCTACAGCCACCGGCTGCCGGACGACCCGATCGTCTTCCCCAAGCTGCCTGGCGCCTCGCACATGCACAGCTTCTTCGGCAGCACGGTGACGAACGCCAACACCACCCTCCCGGACCTGGTCAACTCCCCCACCACCTGCAACCCGCGGGTGGACGTCTCTTCCTACTGGGTGCCAACCCTGTACCGCGACAACGTGCCGGTGGAGCCGGCGATCTCCACGTTCTACTACCTGGGCGAGGGGGTACGCGCCGACGTCGTCGCGAACACCCAGCCGTTCCCGCTGGGTCTGCGACTCGTCGCCGGCAACGCGCGAGCCACCGGGCCGAACGACAGCATCGCCCGCTGGTCATGCCTGCACGCCGGGCAGGTGCCGCCGTCGAAAGACTTCGTCAACTGCCCGGCCGGCACGATGCTGGAGTCGTACCTGGACTTCCCCCAGTGCTGGAACGGCCGAGACCTCGACTCCCCGGATCACAAGAGCCACCTGGCGTACCCGGTGAACCAGGCCTGCCCGAGCACCCACCCGGTGCACGTGCCGAAGTTGCGGCAGGTGCTGCGATACCCGGTCACCGGCGACCCGTCGCACTTCCGGCTGGCCTCCGGACCGGGCTACACCATGCACGGCGACTTCTTCAACGCCTGGCCGGTGGCGGAGATGGCCCGCCGGGTCCAGGACTGCATCCGCCCCGTCATCAAGTGCGGCCACGACGGCCGACCGATCTGAGCCGACACGTTCACACCCGGAGGCGGGCCCGGTCCACGCCGGGCCCGCCGTCCGGGGCGAAAGGAGGCCGGATGCGGATCCCCGTGACCGCACCCATCCCCCTGCTCCTCGTGGCGCTGCTCGTCACGGGCTGCGCCACCGGATCGCCAGGCCCCGCCCGAACCACGCCACCGACTGCCGCGCCGTCCACGGCCACACCACCCACGGCCGAGCCACTGACTGCGCCGCCCAATCAGGTCCCGTCCGCAACGGCCGGCCCGACCAGCCAGTTCAGCGCCACCGACATCGCGTGGCTTCAGCTGACGGTGGCGATGACCGAACGTCTACTGCCGGTGCTCGACATGGTGCCGAGCCGGACCACTGACCCGGCCTGGCGGCGGATGGCCGAACGGGTCGGCGCGGTACAACGCGAAGACCTGGGCCGGGCCCGCCGGCTGCTCGCCGCGTCCGGCGCCCCGGCCTCCAACCCGCACGAGGGTCACGACATGCCGGGCATGGTCACTGACGAGGAGTTGGCCGCGTTGCAGTCATCCAGCGGGGTTGTGTTCCACCGGTTGGCAGGCCAGCACGTGCGCGCACACCTGGCACAGTCGGTGCGGATCGCCACGGCGGAGCAGCGGGCCGGGCTTCACCCCGCGACCACCGCCTTCGCCATGACGGTGGTCGCCGCGGGCAACGCGGAGCTCACCCGGCTCGAACGGATGGACCGGCCGCCGGCAGCAGGCCCGTGACGTGACCGCGGCCGACCGCCGCCACCCGAGAAACGGAGGAACCGGCCCCCGGCGGCGGGCCGAGTGACGTGACCACCGCCGACCGCCGTCCTACGAGAACGCATGGACCGGCCGGGTGACGTGACCGCACCCAACCCCCGTCCTACGAAACTGGCACCGGCCCCACGGCGAGAGTGACCTCCCGGCCCGACCATCGGGACCGGAGCCGCCGGTCGTGGCTGGCGACGACGATGGCGCCCGGCCCGGTGCCCAGTGCCTCCTCCAGCTCGTCGCAGAGCCGGGGCGAGAGATGGTTGGTCGGCTCGTCGAGCAGGAGCAGGTCCGGCGGGTCGGCGACGAGCACCGCGAGGCCGAGTCGACGACGCTGTCCGACCGAGAGTTCGGCCACCGGGCGGTCGAGGTCCGCCGTAGCGAGCAGACCGAGTGACGACAGCGGCACCGCCTCAGCCCGTTGCGCCCCGACAGTCGCGTCGAAGATCTGCCGCGCTGTCCGCCGCGCATCGGGGAAGACACTGTCCTGCCTGAGCAGGCCGATACGCAGGTCCGGTCGCCGCCGGACGGTTCCGACGCAGGTCAGCTGGCCGGCGAGGACGGCGAGCAGCGTGGACTTGCCCGCGCCGTTGGGCCCAGTCACCAGGAGCCGGTCGCGGGCCAGGATCTCGAGGTGCGCCACCCGTAGTCGGCCGGGCACCTCCAACCGGTCTGCCGTGACGATGGCCTCGTTGCCGTCACCGGTGGCGAGAGCAGGCCCGTGAAAGCGCAACGGCTCGGGCGGAGCGGGGATCTGGACACGCTCAATCGTCCCCAGCCGCCGGGCGGCGTCGCGAACGCGGCGAGAGATCTGGTTCTGGACGCGGCCGGCGGTGTGCCCGTACCCCATCTTCTCGCTGTCGCGGGGGCCACGGCCGTGTGCGACCTGGTGCCCGGTCACGGCGGCGGCCTCGCGCAGTTCGGCGAGGAGTGCCTGCTCGTCGTCGTAGCGGCGGCGCCACCGGTCGGCCTCGGCGCGCTTGGCCGCGAGGTACTCGGTTTGACATCCTCTCCGCCCTAAAGGACGGAGGTTCCCTCCACGCTGCGCGTGGAACACGCGGCGTCCGGGTGAGTTACCGCTTCGCCGCGCGGTGCCGGGACGGGTCCCGGTCTTACCTGCGCTCCACGGTCGTTGAAGTCCGCCTGTCCGGCGGCCTTGACGTTGATGGCGGCGTTGACGTCCCGGTCGTGGGCTGCTCCGCAAGGGCAGTCCCACGCTCGGATATCCAGCGCCATATTCTCGTTGATCCGACCACACGCCGAGCACGTCCGGGTGGACGGAAAGACCCGGTCCACCCTGGCGAAGGTACGCCCGTACCGGGCGGCCTTGTACTCCAACATGCCCGTGAACGACGCCCATCCGGCGTCGTGCACAGATTTCGCCAGCCGGGTCCGGCCGAGACCGACCACGCACAGATCCTCGACGTACACCGCTTGGTTTTCGCGGATGATCCGTGTCGAGAGTTTGTGCTGCCAATCCCGCCGGGTGTCGGCCACCCGGGCGTGCGCCCTGGCTACCTTCACGACGGCCTTCTTGCGGTTCTGACTGCCCCGCTGCTTGCGGGACAGATCCTGCTGCAACCGGCGCAGCTTGCGAGCCGCGCGGCGCAGAAACTTCGGTGCCGTCACCTTCGTACCGTCCGACATGACCAC
Source organism: Micromonospora sp. NPDC005291 (assembly GCF_040607415.1). Lineage (NCBI taxonomy): Bacteria > Bacillati > Actinomycetota > Actinomycetes > Micromonosporales > Micromonosporaceae > Micromonospora > Micromonospora sp. NPDC005291. The sequence continues at coordinate 103,482 of NZ_JBEXGR010000002.1, forward strand.
GAAGTGGGTCAGGCCCAGGTCGATACCGACCTCGGAGTCCGCCTCGGGCAGCGTCTCGTCCTCGGCAGTCTGCACGACGAACGAGGCGAAATATCGGCCTGCCGCATCCTTGATGACCGCCACGGACGACGGGTCCGACGGCAGAGTCCGCGACCAGCGCACGCGCAGGTCGCCGATCTTCGGCAGGCGCAGGCGGCCGTTGTCCAGCACCGTGAACCGGGAGTTCTTCGTGAACCGGATGGCTTGCCGGTTGTCCTTGCGAGACCGGAACCGGGGCGGGGCCACCTTAGGGCCCTTGCGGCTGCCGGTGACCGAGGCGAAGAAGTTGCGGTAGGCGGTGTTCAGGTCCGCCAGGGCCTGCTGCAACACCACGCTGGACACCTCACCCAGCCACGCCCGCTCCGGCGTCAGCTTCGCCTCGGTGATCAGACGCCGGGACAGCTCAGCGTCGGAGACGGACTTCTCGCCCGCCTCCCGCGCCTGCCGGCGCAGGCGCAGCCCGTCGTTGAACACCACCCTGGCACACCCGAACGACCGGGACAGCGCCTCGCGCTGAGCGGTGTCCGGGTACACCCGGAAGTTGTAACGGAGCTGCACGAGAAGCACTGCACCATGTTGGTCTATGGCTAATCTCGAAGGCATCCGCACTGGCAGACACTGTGTTTTTGCTCTGCACGCCCACTTGGTTTTCGTGACCAAGTTTCGGCACAGTGTATTCGGTGACCGACACCTCACCCGGATGGAAGAGATCATGCGGTCGGTCCGCGCGGACTTCGAGACCGAACTGGTCGAGTTCAACGGCGAGAACAACCACGTGCACCTGCTCGTAAACTTCCCGCCCAAGGTCGCCCTGGCGAAGCTGGTCAACAGCCTCAAAGGCGTCTCGTCGCGGCGGATGCGGCAGGAGTTCCCCGACCTGGTCCGGCACTACTACCGGGCCAACAAACTCTGGTCAGGTTCGTACTTCGCGGGCTCCATGGGCGAGGCGCCGCTCAGTGTCGTGCGTCAGTACATCGAGCAGCAGAACCGCCCGGTTTAAGACACTGCTCAGGCCTTGGCGGCCCTCAGAGGTTAGCTCACCGCCAGCGACACCGGTGTCAGCTCGCGCCCATGCTCGACGAGCTGTTGTCCGACGAGTTTCCCGGGCGCGAGGTGTATCGGCCCGCCAGTCGCCCGGCCCGCGCCCGGCGCCCCAGCGCGCCGATGATCGTCAGCAGCAGGACGGCGAAGAGCACGATCCCCCCGCCAAGCACGGCAAAGATCATTCCGACCGACATGCTCCACCGCCCTCCGACCCACGACCGGTACGGCCGGGTGAACAGATCCTGACACGATCAGGCCCTCTGAGCACCTGCCCGCAGGGAGTCGATGGTGAGGTCGAGAGCGGCCTCAAGGTGGTCGATCTTGCCGGTGGACAACAAGAGCAGCACCCCGCCCTGGATGCCGGCCGCCGACGATCCCGTCGGCGTAGGTGACCTGGCGCAGTTGTGGCAGCGGATCGGGCATGGAGTCGAACAGGTTTTCCTCGCCCGCGACGAGCGGACGAATGACCAGATCAGTCATGGCTTGGTCCTCCGGGAAGCGAGCGCCCCGGGTCAGGTCCGCGCGAACGCCGGAGCGCGCGGGGGGCGCAGAACATCGGACATTGTTCTGACCTCCTCCCGGCTCGACGGCGTGCCCGAAGAACATACGCGCAACGCTCGCCGGCCCGCAATGGATTGCCGGACGCGGGTCACAGCGTCGGGTTGGTCTCCGACCCGCGCCGGTGGGCGCGCTGGTCGAAGACGGCGATGCCGACCAGGATCACCGCCGCGGACGCCGCCACGGCGACCGGCGGGAGCAGCACCATCGGTATCGCCGCCACGGCCAACGCCAGCGCGCCGATGTACAGCGCTCGGCAGCGCGGCGCGAATCGGTTTTCCTGCTCCAGGAAGCTTCGCCCGACAAGGAACAGCACCGGGCCGCCGAAGATGATGGCCACCAGTGCCCAGTCGATCGGCGGGTGCGGATCCTCGATGACCTGCCCGAAGCCGACAGCCGTGCAGATGATGCCGCCGACGATGAGCAGCAGGCTGTAGCTCGCCCACCGGGACAGCCGTATCCCCTCCCCGCCCGAGGTCGACGCCTGGCCGGACCCGACGTGGTAGAAGTAGATTCGCCAGAAGGACACCGCGGCCGTGAACGCGGCGACGAGGGTGATGGTCCCCTCGGTGGAGAAGCCCGGGAAGCTGACGGCGGCACCTGCCTCAAGCACCACCTCGGCGAGCGCGATCATGAAGAACTGGTTGTACCGCTCGGCGAGGTGTTCCTGGGAGACGGTGACCCCCGTGATGTTGAGCCGCTGCCCACCGAGCCGCTGCCCACCGAGCCGCTTCCCGCTGATGCGCTTTCCGCCCAGTCGAAGCGCGGGCCAGGTGGTGGCGGCGCCGATCATCTCGATGGTGAGGGCGAGGGTCCAGAAGATGCCCCGACCGAGCCCTCCGCTGATGCCGCCACCGATCCACAACACGCCGGACACCAGGTGCCAGGTCAGCACCCGGGCCGAGAACGCCCGACCCGGGTGCCCCCGCAGGGCGAGCGTCAGGAAGAGCGGTCGACCGACCTGAATGATCACGTACGTGCAGGCGAAGACGACGCCGCGCTGGCCGAACGCCTGCGGCAACGAGACAGCCAGCACCAGCGTGCCGAACATCGTCGCCAGCAGGACGGCCTGTAGTTCGGTGCGCCGAGGGTCGTAGGTGCTGGCCAGCAGAGCGTTGAGCGACCAGATCATCCACATCGCCGTGAAGAACAGCACCGTCTGGCCGGCCTCCGACAGCAGCGTCTGCCGGACGATGGTCAGGTCGTCGGCGACCCGCCCGGCGAGGCGGGCGAGCGCGAACACGTACACGATGTCGAACAGCAGCTCCAGGACCGTCGCCGAACGCGGGCTCTTGCTGTCCCCGAGCCCGCGGAATACGGCGCGCGTCAGCACGTACGGCGGGACAGCTCAGCCGGCCAGAGCCGCCGGCGCGGGCGCGCCGGGGTGGTAACGGTGCTCAGTGACCTGCCCCGCTGCCATCGCCCCTGAACCTCCCCGCCGGCATCATTCCTGTCCGCACATTTTATCCGCCCATAGAAGGATCACGGTGGTTATGCGGAGACCTGGTGGGGCCGTTCGGGCCCGGTTGAACGCGGCGCTGGTCGGCTGCGTCGCTCTCACCGCGTCGCGCGGACTGGCCCGGTCGGTTGGACCTGGCCCGCCGCAACCTCATCGGCGGTACGCCGAATCATGTGTGCCGTCACCCTCCGGTACGAACGCGGGTCGACGGGGAACAGCCATTGCCGGGCCCGGGTCAGTGGGCCGAGGTTGAGCCCCAGCTCGTTGAGCACCTCATCGATGTTGTGCATCGAGAACGGGATGATGTTCGTACCGCGGGCGTGCCGCCCGTTGGTACGCGCCGCCATCCAGGCCAGGCGGGCACTCACCTCGTCGCGCATCCGGCCCTCGGTCGGCAGCGTGATCCCGCCCCGCAGGTACGCGGCCGTCCAGACCGCCGCCATCTCGGCGCTGAGCGGGCTGAAGAAGGACGAGTTGTAGCCGGCGAACGTCAGGTGCGGCACGCCGATCGGCAGGATCTGGCGGTAGAGCATGAAGTTGCCCGCATCGTCCTGGAGCCGGGCGTGCAGCGCGTCGTCGAAGAACGGCACGCGCTGGCGGAAGCCGGTGCCACAGATGACCAGGTCGGCGGCGAGCACCGTGCCGTCGACGAGGCGGGCGGCGGGCCGGCCGCCGTCCTCCACGAGCTCTTTGATCACCTGGTCCCGGTGCACGGTGATCCGGCCGTCGGCGACGCGCTCGAAGAAGCCCTCGGTGGCGAGGCTGACCGTGCTTCGGGCGATGTCCTCGAAGCCACCGTTCGGCACGAGGCCCAGCTCGCGCAGCTTGAGCTGCCTGGTCGCGACCGAGCCGACGCTGTCGACCATGCGTCGTCGCAGACCGTTGCCCGGGCCGTGCAGGAACCGCTCGAAGCCCTTCAGGTTGAGGTAGCGGAACAGCGCCTCACCCATCCGGGTGAGCAGCAGGTACTTGTAGTTGAGCGCCCCGCCGAGCTTCCTGGGCATCTTCCAGAGCAGTTCGCGAGCCACGACGTGGGTCTGGGCGGCGACATCGCTCAACGGGATCGCCACATCGCAGGACGACTTTCCGTAGCCGACGACGAGGACGTTCCTGCCTCGGGCCGCCTCGATGTCGTGGAACTCCCCCGCTGCCAGCACACGCCCTCCGGCGGCGGCGAAGTTCGCGTGACCCTCGAAGGACGGGACGAGCGGTTCGGAGAAGATGCCGTTGGCGACGATCAGGTGGTCGTACCGTTCCACCGTCACCGGGTCCCGGGCGTCCGTCGGCCGCGACGAGATCAACCACCCGGTCTCGTCGTTGACGAGCTCGGCGGAGATGACCTCCGTGGACAGGCGCAGCACGGAGGCGAGCCCGAACTTCTCCACGTAGCTCTCAAGGTACTGCTGGACCTGCTCACCCGACGGCCACTGCGGGTAGTGGGCGGGCATCGGCAGGTCGGACAGGTGATAGGTGCCCTTGTCGTTCTGCGTGTGCAAACCGGGATAGCGCCGGGTACGACTCCACACCCCACCGACGTCGGGCGCCTTCTCGAACACGGTGACGACGAATCCGCTCTGCCGCAGCACCTTCGCTGCGCTCACACCGGCGAATCCAGCGCCGACGACGGCAATCCTCATGACATCCTCCCGGGTGCGTGACCCGCTGATGAAAACCGCGCCAGCGGTGACCGCACGCTAGCGAGCAGGCCAGGAAGGTCGCTATCCGCGAGACGCGGGGTCTGTCCGCTGTACGCAGACCGACCGCCCGTTGTCGGGTCGACGGCTTTCGTGCGCTGTCCTCCGGGTCACGACTTATGGTCAGCGCATCAGGACGCGCGGAGGTGTCGGATGGATGCCGTGACGGTCCGGACGGACGACATCGAGCGGGCTCGCACCGAGGTGGGCCGCGTCTTCTGCCCGCACCGGCTCACCCCGCAGGCGGGCGTGCGCAGCGTCCAGCTGCGGATGGCGGCACGCCGGGTGGGCGGGGTGGGTGTCATCGACCTCGACTACGGGCAGGCGGTGCGGATTCAACCGCCCGCGCTGGAGACGTTCTACCTCGTCCAGATCCCGCGCGCCGGCAGCACGGTGGTCCGGCACGCCGGTCACACCGTCACCTCGACGCCCGGGGTCGCCTCCGTCCTGTCCCCGTACGACGCCTCGGACATGCACTGGTCCGAGGGGTCACCACATCGGATCTTCTACGCCGACCGGCGCACTGTCGACCGGGAGCTCGCCCGCCTCCTCGGTCGCCCGCCGGACGACCCGGTCCGCTTCGACATCGGCATGATCATGACCACGTCGACCGCGCAGGCGTGGGCGCGCGGGGTGGCGTTCCTCGCCGACGAGCTGTCGCAACCGACGGAGGCGTCCCTGTTCGACCACCCGCAGGTCGCCGCCCGCTTCGAGCAGGGGCTCATCGGCAAGCTGTTGCTGGCCCACCGGCACACCCATTCCGACCTGCTCGCCGAGTCGGGCCACCACCCCCACCCAGGGCGCCTCGTCCGCCGGGCCTGCGCCCTGATCTCCGACCACCACAGCGAGGCACTGACCGTCGGTGATATCGCGGAGGCGCTGCGGGTGAGCGTACGAACGCTGCAGGACTGCTTCCGCCGGGAGTTGCAGACCAGTCCGACGGCGTACCTGCGCACCTGCCGGCTCGACGCGGTGCACCGCGCGCTGCGCGCGGGCGATCCCGGGGTGTCCGTGACGAGCGTTGCCGTGCAACACGGCTTCGTGCACCTCGGTCGGTTCGCGACCGACTACCGGACCCGGTACGGCGAAGCGCCGTCCACGACCCTGCGTCGCTGACGATCATCCGGCCTGTTCAGCAGTGTCGGCCCGCGGGACGATCACCACGTGCAGGTGTCGAGGGCCGTGGACGCCCTCGACCCGGTTGAGTTCGATGTCGCTGGTGGCGGAGGGACCGCTGATCCAGGTGAGTGGACGGTGCGGGTCGAGGCGCGCGAGGGCGTCCGGGACACCCGCGACGACCTGATCGGTGCGCACCACGCAGATGTGCACATCGGGCAGGAGCGTGATGACCCGCCTACCCTGGTCGGCGGCCGCGTCGAGGATGACGGTCCCGGTCTCGGCGACGGCCACCGCCGCCGCGGTGACCACCCCGTCGGCGGTGGCGATGTCCTCCCTCCGGAGATTGTCGTCGATCAGCACGTCGACGCTCTCGGGCAGCCAGTGTCGGGGCAGCCCCGCCGGGATCACGACCCGCCGGCCACCGAGGATCGCGTCGACGACCTGCGCCACCTCACCGTCGGAGCACCGGTGCACGGTGGCCCGGTAGTCGGTGAGCCGGTGCACCAGGACGTCGAGGTGCACGGCACCGCCGGCCGGCCGGTAGTCCCGCGCCACGTCGGCGGGGGTGGACGGCTCGGGGCCGAGAGCGGCGCGCACCCGGCCGAGGATCACCTCGCGGGAGCTCATCGCTGCGCCCACCATTCGCGGAAGGTCTGCGGTGGCGGCTGCGGCAGGTCGCGGCCGACGGTCCAGCCGGACAACGGCGGGGGGAGGCCACGGCCGCGCCGGCCGGCGAAGCGGGCGGCCCGCGAGCCACGCTGCGCGGCCTCGTACAGCGGCAGGTGATCCATGGTGTACGCGGCGGCGGCCATGGTGACCGCCTCGGCGCTCGGCAGGCGATGCTCGCTCCGGTAGGCGGTCACATGCTCCGCGCGCAGGTGCACCAGGATCGACGGGATGTCGATCTTCACCGGGCACGCGTCGAAGCACGCGCCGCAGAGCGAGGAGGCGAAGGGCAGGGAGGCGTTGTCCTCCACCCCGGTCAGCTGGGGTGAGAGCACGGCACCGATCGGTCCCGGATAGACGGATCCGTACGCGTGGCCGCCGGTGCGCTCGTAGACAGGGCAGACGTTGAGGCAGGCGGAGCAGCGGATGCAGTGCAGCGCCTGGCGCCCGACCTCGTCGGCGAGCACCGCACTGCGGCCGTTGTCCAGCAGCACGAGGTGGAAGTCCTGCGGCCCGTCGTCGGGGGTGACGCCGGTCCACATCGAGGTGTACGGGTTCATCCGCTCCCCCGTGGAGGCCCGGGGCAGCAGTTGCAGGAACACCTCCAGGTCCGCCCAGGTGGGGATGACCTTCTCGATGCCCATCACGGTGATCAGGGTGTCCGGCAGGGTGAGACACATCCGGCCGTTGCCCTCGGATTCGACCACCGCGAGGGTGCCGGTCTCGGCGACCGCGAAGTTCGCCCCGGAGACCGCGACCCGGGTGCTGAGGAACGTACGCCGCAGGTGACGGCGGGCCGCCGCCGCCAGGATCGCGGGTTCGTCGGTCAGCGCGGGGTCCACGCCGGGCATCTCACGCAGGAAGATCTCGCGGATCTCCGCGCGGTTACGGTGAATCGCGGGTACGAGGATGTGGCTGGGCTTGTCCCGGCCTAGCTGGACGATCAGCTCGGCCAGGTCGGTCTCCACCGGTTCGATGCCGGCAGCCTCCAGTGCCTCGTTGAGGCCGATCTCCTGGGTCGCCATCGACTTGACCTTCATGACCCGGTCGCTGCCGGTGGCCTTGACCAGCGCGGTGACGATCCGGTTGGCCTCGACGGCGTCGGCGGCCCAGTGCACGGTGCCGCCCGCGGCGGTGACCGCCGTCTCCAACTGGTCCAGCAGCTCGGGCAGGCGTGCCATCGCGTCGGCCTTGATGGCGCGGCCGGCCTCGCGCAGCTCCTCCCAGTCGGGGACCTCGCTGATGACGGCGGCCGACTTGGCCCGGATGGTGGCGGTGGCGTGGCCGAGGTTGCGGCGTAGTTGGGCGTCGGCGAGGCTGCGCCGGGCCGCCACCGGGAAGGGTTCGTCGCCGCGCAGGTGCCCGACACCGCGCGGTGCGGTGGCCGGCATGCCGAGGAAGGTCCGGGTCATACCGGCACCTCACCGGTCCGTCGCTGCGCCTGCTCGGCCGGCTCGGCGGTGGCCTCGGTGCTGGCCAGGATCTCCGCGAGGTGCACGGTGCGTACGCCGGTCCGCAGCCGGGACAGCCCACCGCCGATGTGCATCAGGCAGGAGGCGTCCCCGGCGGTGCAGACGTCGGCCCGGGTGGCGAGCACGTGACGCATCTTGTCGGCCAGCATCGCCGTCGAGGTGTCGGCGTTCTTCACCGCGAACGTGCCGCCGAAGCCGCAGCACTGCTCGGCCTGCGGCAGCTCCACCAGGTCCAGGCCGCGGACCTCACGCAACAGCCGCAGCGGCTTGTCCCCCACCCGGATCATCCGCAGCGAGTGGCACGTCGGGTGGTACGTGACCCGGTGCGGATAGTAGGCACCGACGTCGGTCACCCCGAGCACGTCGACGAGCAGCTCCGACAGCTCGTACGTGTGACGGGCGACCTCCTCGGCCTGGCTGGCCAACCGCTCGTCGCCGGCCCGTCGGGCGACCATCGCGTGCTGATGGCGCACCGACCCGACGCACGAGCCCGACGGGGCCACCACCACGTCGTACGGGGCGAAGGTCCGCACGTGGCGACGCACGAGGCGCAGCGCCTCGTCCGGGTAGCCGGTGTTGATGTGCATCTGCCCGCAGCAGGTCTGGTCCTGCGGGAAGGCGACCTCGTGACCGAGCCGCTCCAGTAGCCGTACCGTCGCCTTGGCCGCCTCCGGGAACAGGGTGTCGGCCAGGCACGTGACGAACAGGGCTATCCGCATGCTCAGTCCTCCCGTCCGAGGCGCCGGGCAGCTGCCCGCCACGCCGTCGCGTCGGCGCGTGGCTCGTACCGCACGATCTGTTGGGTCGCACGCAGTACGGACCGCAGCGACGCCAGGTCACCGCCGATCACGCCGAGCGCGCGGGCCTGCACCAGGGCGTTGCCCAGGGCGGTGGCTTCGACCGGCCCGGCGAGCACCGGCAGGCCGCAGGCGTCGGCGGTGAGCTGGCAGAGCAGGTCGTTGCGGGCACCGCCGCCGACGACGTGCACGACGTCGACGTGTCGACCGGAGAGCCGTTGCACCTGCTGGACAGCGCGCCGGTGCGCCAGTGCGAGGCTGTCCAGGATGCACCGGACCGTGGCCGCGGGGCTGTCCGGCAGCGGCTCCCCGGTACGCCGGCAGACCTGGGCGATGCGGGCGGGCATGTCGCCGGGTGGCAGGAAGGTGGGGTCGTCCGGATCCACCACGGAACGGAACGCCGGTTCCTCAGCGGCCTGCCGGAGCAGGGCGGGCAGGTCCGTGGTGCCCCAGGTGCGCAGTGACTCCTGCAGTGGCCAGAGGCCCATCACGTTACGCAGGTAACGGATCGTGCCGTCGACGCCGGACTCGTTGGTGAAGTTGGCCCGTCGGCTCGGCTCGCTGAGCACCGGGGCGTCCAGCTCGACGCCGACCAGTGACCAGGTGCCGCAGGAGATGTAGGCGAAGTGCGCACCGGCAGCCGGCACCCCGACCACGGCCGACGCCGTGTCGTGCGATCCCACCGCCACCACGTCGGGCGTTCCGGGCAGGTCGAGCGCGGGCAGGACCGGGCCGATCCGGGTGCCCGGCTCGCGCAGCGGCGGGAACAGCTCGCCGCGGATCCCCGCGTCGGCCATCAGGTCGGTGGCCCAGGCGCGGCGACGCAGGTCGTACAGCTGGGTGGTGGAGGCGTTGGTGACCTCGGCGCCGACCTCACCGGTGAGCCAGTACGCGATGAGGTCCGGGATCAGCAGCAGCCGGTGCGCGGCCTCCAACTGGGGCGTACCGGCGGCGGCGGCGAGCTGGTAGAGGGTGTTGAACGGCAGGTGTTGCAGCCCGGTCGTGGCATAGAGCCGCTCCGGCCCGAGCTGCTTGGCCACCCGGTCGCTGACGCCCTCGGTACGCCCGTCGCGGTAGTGCACCGGGTTGCCGAGCAGAGCGCCGGTGGCGTCGAGCAGCCCGTAGTCCACCGCCCAGGTGTCGATGCCGATCCCGGCGACCGGGCCGGCGGCGCGCAGCCCTTCCAGCACGCCCTGGTAGAGCGCCAGGATGTCCCAGTGCAGGGTGCCCGCCACCCGCACCGGCTCGTTGCGGAACCGGTGCGCCTCCGTCAGCTCCAGCGTCCCCGGCCCGACACGCGCGAGCATGACCCGGCCGCTGGACGCGCCCACGTCCACCGCGGCCAGTCGCACGGCGGTCATCAGCGGAGGAAGGCCGCGGCGACGCCTGCGTCCACCGGGACGTGCATGCCCGTGGTGTGCGACAGCTCCCCGCCGGTGAGCACGAAGACCGCGTTGGCGACGTGCTCGGGCAGCACCTCGCGCTTGAGCAGCGTGCGCTGGGCGTAGAACTCGCCCAGCTTCTCCTCCGGCACGCCGTAGACGGCGGCCCGCTGCGCGCCCCAGCCCCCGGCGAAGATCCCGGAGCCGCGGACCACCCCGTCCGGGTTGACACCGTTGACCCGGATGCCGTGACCGCCAAGCTCGGCGGCGAGCAGCCGGACCTGGTGCGCCTGGTCGGCCTTCGCCGCGCCGTACGCCACGTTGTTCGGCCCGGCGAACAGGGAGTTCTTGCTGGAGATGTAGACGATGTCCCCGCCCATCCCCTGCGCCAGCAGCACCCGCGCGGCCTCCCGCGAGACGAGGAAGGAGCCCTTTGCCATCACGTCGTGCTGGACGTCCCAGTCCGCTTCGGTCGTCTCCAGCAGCGACTTGGACAGCGACAGCCCGGCGTTGTTCACGACCAGGTCCACCCCGCCGAAGGCCAGGACCGCCTCGCGCAGGGCGGCGGCCACGGCGTCACCGTCGCTGACGTCGGCGGCGACGGCGACCGCCGTGTCGGTGCTGCCGATCTCGGCGGCGACGGCGGCAGCCGCCTGGGCGTCGCGGTCGGCGACCACGACGCATGCGCCCTCCGCGGCGAGCCGGTGGGCGATCGCCCGGCCGATCCCGGAGCCGCCTCCGGTGACGAACGCGACCCGGGTGGCGAGGGCCTTCGGCTTCGGCATGCGCTGAAGCTTCGCCTCCTCCAGGGCCCAGTACTCGATCCGGAACTTCTCGGCCTCGTCGATCGGCGCGTAGCGCGACACGGCTTCCGCGCCGCGCATCACGTTGATGGCGTTGACGTAGAACTCGCCGGCGACGCGGGCGGTCTGCTTGTTGACGCCGAAGCTGAACATGCCCACACCGGGCACCAGGACGACGGCCGGATCGGCACCCCGCATCGGCGGGCTGTCCGCGTTGGCGTGCCGCTCGTAATAGGCGCGGTAGTCGTCGCGGTAGGAGGCGTGCAGCTCCTTGAGGCGGGCGACCACGTCCTCGACGGGTGCGGTGGGTGGCAGGTCGAGCACCATCGGACGGACCTTGGTCCGCAGGAAGTGGTCCGGGCAGGACGTGCCGAGGGCGGCGAGCGCGGGGTGCTTCTCCCGCGCGACGAAGTCCAGCACCACGTCGCTGTCGGTGAAGTGGCCGACCTGCGGCCGATCGGTGGACGCCAGGCCCCGCAGCACCGGGAACAGCGCCGCCGCCCGCCGCCGTCGTTCGTCGGTGGGCAGCGGCTCGTAGCCGGCGATGACCGGGCCGAGCGGCTCGGCTCGACCCCGCTCGTCGAGGAACGCCTGCGCGCGGCGGATCATCTCCAGCGAGTTGCGTTCGCACTCGTCGCTGGTCGGGCCCCAGGCCGTGATGCCGTGCCCGCCGAGGATCACGCCGATCGCCTGTGGGTTGGCCCGTGCCACCGCGGCGATGTCGAGGCCGAGCTGGAAGCCGGGCCGCCGCCAGGGGACCCACAGGACCCGGTCGCCGAAGATCTCCTTGGTCAGCTCCGGCCCGTCGGCGGCGGCGGCGATCGCGATGCCGGCGTCGGGGTGCAGGTGGTCGACGTGCGCGGCGTCGACGAGCCCGTGCATGGCGGTGTCGATGGACGGCGCGGCCCCGCCCCGGCCGTGCAGGCAGTAGTCGAACGCGGCGACCATCTCGTCCTCGCGCTCGATGCCGGGGTAGACCTCGACGAGGGCGCGGAGCCGGTCCAGCCGCAACGCGGCCAACCCGGGCTCGGTGAGGGTGCCGAGGTCACCGCCGGAGCCCTTGACCCAGAGCAGCTCGACCGGACCGCCGGTGACCGGGTCGGTGGCCGCACCCTTGGCGGAGGTGTTGCCCCCGGCGTAGTTCGTCGTGGTCGGGTCGGCGCCGAGCCGGTTGCTGCGCGCGATCAGCGCCTGAACCTCGGATTGCATCGTCCTCACGTCCCCAGTCTGCGTTTCTTCGGTGATGGTCAGGCGCCCCAGCCGGCCTGCTGGCCGTCGGCGCGTTCGGCGCGGATCTTGTCGAAGTAGCCGGAGCGGGCGTACGCGGCCATCGGGTCCGGATCCAGGCCCAGGTCCGTACGGAACTCGGCCAGCAGTGGTCGGACGTCGGTGTTGTACGCGTCCATCAGCACGGCGTTCGCGGCGAGCACGTCACCGCTGCGCTGTGCTGCGGCCAGCGCGTCCGCGTCGACGAGCAGCGCCTTCGCCGTCGCCTCCTGCACGTTGAGCACCGAGCGGATGATGGCGGGGATCTTCGCCTCGATGTTGTGGCACTGGTCGAGCATGAACGCGATGCCCGCCTCCGGCGCCAACGCGTCGCCACGGACGATCTCGTACATGATCCGGAACAGCTGGAACGGGTCCGCGGAGCCGACCATCAGGTCGTCGTCGGCGTAGAAGCGCGAGTTGAAGTCGAATGCGCCCAGCTTCCCGACGCGCAGCAGGAACGCCACGATGAACTCGATGTTCGTGCCCGGGGCATGGTGCCCGGTGTCGATGACCACCTGCGCCTTCGGACCCAGCTCCAGGCAGTGCGCGTACGCGGTGCCCCAGTCCGGCACGTCGGTGGTGTAAAAGGCCGGCTCGAACAGCTTGTACTCCAGCAGCAGCCGTTGGTCGTCGCCGAGCCGGTCGTAGGTTTCGCGCAGCGCGGTCGCGAGCCGGTCCTGCCGGGTGCGGATGTCGTCCTGGCCGGGATAGTTGGTGCCGTCGGAGAACCAGAGCTTCAGGTCGCGGGAGCCGGTGCGGTCCATGATGTCGACACACTCGAGCAGGTGGTCGATGGCCTTGCGGCGCACCCCCGGGTCCGGGTTGGTGACGCTGCCCAGCTTGTAGTCGTTGTCCTGGAAGACGTTGGCGTTGATCGCGCCCAGGGCGACACCGTGGTCCCCCGCGTACGCGGCCAGATCGGCGTAGTCGTCGACACGGTCCCACGGGATGTGCAGCGCCACCGTCGGTGCGACGCCGGTGAGCTGGTGTACGACCGCCGCGTCGGCGATCTTCTCGTACGGATTGCGCGGCACACCCTCCTGCGGGAACACCTTGAACCGGGTTCCGGAGTTGGCGTACGCCCAGGACGGGGTCTCGATGCGCTGGCCGCGCAGGGCTTGCTTGACCCGATCGAGGGTCTGCGCGTCGGGCTGCGTCATGGTGTTTCTCCCGTCTCTGCGGCGCACCGCGTCGCACGCTCTGCGGCGAGCTGCGCCTCAAGGTTGAAGACCTCGTCCAACGGCCGCATGGTGCGGTCGGCTCCCCCGGTCGGTGCACGACGTGCGCCGGCACCGACCGGGAGGGCGATCAGAACTGGAACTGGTCGATGTTGTTCTTGTCGAACACGGTGGGTGGGCCGAGGACGACCACCCCGTCCTTCGCGACGGTGAACTCGCCGAGCTTGCCGGCCTTGAACTTGTCGCCCTCGGCGCCGGTGATCTGACCGGAGGCCAGAGCGGCACCGGCGTACGCGGCGAGGTAGCCGAGGTCGGCCGGGCTCCACAGGGCGAACCCGTCGACGGTGCCGTCCTTGACGTACTGGCGCATCTGGTTCGGGGTGCCCAGGCCGGTCAGCTTGACCTTGCCCTTGTACTGGGAACCACTGAGGTACCGGGCGGCGGCGGCGACGCCGACCGTGGTGGGCGAGATGATGCCCTTGAGGTTCGGGTACGACTGCAGCAGACCCTGGGTTTCCTGGAAGGACTTCTGGTCGTCGTCGTTGCCGTACGCCACGGTGACCAGCTTGATCTTGCTGTACTCGGGCTTCGCCAGCTCGGTCTTCATCAACGCGATCCAGGCGTTCTGGTTGGTCGCGTTGGCGGTCGCGGAGAGGATCGCGATCTCCCCCTCGCCACCGATCTGCTGCGAGATGAGCTTGACCTGGTTTTCCGCGATGCCCTCGGCGGTCACCTGGTTGACGAAGATCTGGCGGCACTCGGGCTTGGTGTCCGAGTCGAAGGTGACGATCTTCGCGCCGGCCGCCTTCGCCTGGTTGAGCGCCCCGCAGATGGCATTGGGGTCGTTCGCCGAGGTGACGATGACGTCCATGCCCTGCTGGGACAGGGTGTTGATGTAGCTGACCTGGGACGAGGCGCTGGCCTCGGAGGGGCCGACCTCCTTGAACTCACCCTTGATCTCGGTGACCGCGTCCTTGCCGCCGTTGTCCGAGACCGTGAAGTACGGGTTGTTGAGCTGCTTCGGCAGAAAGGCGATCTTGAGCCCTTCCTTGAGGGTGGCGTTGGGATTGGCAGCGCCGCTCGCCTGGTTGTCGGCGCCGGTGTCGTTGCCGGTGTTGTCCCGGGTGGTGCCGCCACAGGCCGTGGCGCTGAGCAGCAGTGCGGCGAGGGTGAGGCTGGTGGCACCGACACGGAGCCCTCTGCGGTACGCGGACATCGTCATCCTTCCGGGGGTGGGTGGTACGCGGGGGAGGTCACGGCACGACAGGGTGCCGCTGTCGTCGACGCTGCAGCCGGGCGCGGACGTCCGCGACGGCGTTGGGCAGTACGACGGATGCGATGAGCAGGGTGCCGGTGACGATCGTCAGCGCGTTGGCGTCGACGTCGGCGAGCTGCAGCGCGTTGCGCAGGACGCCGAGGAGCAGGACGGCGGCCAGCACGCCGAGCAGACCACCCCGACCGCCGAAGATCGACACACCACCGAGCAGTACGGCGGTCACCACGGTCAACTCCAGGCCGGTGGCGTTGTCGCCCCGGGCGCTGGCGTAGCGCAGGGTCCAGAAGATGCCGACCAGCCCACAGACGGCACCCGAGACCACGAACAGCCAGAACTTCGTCCGGGCCACCGAGACACCGGTGAACGTGGCGGCCTGGTCGTTGTTGCCCATGGCGTAGAGCGCGCGACCGGCCGGGGTGGCGTGCAGCACGACCGCGAAGACCACCGCGAGCAGCAGCAGAGGCACCACCACGACCGGAACGGACGTGCCGGGGATGTTGCGCACCACGGCCGCCGTCCAGTCGGCCGGGAAGTCCGCGACGGCCTGGTCGCCGAGCACGACGAAGGACAGCCCCCGGTAGAGGGCCAGAGTGCCGATGGTGACCGCCAGCGACGGCAGGCCGAAGCCGGTCACGAAGAGGCCGTTCACCGCGCCGAGCACCGCGCCGAGCAGCACCACGGCGACGCAGATCAGCTCCAGGGACAGCCCGCTGGAGAGCCAGAGCTGGCCCATCAGGGTGCTACTCAGGCCCACCATGCTGGCCACCGAGAGGTCGATCTCGCCGGTGATCACGATCAGGGTCATCGGCAGCGCGATGAGCGCCAGCGGCACCAGATCGAGCAGCAGGAACTGGGCGTTGCGACCGGTGGCGAAGTTATCCACGGTCAGACCGGCGACCAGCACGGCCACCACGAGAGCGGCGACGATCACCGCGTCCCAGGAGCCGAGCAGCCCGCGCAGGCTGGCGAGGCGGCCCGCGCCGGGCTCGGCCTCGGCGGTGGGCGGTGCCGCGTACAGGCTGTCATGCGCCATGGGCGCTTCTCCCTCGGAGCCGGGCCGCCACCCGCAGGGCCAGGAGCCGGTCCAGCCCGATGGCGGCAAGGATGAGTGCGCCGACCACGGCCTGCTGCCAGAACGGGTCGATACGCAGGACTGCGAGCGAGCTGCCGATCGTGGTCAGCAGCACGGCGCCGAGCGCCGCGCCGTAGGCGCTCCCGCTGCCACCGAAGATCGCCACCCCGCCGACCACGGCCGCTGCGACGACCTGGAGCTCCAGACCTGTGCCGGCCGCTGCGTCCAGGGTCCCGAACCGGGCCGCGTACAGCACGCCGGCGAGGCCTGCGAGCGCGCCGTTGGCGACGAACACGGCGAACACCCGCCGGCCCACCGGGATGCCGGAGAGCCGGGCGGCGGCCGGTTCGGAGCCGATCGCGTAGAGCTCCCGGCCACTGCGGTAGGACCGCAGGTAGAAGCCGATGGCGGCGACGACGACCAGGGCGACGAGGAACAGCACGGGTACGCCGAGCACCGTCTGGTTGCCCAGCCGCAGAAACGACGGGGGCATGTCGGCGGCGTTGATCTGGCGCCCGGACGCCCAGTAGTAGTCGACGCCGCGGAAGGCGTAGAGGGTGCCGAGGGTGATGACCAGGGCGGGCACCCGTGCCACCGCGATCAGGCCACCGTTGACGACCCCGCACAGCGCGCCCAGCGCGACACCCAGGACGAGCGCCACCGGCCACGGGGTGCCGGGCGCGGAGACGAACAGCGTGCCGGTGGCGAAGGCGACCAGGCCCAGGATCGAGCCGACGGACAGGTCGACGTTGCGGGTGACGATGACCAGGGTCTGGCCGACCGCCAGGATCACCAGGATCGCGCAGCCCAGCAGCAGGTCCTTGACGCTCTGACCGCTGAGGAACCGGTCGTTGCGCAGGGTGGTGACCAGGACCAGCAGGCCGAGCGCGATCAGCAGGCTCAGCTCGCGTACGGCCAGCAGCCGCTCGGTGAGGCCACGGCGCTGCCGGCCGGGGCCGGTCGGGGCGTTCCCGGCGGCCCGCTCGGGCGCGTCGGCGTCGGTGAGGCTCATACGGTCGCTCCTTGACCGGTGGCGGCGAACATGATGGAGGTCTCGTCCGCCTCGGCCCGGGACAGCTCACGGACCAGGCGCCCCTCGTGCATGACGAGAACCCGGTCGGCCATGCCGAGCACCTCGGGCAGCTCGCTGCTGATCATGAGGATGGCCAGGCCCTCGCCGGCCAGCTCGGAGAGCAGGCGGTGCACCTCGGACTTGGTGCCGACGTCGATGCCACGGGTGGGTTCGTCAATGATCAGGATCCGTGGTTCGGTGGCCAGCCACTTGGCGAGCACGACCTTCTGCTGATTGCCGCCGGAGAGGGTCGCCACGGGCGCTCCGAGCCGGGCGGCCTTCACCTGCAGCCGCCGCGTCCAACGGTGGGCCTCGGTGCGCTCGGCGCCGCCGAACAGGAGGCCGAGCCGGCTCAGGGCCCGGCGGCGGGCCAGGGTGGCGTTGCGCTCGACCGACAACTCCATGACGAGGCCCTGCTGTCGACGGTCCTCGGGGACCAGCGCCAGGCCGGCGGCGATCGCCCGGCCCGGGTTGCCCGCCCGGACGGGTCGGCCGGCCACCAGCACCTCGCCCGCGTCGTATCGGTCCACTCCGAAGATGGCGCGGGCGACCTCGCTGCGCCCGGCGCCGACCAGCCCGGCGAGGGCGACGATCTCGCCACCCCGTACGGAGAACGACACGTCGGCGAACACACCGGTGCGGGTGAGCCCACGGACCTCGAGCAGGGTGTCCCGCAGCTCGGCGTCCTGCTTGGGAAAGAGTGAGGAGACGTCCCGACCGACCATGCGTCGCACCACCTCGTCGACGGTGAGGTCGGTGGCGTGATCGCTGGAGACCCAGGCGCCGTCGCGCAGCACGGTGATGCGGTGGCTCAGGTCGAACACCTCGTCGAATCGGTGCGAGATGAACAGCACCGCCGCACCGCGCTCGCAGAGCGACCGGGTGACCGCGAACAGCCGCTCGACCTCCACACCGGACAGCGCGGCGGTGGGTTCGTCCATGACCAGGACCCGGGCGTCGAAGGAGATCGCCTTGGCGATCTCGACGAGCTGCTGATCGGCGATGGAGAGCCCGCGCGCGGGGCGGGTCGGATCGATCCGGACGCCCAGCCGCTGGAAGAGCCGCTCGGCATCGCGGTTCATCGCCGCGGTGTCGATGCGGCGCAGACCGCGCAGCGGTTGCCGGCCCATGAAGATGTTCTCCGCCACCGACAGGTCCGGGAAGAGCGTCGGCTCCTGGTAGATGACGGCGATGCCGGCGGCCCGCGCGTCGCCGGGGCCGCGAAGGCGCAGCGGCTGCGCGTCGAGGGTCATCTCGCCCGAATCCGGCGCGTGCGCGCCGGCCAGTATCTTCACCAGGGTGGACTTGCCGGCCCCGTTCTCGCCGACCAGGGCGTGCACCTCACCGGAGTGCAGCGCCAGGTGCACCCCGCGCAGCGCGGCGACGGCCCCGAAGGACTTCGTCACGCCGTCGAGGACCAGCAGCGGAGCGCGGTCCGTGCCTGGTGCTTCGGCGGTCATCCGACCCTCCTGAATCGTTTCATGCGTCGTCCATGGACCGTAGGGGCCGGCCTTCGAGAGCGTCAAGAGTTTCGCCGCTATTTCTTCCCTGTTGCCGGTCCGGGCTTTCGACCACTCCGCGCTGGCCCGCCCGCCGACGTTTCGACGCGCGGCACTTCCAGCCGGATGGATGAAACGTTTTAGCCGCTATAGACTGCCGAGGCGACCTGGTCGTGCCGACCCACGCCCTGCGTGACCGGCCTTCCGGGAGATCACCGCGACCGCGCCGCCCGGCGCCGGGCGCGGGGCCGCGACCACCGCACAAGGCATTGAGGGAGCCATGGCAACGGCGAACATCAAGGAGGTTGCCCGGCACGCCGGCGTCTCCCTCGGCACGGTGAGTAACGTGCTCAACCGACCCGACACGGTCGCCCCCGCCACCCGCCAGCGGGTGCTCGACGCCATCACCAGCCTCGGCTACGTCCGCAACGACTCCGCACGTCAACTGCGTGCCGGGCACAGCCGCACCGTCGCCATCGTCGTCCTGGACGTGGCCAACCCGTTCTTCACCGACGTGGTCCGTGGCGCCGAACAGGTGGTCGAGGAAGCTGGCGCCATGCTCGTCGTCTGCAACAGCGGCGAGGACAGCGCCCGTGAACGCCGCCACCTGGAGCTGCTGGAGGAGCAACGGGTCCGCGGCGTGCTCATCACCCCGGTCGGACACGGCCCGCAGCCCACCCTGGACAAGCTCATCGACCGGGGCATCCCGGTGGTGCTGGTCGACCGGGGCGCCGGCCGGGCGAGCCGCTGCTCGGTGGCGGTCGACGACGTCCTCGGGGGCCGACTCGCCATGGACCACCTGCTGGACCAGGGCCACCATCGCATCGCCTACCTCGGCGGGCCGCTCTCCATCGCCCAGGTCGCCGACCGACACGCCGGGGCCGCCGCCGCGCTGGAGGAACGCGGCAGCACCGCCGAGCTCCGGGTGGCGGTGACCGGCAGCCTGACCGTCGCCGCCGGCCGGCGCGCCGCCGAGGAACTGCTGGCGCTGCCGGCCCGGCAGCGCCCCACCGCGGTCTTCTGCGCCAACGACCTGATCGCGCTCGGCGTGCTGCAGGAGTTGACCGCGCGTGGCCTACGGGTGCCCGCCGACGTCGCCATCGTCGGCTACGACGACATCGAGTTCGCCGACGCGGCGGCGGTGCCACTGTCGTCGGTGCGCCAACCCCGCGACCAGCTCGGCCGCACCGCGGCGCAACTGCTGCTCGAGGAGGCCGAGGCCGGTGACACGCACCGGCACCGGCATGTGGTGTTCCAGCCGGAGCTCGTCGTGCGCCGCTCCAGCGACCAGCCCCGGCGCGCCCGGCGCTGACCGACGGCCGCGCCTCGCTGACCGACGGCCGCCCCCTCGCTGACCGACGGCCGCCCCTCGTGCACGCAGGAGCCGGGCGGGAGACCCGCCCGGCTCCTGGGTCAGAACGTCAGGCTGACGGAACGGCCGTGGCCCAGACGTCGGCGATCGACGGGTCGTAGCCGTCGCCGGTGTCCTGGAACCGCACCCGCACCACGCCGTCGCGGGTCGCCTCCGGCAGGTCGACGACGAACTGGTAGCTGACCGTGCCAGCACCGCCCGCCGTGCGTCGCCATGAGCGGGCGTGTGCCACCACCCCGTCCACGACCACCTCGTAGTCCTTCAGCTGCGCCCCGTCGTACGTCTCCCGGGCCCGCAGCACGAACGGCTCCCCCGGCTTGACGGCGAGATCGAACTCGAACCATCCGCCCGGACGGGTCGTGTCGGTGTACCGGCGGGTCAGCCCGGCCTCGGTGCTGGTGGCCGAGTAGGTCGAGGCGGCGAGGCGGTGTGCCTGCTCGGAGGCCGCGTCACCGAGATCGACGTGGTCGGACGCACCCGGCGGCGGGTTGTCGAGCCGCACCGGGAGCGCGAGTGTGCGCCGTTGCACCGCCGTGTCGCCAGTGGCCACCGTGATCTCCGTTGGCCCCTCCGTCGCCGACACCGGCGCGGTGAGGACGGTCGACACGGTGGTCTCCGCGCCGGGGGCGAGGTCGTAACCGGTGGTGGCCGGTGCCGCCCGCCAGCCGTCCGGCGCGGTGACGGTGAGCTGCCCCGCAACCCGTACGCCGGCCCGGTTGCGCAACACCGTGCCGACCGTCGTCGCCGTACCCGGCGTGACGTCGGCCGGGGCCGAGGCCACCGAGACGATCTCCACCGCCGGAATGACGTCGACCGTTCCCGCGACGGGCACAGTGGCGGTGCCGCCCCGGTGGCGGTAGCTGACGGAGCCCTCGACGGAGGCGCTCACCGGTGCCTGGCCGGCGGGAATCCGCAGGTCGTAGCGATGGCTCACGGTGCCGCCCGGCGCGACAGTGGTGGTCTGCCTGCCGACCGGGGTCACCGTCCAGCCGTCCGGTGCCCGCAGGCCCGAGGTGACCCCGGTGAGCGGGTCACGCCCACCGTTGGCCACCGTGACGGTGGCACGGACGACGTCACCGGGCAGCCGCTCCCCCACTGGCAGGTCGAGCTTGGCCACCGCGCCGACCAGGGTCGACGACGCCGCGGAGAGCCGCTGGTCGACCCGGGTGAGCAGCACGGTGAACCGGTCGGCGTGGGCCTGCGTGATGCGGCCCGCGGCGACCTGGGTCCGCAGCCAGCGGGTCGTGTCGGCCGCGGTCGCCAGCGCCCGGTGCACGTCCCCGGCGGCGGAACGGGAGTTGCCCGCCAGGTACGCCGTGCGCGCCGCCGTCGTCTCGGCACCCAGTCGACCGAACCGGCCCCGCAGGTACTCGGCCGTCGACCGACCCAACTCACCGGCGAGCTCATTGGTGAGCGTCACCAACTCCCGGGCCGTGTCGCCGGCGTCGCCCAGGTCGCCGAGCACCCGATCGATGGCGAAGGAGTAGGTGCCGGATCCGATCTCGTAGACGGCGACCGTGCCGTCCATCCGCACGAACCGCACCCCGTCGGCCTGCTCCGCCGGCCGGCCGCCCTCGGTGACCGCGTTCCGGCCGGGCGCCGGGAGGCGTACGGTCGCCGTGGTGTTCGCCGGCAGGGTGAGGCTCAGCCGCATGTCCCCGCGCGCGTCGAGTTTCCAGTCGCTGCCGATCGTGCCGTAGGCCGAGCGGTACGACGCCTTTGCGGAGGTGAGGTCGCCACCCGGTTGGGGGGCGAACGTGAGGTGCGAGTACCCGGGGTTGCCGGCGTCGGGCTGGATGCCGGCGACGGTCCGGTACATCCAGTCGCCCACCGCGCCGTACGCGTAGTGGTTGAACGAGTTCATCCCCACGTCGCCGAAGCTGCCGTCGGGTTTGATCGAGTCCCAGCGCTCCCAGATCGTCGTCGCGCCCTTGGCGATCTCGTAACCCCACGACGGATAGGTGTCGTTGAGCAGCAGCCGGTACGCGACGTCCAGGTGTCCGGTGGCGCTCAGCGCCGGCAGCAGGTCCGGGGTGCCGAGGAAGCCGGTGGAGAGGTGCCAGTCGTGCCGTTGCACGTTGGCGACGAGCCGGTCGGCGGCCTTGGCCCGCAGCGGGTCGGGCAGCAGGCCCATGCCGATGGCCAGCACGTACCCGGTCTGGCTGTCGCCCTGCACCGTGCCGTCGGCGGCGACGTACGCGCCGACGAACGCCTGCGCGATGTCCTTGGCCAGCGCCGTGTAGCGGGCCGCGTCCGCGTCCTTGCCGAGGGCCCCGGCCATCTCCGCGAGCAGCCGGATGCTGTAGGCGTAGTAGGCGGTGCCCACGACGCCGGCGGGCGTCGGGTCGTCGAGGTTGAGCCAGTCGAGGTACGGGCCGGCGTTGGTACGCCGGTTGCCCGAGCTGGTGCTCTCCAGCCAGGACGCGTACTTCACCATCGACGCGTAGTGCTCCTCGACCACCCGGGTGTCGCCGTAGCGCTGCCAGAGCGCGTGCGGCACGGTGATGCCGGCGTCGGCCCAGCCGGTCGCGCCGTCCCCGCAGCAGGCACGGGGTGCCACGTCGGGGTAGGCGCCGTTGGCCGCCTGCGCGTCCCGCAGGTCCTGCAGCCACTTGGTGAGGAACGTCAGGCTGTCCATGTTGAACGTCGCGGTGTTGGCGAAGACGTTGATGTCACCGGTCCAGCCGAGCCGCTCGTCCCGGGCCGGAGTGTCGGTCGGGATCGACAGGAAGTTGCCGCGCTGCCCCCAGGTGATGTTGCTGTGCAGCTTGTTCACCATGGCGTTGGAGGTCTCGAACTCGCTGGTGAGCTCCCCGTCGGTGTGCATGACCAGGCCGGTCACCGACGACAGGTCGGGCTTGCCGGGAAGACCCGTCAGCTCGACGTAGCGGAAGCCGTGGAAGGTGAACGTGGGTTGGTAGACCTCGTCCCCGCCGCCGCGAAGCGTGTACAGGTCGGTGGCCCGGGCGCTGCGCAGGTTGGCGGTGTAGGCGGTGCCGTCGGGGTTGAGCACCTCGGCGTGCCGGATCCGGACCGTCGTGCCGGCCGGGCCGTTGACCTTGAGCCTTACCTTGCCCACCATGTTCTGGCCGAGGTCGAAGATCCAGGTGCCGGGTGTGGGCTCGGTCAGAGCCCGTGCCGGTAACTCCTGCGTGACCCGCACCGGCGGGTCGACCTGGGCGACGATCCGGTCGGTGGCGTCGACGTCGTCGACGGTGGCGGCCGACCAGCCACTGTCGTCGAACCCGGCCGTGTCCCAGCCGGTTGGCAGACGCCGCGCGTCGTAGGTCTCGCCGTGGATCAGGTCGCTCTGCAGGAACGGCCCGGCCGTGGCGCGCCACGAGCCATCGGTGCCGATCGTCTCGCTGCGTCCGTCGGTGTAGTCGATCTGCAGCTGCGCGCTCAGGTGCGGCCGGGAGCCGTAGATGTCGCTGCCGAACCAGGCGATGCTGCCGGAGTACCAGCCGTCGCCGAGCATCGCGCCGAGGGCGTTGTCGCCCGAGCGGAGCTGGCTGGTCACGTCGTACGCCTGGTACTGCACACGCTTGGCGTAGTCGGTCCAGCCGGGCGCCAGCTCGTGGTCGCCGACCCGCTGGCCGTTGAGCGACAACTGGTAGACACCGAGGGCGGTGGCGTAGACGCGGGCGCGGGCGACCGTACCGTTGACCCGGAAACCTCGGCGCAGCAGCGGGTTCGCGTCCAGTGCGGCGAGCATGGCCTCGGTGTCGCCGGTGACCCGCAGGCCGTCCGCGGTGGCCGTGCCCGCCCCGAACGGATTCTTGCCGTCGGTGAGCGGGGCCGCGTAGAGGGTGTCGCCGCCGCCGCTGGTCACCGAGAAGTCGGAGAACACGCCGGTCTCCACGCCGTTGGTGCGCAGGCCGACCGAGCCAGCCCGGTGCGCGCTGCTCTGGGTGACGTCGACCTGGGTTCCGTCGACCCAGGTGGTGAAGGTGTCACCGGCCGCGGTGATGCGCAGGGTGTGTGGCGCGGTCAGCTTGTCGGCCGGTACGACCCCACCCAGCGGCACCTCCTTGAGCAGGGTCCAGGCGCCGTTGACCCGGACGTGCGGGCGCAGCTTGGCGCTGCCGCCGGTGATGGAGAACTGCCACATGTACGCGTTCGACGCGCCACGGGCGCGTAGGTAGATCCCGGCGGCGTCGCGTTCCAGCCGGAGCGTCGTCTGCACCGTGTAATCAGTCCAGGACTCGGTGGGCGACGGCATCCCGATCCAGTCGGCCCCCCAGCCGGCACCACCCTGGACACCGGTCTCCCACGACGCGGGGGCGCTCCACTCGGAGGCGCGGCCGGCGGTGTCCCAGACCCGAACCTGCCAGACATAGGGGGTACGGGGTCGCAACTGCGGTCCGGCGTACGGGACGAGAGTGCTGTCCCGCGAGCGAACCCGGCCGCTGTCCCAGACGTCGGCGTCGTTCAGCCGGGCCGCGCTCGTCGCGACCCGCACCTGGTAGGACTCCTGGATCACGCTGCGGACGGCGCCCTCGATGCGCCAGCCGAGGCGGGGCTTCGCCACGTCCAGCCCGATCGGATTGGTGGCCCGTTCCGTGGTCAGACCGGTCGCCGTGAGCGGTGGGGCGGCGGCCGGGGCGGCGGCGGCCGGTCCTGGCACCACCATCGGCGTCACGCCGAGCAGCAGCACAAGAAGCGCGGAAAGTGCGGCGCGGCGCCGCGATGTGCGCATCATTCCTGGTCCTCATCCTTTGGTTGGTGGTGGCTGGGCCAGTGGGTAGCCGTGGACGGGCCGTCAGCGACGCTCCCGCTAATGAATCGTTTCAGGCAGGCTACGCGCTCGTTGTGGTCAAGTGAAGACGTTCACTGTGTTCGGATCCGAACAGGCGCGGGTGGCGATCAACGCCGCTCCCGGCGGTGGAAACTGTTATCCCGGTGCGGCGGGCCGGTCTCCTGATGAGAGGCGCCGGTGGCGATCAACCACCACCTCTCCGCTGAGTAGCGGTGCGACCACGTGAAGGAGTGGAAACGATGCGCGGAACCGGTCCCGGCCGAGCCGACACCGGAACGGTCACCCGAGGCGCCCACCCGGACCGCCGAGGTGGGCTGCGAAGTCGCATCCCCATCGGCGCGAAGCGTCTGTTGTGGCCGCTCGCTGTGGCCGCCGTGGTCGTCGTACTGGTGACCGGGGTGGTCGTGGCGGTCCAACCGACCGGGCCGGTGCCCGCCCCCGTGGCGACGCAGGCGGTCGACGCGCTTGCGCCCACGAACCCGGCGCCGAGCCCACCGACCGCGACCCCGCCCGCCGCCACGGCGAGTCCGGCGGGGGCGACACCGACGCCGACGCCAGCGGCGAAGCCGACGACCGGGCGTCCGGTCGCCCCGGCGGCCGCGATGACCTCGAAGCGCAAGGGCGTCGGGGTGTGGACCTTCGACGGCGTCAGCCAGGCACTGGCCAACTCCGGGGCGAGTTGGTACTACACCTGGGACGTGGCCCATCAGGGCGTCGCCAGCCCGAAGGGCGCCGAGTTTGTCCCGATGATCTGGGGTGCGAAGAGCGTCACCGCCAGCAATCTGCAACAGGCCAAGAAGAACGGCCGACAGCTGCTCGGGTTCAACGAACCGGACATGGGTGGTCAGGCCAACATGACCGTGGAGCAGGCCCTGGAGTTGTGGCCGCAACTGGAAGCCACCGGCCTTCCGCTGGGCAGCCCGGCGGTGGCCTGGGGCGGTGACCGGACGGGCGAGTGGCTCGACCGCTTCATGACCGGCGCGAAGCAGCGCGGTTACCGCGTCGACTTCATGGCCCTGCACTGGTACGGCGGCGACTTCACCACCGCCAACGCGGTCAACCAGCTCAGGTCGTACCTCCAGGCCGTGCACGACCGCTACAGGCTGCCGATCTGGCTCACCGAGTTCGCCCTGATCGACTTCTCCAACGGCGTTGCATTCCCGACCCAGGCACAGCAGGCCGCGTTCCTCACCGCGGCGACCCGAATGCTGGGCGGCCTGTCCTGGCTGCATCGGTACGCCTGGTTCGGCCTGCCCGCCACCGACAAGGACCAGACCGGGCTCTTCCGTACCGGCAGCACGGCGACCGCCGTCGGCCGCGCCTACCAGGCCGCCCGCTGACGCTTCCAGTGCGGCCCCAATCCCAGAGGGATCGTCGCCATGGTGCGCTCGCCTGACCAAAAGGTAAGTACCTGAGGAAATAGTAGGTACTTGATGCGTCACGCTCGGCGGACCGAGGATGGGACCGGGCCGCCGAACGATCTGCGAACGGTGCGGCGCCATCCATCCCGTCTCGCTGAGGAGCACCTCCATGTCCGAATACGTCCGTCCCCCGGTCACCGTTCTGGGACTCGGACCGATGGGCCAGGCGTTGGCCGGCGCGATGCTGGCCGCCGGGCATCGCACCACCGTCTGGAACCGGACCTCCGCCCGGGCCGACCCGCTCATCGCCCGCGGTGCGCGGCGAGCAACCACCGTGGACGAGGCGGTCCGGGCCAGCGCTCTGACGCTCGTCTGCGTCATCGACTCCGCGGCAGTCCACGAGATCGTCGAACCGGCCGTTGCCGCGCTGAAGGGCCGTACCCTGGTGAACCTCTCCGCCGACACGCCGCGTCGCGCCCGGGAGATGAGCGAGTGGGCGGGCTCGCACGGCGTGCACCACCTCGACGGCGCGATCATGACCCCGGCCCCCACCATCGGCGGGCCGGACGCGTTGGTGCTCTACAGCGGCCCGGAGCACGTCTGGCAGACCCACCGGGCGACGCTGGCCAGCATCGGCGGTGCCGCCGACTGGCTCGGACCGGAGCCCGACCGCGCCGCCGCTCACGACATCGCGCTGCTCGACGTCTTCTGGACCGCGATGAGCGGCGTCGCCCACGCCTTCGCCCTGGCCCGTGCGGAGCGGATCAGCCCGACCGCGCTCGCCCCGTACGCCAGAGCGATCGGGGGCCTGCTACCGGAACTCATCGACGACATGGCCCGTCGCCTGGCCGCCGACGATCACGCCGCCGACGTCTCCGCCATCGCCTCCGCCGCCGCCAGCATGGCCCACATCATCGACGCCGCAGACGAGCACGGAATCGACGCCGGCATGGTCCGGGCGGCCCGCACGGCCGCCGTACGGGCGATCAGCACCGGGCACGGCGACGACGACTTCTCGCGAATGACCGAGATGTACGCGCAGGTCCACCCGTCAGCGGCCGGTGGTGTCCACGTGGTCTCGCCATGAGTGCCGCGGCTCGTAGCCCAGCACTCGCCGCGCCTTGTCGATGCTGAGCAGCGTCTCGTGCTCGCCGAGCTCCCCGCGGACCTCGACACCCGGGTAGACCTCGGCCATCAGACTGGCACTGGACCTGGTCATGACGGTGTCGGCGTTGGCGATGATGAAGACATCAGCGCCGGGCTGGTCGTGAGCGAGTGCCCGCTCGACCGCCTGGGCCCCGTCGCGTGCGTCGATGTAACCCCACAGGTTCCACCGGCGCAGCGCCGGGTCATCGTCGAACGAGGGGAAGGGCGCGTAGTCCTCGACGTCCATGACGTTGGAGAAACGCAGACCCACCATGACCAGCTCCGGGTCCCAGCGGCAGAAGTGCCGCGCCATCTCCTCCTCAAGGGCCTTGTTCAGCGAGTACGTCGACTCCGGTCGCGGCGCGTACTCCTCGTCGACCGGCGCGTACGGCGGCGGTGTGTCGAACGGCAGCCCGAGCACCGTCTCGCTCGACGCCCACACCACCCGCTTGATCCCGGCCGCCCTGGCCGCCGCGAAGACGTTGTACGTCGCGGCGGAGTTGTTCGCGAACGTGGTCGCGTTCGACATCAGCCCGGGTGCCGGCACCGCCGCCAGGTGCACGATCGCGTCGACGCCGCCCGCGTGCTCGTCGGCGCCCCCGGTGAACGCCTCCACCACCTGCCCGTAGTCGGTCAGGTCGACGAGGAGGAACTCGCCGTCCACGTCGCGGGGGTCGCGGCCTCCCGCACGGTCGACCGCCAGCACGTCGACGCCCACGGCCCGCAGGTGCGCGACCACGGCGCGACCGAGCTTGCCGGTGGCACCGGTGACGACAACGCGCGCGGGCAGGGCAGGGTTGCTCATGACGACATCTTCGCCGGGCGTAGCCGGAGCGCCGCAGTCGGGTGTGGCCCGGCTCGGTGCCAAGCCACACGCGCCATGATCCCGATCCGAGGGCGATCGGGTCGGCGGGTGCGTAACGTGCAGGGATAACGCTGACGCGACGAGGAGAGACTTCATGTCCAAGCCACCGCTGCCCGAGGCCGCCATCGCCATGCTCCAGAAGCCGAACCCGGCCGTCATGACCACGCTTCAGGCGGGTGGTCAGCCGGTGTCCGCCGCTACCTGGTACCTGTGGGAGGACGGCCGGATCCTGGTGAACATGGACGAGAGTCGCCGCCGGCTGGAACACGTTCGGAACGACCCCCGGGTGTCCCTCACCGTGCTCGACGACGCCGGCTGGTACACCCACGTCAGCATCATCGGGCACGTCGCCGAACTGCGCGCCGACGAGGGCCTCGCGGACATCGACCGGCTGTCCCAGCACTACACCGGGAATGCGTACCCACGGCGGGAACGCGCTCGGGTCAGCGCCTTGATCGAGATCGATCGCTGGCACGGCTGGGGTTCGCTCAAGGACAACAGCCAGGTCGGCTGAGAGGCTGGCCCGGTCCACCGGGGGGCGACCGGGCCAGCACCGGGCCCGTCAGGGCGTCAGGGTGGCGGCGGACCTGGTGCCGACGCGGGTCACCAGGTAGCCGAAGGCCGCCGCGGTGAAGAACATGACGATGCCGTAGACGGCCCCCGGGATCGCCACCTGGGTGCTGTTGAGCAGCGCCGGGCTCAGCGCGATCGTGATCGCCAGGGTGCTGTTGTGGATGCCGATCTCGAACCCGGCCGCCGTCGCGGCGCTCCGGTCGACCCCGGCCAGTCGCGGCACCCCGTACCCGATCGCGAGGCTCAGCAGGTTGAACGCGAGCACGGCCAGGCCGACCGAGACGAAGTAGTCGGCGATGTTCTCCCGCTCACCGAGCACGGCGCCGGCGATCACCGCCACGAGCACGATGACCGAGAGAATCCGGACCGGGCGGTTCAGGCGCTCGGCGACGTGCGGCACCCGGGCGCGGATCAGCATGCCGATCGCGACCGGGACGAGCACGATGGCGAAGACCTGCAACACCTTGTCGAACTGGAGGCCGAGGCTCCTCCCGTCGGGCAGGAAGTACGCGGCCGACAGGTTGACCAGGATCGGCAGGGTGAACACGGCGAGCACCGAGTTGATGGCGGTGAGGGTGATGTTCAGGGCCACGTGCCCGCCGAACAGGTGGCTGAAGAGGTTGGCCGTCGTGCCGCCCGGGGAGGCGGCCAGCAGCATCATGCCGACGGCCAGCTCGGGCGCCAGGTCGAACGCGAGGACGAGGCAGAAGCAGAGCGCCGGCAGGACCAGCACCTGACACACCAGCGCGATGACGGCAGCTCTTGGGTGCTGGGCCACCCGGCGGAAGTCCGCGATGGTCAGTCCGAGACCCAGACCGAGCATGATGATGCCGAGGGCGATGGGCAGGCCGATCAGAGTCAAGGCTGAGTCCATGGCACAACATCGTTACCACCGGGTAACGCCCTCACAATCCCCCATGTGGCTGGCGGCCCTTGACCGCAGACGGTGATCGGCTTAACTTCATCAATCAGATAAGTCTCTTTACTAATTCTGTCTGATGCCTCGTGGGAGTGTGCCGATGCGACCATTCCGCCACCGCCGTCTCACCGCCGTCGTCGCCCTGGCGACCCTGCTGATCACCGCTGCCCCACCGACCGCCGCGAGCGCGAGTCCCAAGACCGACCGGACCGGCTACCACCGGGTCGGCTACTTCACCCAGTGGGGCATCTACGGCCGGGCCTTCCCGGTCAAGAAGCTCGACACCTCCGGGGCGGCGAGCCGCCTCACCCACGTCAACTACGCCTTCGGCAACGTGAGCGAGGACGGGCGCTGCTATGTCGACGGTGGGCCGGGTGAGGGCGACGCCTGGGCCGACTACCAGCGGCCCGTCCCCGCGGAGGAGAGCGTCGACGGCGTCGCAGACGCCCCGGGTCAGGCGCTCAACGGCAACTTCGGCCAGCTCGCCAAGCTGAAGGCCAAGCACCCCAAACTGAAGGTGCTGATCTCGCTGGGCGGCTGGAGCTGGTCGACGTACTTCTCGAACGCGGCCCGCACCGACGCCTCCCGCAAGGCGTTCGTCACGTCCTGCATCGACCTCTACCTCAAGGGCAACCTGCCGGGCGGGGACGGCGCCGCAGGCGGCCCGGGTTCGGCCGCCGGTGTCTTCGACGGCATCGACCTCGACTGGGAGTGGCCGAACTGGGAAGGTGAGCCCGGCAACGTCATCCGCCCGGAGGACCGGGAGAACTTCACCAAGCTGCTCGCCGAGTTCCGCCGGCAACTTGACGCGTACGGGCGCACGACCCGCGCGCACCACCCCCTGACCGCCTTCCTGCCGGCCAACCCGGCAACCATGGACGCCGGGTACGAGGGCCGCAAGATCTTCAAGTACCTGGACTTCGCCACCGTGCAGGGGTACGACTTCCACGGCAGCTGGGACCCGGTGACCAACCAGCAGTCGGCGCTGCGCGTACCGGCGGGTGCTCCCGACAACCCGGACTTCTCCGCCGAGGTGGCCATCGACGGCTGGATCGCTCGCGGGGCGCCGCGCGACAAGCTGGTCCTCGGCATCCCGTACTACGGCCGGGGCTGGACCGGCGTCACCGGGGGCGGCAACGGCCTGTTCAAGCCCGCCACCGGGCCCGCGCCGGCCACCTTCGAGGCCGGGTACGAGGACTACAAGCAGCTCAAGACCCTCGCCAACAACGGCTACACCGTGCACCGCGACCTCCGCAGCGGGCACGCCTGGTTGTTCGACGGTACGACGTTCTGGACCTACGACGATCCGGCGGTCGTGCTGCAGAAGACGCTCTACATCCGTCGGGCCGGCCTGGCCGGAGCCATGATCTGGTCGCTCGACGGTGACGACGACAACGCCACGCTGACCAAGACCATCGGCCTCGGCCTGACGACCTGGTAGACGTACCCCAGCGGTTCTCTGGCCCGTCGCCGACCGATTCCTCGGCCGGCGGCGGGCCGCCTACGTCTCCTCGGGGGTCACCGCGCGCACCGCGGCCTCAATGAGCGCGGTCACCTCGTCCATGTCACGAGCTCGGCGGACGTCCAGCTCGGCGGACCATCCGTCCGGATCGGTGAGTGTCACCGTCAGATCGTCGCGGCGGTGGGTCAACCAGCCGGCGATCGCCTGGACCAACACCATGACGTCGCCAGCGTCGTCAACCGCCACCCCCAGCAGGTCCGTGCCGTCCGCCGATATCTCATCAGGCGGCGTCGTGGTCACTCTTTCGCGAAGCCGGTCCTCGGACCGCAACCAGGACGCGAGCGAACGCCGAGCATCGGCGGAGGGAAGATCCGGATGGACCGAAAGCGTGATCGTCTCCTGAGACACGGGCAACGTCTCCTCCTTCCGGGCGAGGACAACCCCACATCGTCATCCTGCCAGCCGGCGTCGCCCCGGGCATCCTGCAAAGTCACCTGAGTCGATCAGACCTTGACCGCTGCATCGACGGTTCATAGGCTCCGGCCACTGCGAGGCTTTTCCCGAGAAGGGAACCCGAGACATGGATCCATCGTCGCGTCCGTTCTGGACGGTCCCCCCGAAGCGGCTGGCGAGTGCCGCCACGATCGCACTCCTGCTCAGCATGGTCCCCCTGCTCAGCGGCACATCAGCCGCGAGCGCCGCCCGGCCCTCCCCCTGCCGCAACGACCCGACCGCCCGGTTGAGCACCGTGCCCACCCCGGAGGCCGTGCTCGGCTTCCCGCTCGGCGCGGGGCAGGAACGGGTCGTCACGAATGACGAGGTCCGGACGTACCTCGGGGCCGTGGACGGCGCCTCCGACCGGGTTGTCACCGGCGTGATGGCCACCAGTGTGCTCGGCCAGCCCCTGCCGTACGCGGTGGTGTCCAACGAGGGCAACATGCGCCCGGCGGCCCTGCGCAAGATCGCCGACGACGTCCGGGACCTGCGCGACCCGCGCCGAACCAGCGCGCGGACGGCCGACCGGACGGCGAAGGACAGCCCGGCCATCGTCTGGGTCACCGCGAACGTGCACGGCGGCGAGAAGAGCGGCACCGACGCGGCGCTCAAGACGCTGTACGAGCTGGCGGCGGGCCTGTCCTGCGCGGTCGCGCAACGCAACGACAATCTCGTCACCATCATCGTTCCCACCCAGAACCCGGACGGCCGCGACGCGACCCGGCGGCAGAACGAGTTCGGCTTCGACATGAACCGGGACTGGTTCGCCCGCACGCAGCAGGAGACCGACGGCAAGCTCGAACTGCTGCGCCGCTACCCGCCGCAGGTCTTCATCGACGCCCACGAGATGGGTGGCCGCCAGTACTTCTTCCCGCCCAACGCCGACCCGATCCACCACGAGATCGCCGGTGAGGCGGTGGACTGGATCAACCGGATCGGCGAGGCCAACAAGGCCGGGTTCGGCTACAACGGCGCCTGCGACGACACCGTCACCACCGAGTGCTACTTCAACTACGACACGTACGACATGTTCTTCATGGGCTACGGCGACACGGTGCCGACCACCGGCTTCGGTGCCGCCGGCATGACGTACGAGAAGGGCAGCGCGTCGGCGGTGGCCGACCGCGTCCAGCAGCAGTTCAACACCCAGTGGTCGACGCTCGGCTGGGCCGCCGCGAACAAGCGCGAGGTGCTGAACGGCTACTTCGACATCTGGACCGACGCGCTCGCCCAGGGCAGGGCGGGCACGCTGGAGCCCAACGAGGTGGTCCAGCCCACCAACGAGGTTCAGTTCCCGGTGCCCGACATCAAGATCCGCTCGTACTTCCTGCTGCCCGACCGGCAGCTCGCCGACGTCCGCCAGCTCGTCGAGCGGCTGCGCCGGATGGACGTCGAGGTGTACGAGGTCCAGAAGCCGACCCGGGTGCCCACCGCGCGGGTCTTCGGCGGGCGGACGGCCACCAACCTGACCGTGCCCAAGGGCGCGTACTGGATCCCGATGGACCAACCGCAGAAGCACTGGATCCAGGCCATCATGGGCGAGGACCCGTACACCCCGTTCCCCTACTTCTACGACGTCTCGTCCTGGAGCAACCCGCTGCTGATGGGCGTCTCCACCATCTACACCGGTGACAACGTACGGCCGAAGGCCCAGCTGGTCCGGAAGATCACCGGCGGTCGGACGGCGCCGGCGTGGCCGTGGGGCTCCTACACGTACCCGCTGGACTCGGAGGCGGCCGCTGAGCTCACGTTCACCCTGCTCGGCCGCGGCGTCCCGCTCGTACGCGACCTGAAGACCAGCAGGGTCGCCCTCCCGGCGACCAAGCTCAGCCGTACCGTCGACGAGCTGGCCGAATCACTCGGAGTGACCCTCACCCCGGGCGGGCGACCCACCGGAACCCGCCTCGACCTGCCCGACGTCGGGCTGTTCCAGGGCACCGGCATCTCCACCACGTCGGGCTCCCATGGCGAGGCCCGGTACGTGCTCGGCAAGCGGTGGGGCCTCGACCTCACGCCGGTCACCACGGCCGACATCAACGACAACACCGAGGCGTTCACCGGACGTACGGTGCTGCTGGTGCCCGACGGCAGCAGCGCGACCGGCGGTCTGACCGCCGCCGGACAGGCCAACCTGCGCGACTGGATCGCCCAGGGCCACACCTACGTCGGGCTGCGCAACGAGGGCACCCGGGTGGCCCGCGCCGCCGGGCTCACCTCCACCACCGAGAAGGCCAAACCGGCCGACTACCTGGTGATCGGCTCCCACCTGCGGGTGGACGTCGACCACGACAGCCCGGTGGCGCTGGGCCGTCCCGCCGAGGACTTCGAGTTCAACAACAACGACCCGATCCTCAACCCGAGCACCACCGGGACGAACGTGCTCAGCTACCCGACGGGTGACACCTTCTGGGCCAACGGCTACATCGTCGGCGACGACACACTGAAGGGGACGGCTGCCCTGGTCGACGAGCCGACCGGCGCCGGTCGGGCGGTGCTGTTCGCGTTCAATCCGCTCTTCCGGGCGTACAACGAGAATGGTCTGCACCTGGTGGCCAACGCGCTGCTCTACCCGGCGGGCGCGACCACCGCGCCGGACGCCCGGCGCTCGCCCGGGGCCGACGCGGCACGCGCCAGCGCCGCCGCCGCGCCGGTGACGCCGGACCTGGGCGGCGGGTGGCGGCCGACCACCATCGAGGTGGCGGCGACGGACCTGGCGCGCACGCAGGCAATCGTCGAACGCTTCACCACCGACGCCCAGACGTCCGCGAAGGGCAGCTCGGCGTACGTCGTGATCCCGAACCCGGAGGGACTCCAGGCCGACGAGCACCCGTTCCTGGCTGACCTGGTACGCGCGCTGCGCGACGCGCGAGTGCCGCTGCGGTCGGTGGTGGGCTGACCGACCCCGCACAGCGAAGCGCCCGTCCCTTCGACTGAGGGACGGGCGCTTCCGTGCGTTCTGGGGTTGGCTACGACCGCCGAGCGACCTCGGTGACGAACGCCCGCCAGGCGACCGGCCCGAAGACCAACGCTGGCCCTTCGGGGTCCTTGGAGTCCCGCACACCGACGATGCCGGGCAGGTTGTCCGCAACCTCGACGCAGTTGCCACCACCAGAGCCGCTGCGGGTCGACTTACGCCACGTAGCGCCGATCAGGTCCATGACGTCACCACTTCCCTCATCAGGTCGATCGACTGACGGCGGGGTAGCGCCTCGCTGCGAACCATCTCCCACCTTGACATGAGGGTATCCACATCGTCGTCGCGGTCGATGACAACCCCGCCGAGCTGATTTTCCATCTCCGCCACCCACTTGTGGTCGGGCAGGCGAGCCAGGCTGAACGGCCCGGTCAGGCCGACGTGCATGCTGACCTCGTCCGGCAGCACGTGAACGCTGATGTTCGGCCGCTCAGCGAGGGTGGTCAACTGCTTTACCTGCCCCGCCATGATGTCGCGGAAGTCCGCGCCAGCGCGGCGGAGCACCGCCTCGGCGATCACGGCGACGAACTGCGGGGCATTCGCCTTCGTGAGGATCGCCTGCCGGTCGAGCCGGTTTGCCAGCCGCTTGTCGACCTCGTCATCGCTCAACATGTCGTTGCAGCGGATGACGGCTCGGCCGTAGCTCTCCGTTTGAAGCAGACCCGGAACGAGGCTCGGCTGAAAGCACCGGAGCTGGGTCGCGGTGCGCTCCGCGTCGAGCCACGGCAGGAACCAGGACGGGGTGCCGAGCTTTCCCACCATGCGCTCGAACAGCCCGGCGTTGTTGAGGGCGCGGTCGGCGCCTTTGATGAAGTCCATCGTCAGCGCTCGCGTCTCGCCCTCCACGGCGCTGACGTGGGATGCGCTGAAGCCGGCGCCCCGACCGAACGCATCCTGCGTCATTCCGGCGGCCCCTCGGGCCCGGCGAATCTCGGCCACGATGAACGCGGCGAGCGGGTGCGGCAAATCGGCCATTCAATGCTCCCCAACCCGGAAGATCGACTACTCACGCCACTGCCCGGCGTGGAACGTTTCGCCAGCTCAGCCCGAACCGGCGAACCACCTTCCGAGCGTAGTGCCCTTCACAGCAGAGTGTCACCAGCGGCGCGGCCGGTGGAGGACCCGAGACCCGGCGGACGCGTTCGTACCGGGGCCGCCCCTCTGGGCGAGCACTCACGGGGCGGCCCCTCCCAACGTGAGCCGGGGGAAGACCATGCCCACAGACCAGCCAACGCAGGTGCGGTCCGGTGATCTGCTGCGCCTGACCCGTACCGCGAGCCCGCAATTCGCTCAACCCATCACCGTCCGGGTGATCCGCGCCCTCACCGACCGACACACGTACCACGGTTGGTTGTGGATCGACGCTTACCAACTCGGCCCGAACGGTGACGCCATCGCGCGCCGCGAGCTATATCTGATGCCGGCCGGCGCACGCTGGCTCACCTCGCTGCCCACCCCACCGGCTCGGCCCGCTGCCCGGCGTGCGGTGCGTCGGAACCCCGTGTGGATCGACTGATGGCCCGTCGCCCGTCCGACCACCGGCCGGCCCGTCCCACCTGGCGCTGCGGAACCTGTGGCGTCGCCTGGCCCTGCTCAGCCGCGAAACTTCGCCTCCTCGCCACCTACCGGCTCGACCGCGCGGCCCTGCTCGTCCACCTGACGACGCTTCAGGCCGAGGCTGCCAGCAACCTGGCCGCCCTGAACCCGACCGCCCCGCCGGCCGACCTGACCGAACGCTTCACTCGCTGGGCGTCCGCCCACTAGTGTCCTGCGCCGGAAGTTCGCCTGATAAGTGAGCAGGGTGGTGGGATGCCGAGAACCGGGCGTCCCACTGCGCCGCTGACGCTGACCGACGATGAGCGAGCGGCGTTGACGCGGTGGTCACGGCGGGCGAAGTCGTCCCAGGTCCTGGCGATGCGTTCGCGGATCGTCCTGGCTTGTGCTGACGGTGCGTCGAACATCGATGTCGCCAGGGATCTCGGTGTGCATGTGTCCACGGTGGGCAAGTGGCGACGGCGGTTTCTGAAGCTACGGCTGGATGGGCTGATGGACGAGCAGCGACCAGGGCGTCCACCCGTCGATCAGCCTCGACCAGGTCGAGGACGTGGTGGTGACGACGTTGGAGCGGACCCCGCGCAACGCCACCCACTGGTCACGCAAGTCCATGGCCGAGAAGTCGGGGTTGTCGAAGTCCACGATCGGAAGGATCTGGCGCGACTTTGGCCTCAAGCCACACCGGAGCGAGACCTTCAAACTGTCCACGGACCCGCTGTTCATCGAGGAGGTCGTCGACGTCGTCGGGCTCTACCACCATCCGCCCGAGCGGGCCGTCGTGCTCTGCGTCGACGAGAAGAGCCAGATCCAGGCCCTCGACAGGTCTCAGCCAGTCCTACCGATGATGCCCGGCATGCCCGAACGGCGCACCCACGACTACGCCCGCAACGGCATCACCAGCCTGTTCGCCGCGTTCAACATCGCCGACGGCAGTGTCATCGGCGAGTTGCATCGCCAGCACCGCGCCGTCGAGTTCAAGAAATTCCTGGCTGGCGAAACATCCCCGGTTCCACATGCACTTCACCCCGACCGGCTCATCCTGGATCAACCAGGTCGAACGCTGGTTCGGCCACCTCACCGAGCAGAGGATCCGCCGCGGCACCCACAAGAGCGTGCAGTCCCTCGAAGCAGACATCCGAGCGTGGATCGCTGACTGGAACAGCAACCCACGCCCGTTCATCTGGACCAAGACCGCCGAAGAGATCCTCGAATCACTCGCCCGCTTTTGTAGGCGAATTTCCGGCGCAGCACACTAGCTCACGGTTTGGTGCGCGGGCGGCGCCGGTGCCCGGCCCGGCTCAGCCCCGCCGGCCGGGAAAGTCGACGGTGAACGGCGAGGTGCCCACCCGGATGGCGGACGCGTCGACCTGCCTTACGTAGTCCGGGTAGCAGCGGTCGCGGTGCAGGCAGAACCGGACCCGCTGGCCAGGCAGGAGTCGGGCGTCGTACCGGCCGTCCTCGACGTTCTCGTCGACCGCGACGATGTCGCCGGTGTCGGCGTTGTAGACGTAGACGGGGTAGCTGTAGCCGTACACCGGAAGGCCATTGGCTTGGCCGGAGACGGCGGTGCCGGCGCTCATCCGCTCGTTCGCCACGGTGGTGCCGCCGGCGACGACCGTGATCCGGGTCGCCTTGACGCTGTTCGGCGCCCCACCGGACCACTGGGTGGCGTAGCCGCTGTTGGCGCCGCCGTTGCCCGGTGGGATGAACGCCAGCGACCACTCGTACGGGCCGAGCCCGCTGAAGGTGTACGAGCCGTTGCCGGAAACCTTCCAGGTGGTCTCGTACCAGAACGGGTCGTAGGTCGTCAGCGCGACGGTCACCGACACCGGCTGGCCGGTGACCGCGTCGGTGATCGACCCGGTGATCGACCCCGCCGGGTCCAGCAGGATGTCGGGCAGCGTGGTGATCCCGGGCCCTGGCTCGACCACCAGTGCCTTGGCCCGGTCGCCGGTGCCACCCTTCGGGCCGACCCACTGCGCGCCGTGCCCGTTGGCCGAGCCGCCGGCCCAGATGTTGTACCGGTCCGGGTAGAGGCTCCGGAACCGCACCACCCCGTTCTCGTCGGAGATCTCGTTGGCGTCATAGATGTCGGGGAACCGCTTGTCCACTGAGATGGCGATGATCCCCGCGTTGGGCACCGGCGCGCCGGTCGCCCGGTCCCGCAGCGTCACGCGCAGTTCGTTGCCGGGCGGCTGGACCGGCAGCGTCGCGTGGGTCACCCGCCCGGCGACCGCGGTCGCCTCGACCATCCCGCCCTCGTGTACGCCGTCGTTCGCGGTGCCGGTGAACCGGTAGTGGCCGGGCGGCACCTCCAGGTCGAGGTACCCGTTCGGGAAGGTTCCGGCGGGGTTGGTGCAGATGAAGCCGAGCTCCAGCGGGTCCTGCACACAGAAATTCCGCACCTCGGAGCCGGTGGCCGCGTCGGCCGCGACGAACCGGATCCGGCCGGCCGGGGGTAGCACGTCGTCGACGACGAGCCGGCCACGGGTCGGGACGGTAACAGCTCCCCAGGGGAACCCGAGCCGGCTCGGGTAGTAGCGGGGCCGGAACACGCCGGGCAGTTGGTTGGTGATCCGGTAGCGGCCGGCCGACACCCCGGACACCCGCCACCGGCCGGCCCGGTCGGTGGTGGTCGAGTAGGTTGGATGCTCGGCGCCGGATTCCGGCGCGAGAGTGACCCTGACCTGGCTGGCCGGTCGGCCGGCCCGTTCGGTCAGGGTGCCGCTGACGGTCGCGGCGGCGCTACCGGCCCGGACCGGCGCAACCGAACCAAGCACCGCGTCGACCCCGAGCAGCAACAGCGCGCTCAGCGCCGCTAACAGGAGAGTTCCGGTACGTCTGGTGGGACGTGCTACTCGACTGCCCATCATGGTGGCACCTCCGGAATCGGCGAAGCCCAGCTCGCTTCGTGCACATCAGGGCAGCCTAACCACGGTTCTCACCACTGCATGTCAAGTGACGAACACGGACAGTGTCGGTTTTCGAGGCACCTGCGGACCGCGGCGGACGGTCACGGCGCTGCCGGCCGCTCAGCTAGCGTGCCGCGCCGGAAATTCGCCTACAAAAGCGGCGAGTGATTCGAGGATCTCTTCTGCGGTCTTGGTCCAGATGAACGGTCGGGGGTTGCTGTTCCAGGAACGGACACTCGGCGCTGGCCCGCTGGCCCGCAGGCGGGCAGAGCGCGAGCCGGCAGCGCGAGCCGGCAACGCAGTCGATCGGCTGCCCCTCGGGTCGGCTTGTGGACATCCTCCGGGCCGGATCACGACAGCGTTCACGACGCCCGGCGACGAGGCTGGCCGGGACCGCTGGCGGTGGGCGCCGGCTGCCGGAGGAGGCGCGCGACCATGGGCGTACCCCGGGCAGGGTCGGTGGGTCGGGGGGCGCTCGCTGGCGGCCTCGCCCTGCTACTGATGGCCACGACGGTCGCGTGCCGCCGGTCGCGTCCCGCGCCGGCCCCCGCCGTCGCCGCCTCGGTCGGTCTCACCGTCGCCGCGTCGCAGCCGGCGTACCGGGTGGGTGAGCAGGTCAGCCTCCGGCTCAAGCTGGTCAACAACCGCGACGCCGAGTGCCGGCTGAGCCGGGTGCCGGACGGCGCGGTGACGGTGCTGTCGCTGACCCGCGACGACGCGGCGGTGGCACCCACCGTCGGTGGCGCCGCCTACTACCGGGACTTCAGCGCGTACCTCATCGAGAACCTGGTCCGGGTGCCGCCGCGCGGGTCGGTGGAGCTGACCCTCGGCAGTGACCCGCAGAGCCCGGTCGGTGCGGCGCTGACCACGTCCGCGCCGGACGGGCGTGGCGGCGCGACCGTGACCTGGTGGCCGGTGGACCAACCGGGGGCGTACCGGCTGGTGCTGGGTTACCTGCGGGCGCCGCTGCGGGGGGTGCCGGCGGACGCCTGCGCCGCGACGGCCGAGCAGGGCACGGTGGCGTTCGAGGTGAAGGGCGGATGACCGGTATGCGCATCCGGATACGGCTGGGTCTCGTGCTGGTGGGCGTGCTGGTGTTGCTCGCCCCCCGGGCGGCGTCCGCCGTGGTCAGCGTCAACCCCGAGCTGCAAACGGTGTACGCGGGCTGCGTCGGAAAGATCCGCGGCTCCGGCAACGGCGCCGTGCTCGACGCGCTGCAAGGCTCCGGCAAGCAGATCAAAGTGCGCAAACCCATCTTCGGTACGGAGAGCAGCACCACGACGTACGTCCCGGGCAGCGACGTGCAGATCAACTGGTGGCCGGAGAACGATGGGCGGGCACTGTCGGAGGAGGGTGCGGGCTTCACCGAGGACCGCTGCGCCACCCTCATCCACGAGATGAACCACGCCCTCGACGAGGCGAACGACACCGATCGGGGCCAGTTCTGCACCCAGGGGGGTCAGTTCGCCAGCGAGGTGGACCCCGCCGAGGTGCACGCGGTGCTGGCGGAGAACGCGTACCGCAAGGCCGTTGGGTTGCCCACGCGCACGACGTACAGCGGAATGAAACTGCCGTCGAACGGCAAGGACTGTGACAAGCCCAGGCCGCGCCCGCCCGGCGGTGGTGGTTGTTCGATCTCGGTGGTCGGCAAGGGTTACCGCTGCGCGAACAGCAACGGCGACCCGCACCTGCTCACCTTCGACGGTCTCCGGTACGACTTTCAGGCCGCCGGGGAGTTCGTGCTGACCCGCTCGACCACGGACGACTTCGAGGTCCAGGTACGACAGACGATGTTCCCGGCCAGCTCGGTGGTGGCCGTCAACTCCGCCGTGGCGGCACGGGTGGCCGGCGACCGGGTCGGCGTGTACGCGACACCCGACGGCCCGGTGACCCGGGTGAACGGCGCCCCGCCGGTGTCCGCGCCCGCCGGGGTGAAGCTGCCCCGCGGCGGCACCGTCACCACCTGGGACGACGGCACGGTGACCGTGGACTGGCCGGACGGCGCTCGGTTGACCGTGGATCCCGTCGGTGTGTGGGGGTTGAGCGTGAGCGTCAGCGCGCCGACCGGACGGGCCGGGACGCTGGAGGGCCTGCTCGGCGACCACGACGGTGACCCCGCTGACGACCTGACCGTCCGCTCTGGCGGCAGGTTGGCTCAGCCGCCGACGTTCGAGGCGCTGTACCCCGGCTTCGCCGACAGTTGGCGGGTCGAGGCTCAGCGGTCGCTGTTCGACTACGAGCCGGGGCAGGACACCGACTCGTTCACCGACCGGAAGTTCCCCGACCGGCTGCTCACCGTCGGCGACCTGCCCAACCGGGCCACCGCCGAACTCGTCTGCCGGCGGGCCGGCGTCACCGATCCGCAGATCCTCGCCGACTGTGTGCTCGACGTCGGTCTCACCGGGCAGGTGGCGTTCGCCGAGGACGCCGCCCGGGCGCAGCGCGAGGCTCCCGCCGCGGGCGACGCCGACCTGGAGGTGACCCGGGCCGGTGCCACCGCCGCGCTGAAGGTGCCCGGCCGGGCCGGTCAGAAGATCTTCGTGGAAGTACCGGCTGCCACCGTTGCGGATCGCTGCGGCGTGCTGTTGTTGCTCGACCCGCAGGGCCGTCAACTGGCGACCGGCTGCGTCATCTCCGGTGTCGGCTTCATCGACACGACCACGTTGGCCGTCACCGGCGACCACCAGGTGGTGCTCGACCCGTGGGACGCCGACCTCGGCCGGGCGACGGTGCGGGTCGTCACGGTGACCGACGAGGACAGGACGCTCACGGTGGACGGGCCCGCGGTCCGGGCGACGCTCGCCCAGCCGGGGGCGGTCAGCCGCCTGGCGTTCGACGGGCGGGCCGGCCAGAAGGTCTTCCTCCAGGTCACCGGCGCGACCCTGCCGGATCGGTGCAACGTGCTGCGCCTGCTCGACCCGGCCGGCGAGCAGGCGGCTACCGGCTGCGTGATCGGCGGCCAGGGGCACGTCGACGGGTTCGTCCTGCCAGCCACCGGCCGGTACGTCCTGGAGATCGACGGGACCTCCACCGACACCGGCTGGGCCGACGTGCGGCTCCGCGACGCCCGGGACGAGCAGGCTGACACCGTCGCCGATGGGCGGACCAGCACGTTGACCGTCAGCCGGCCGGGAGCCGTGAGCCGTCTACGGTTTCCCGCCGACGCCGGCCGGCGCCTCACCGTCGAGGTGACCAGCGCCAGCCTTCCCGACCGGTGCGCGATCCTGATCGTGGCCGGCCCGGACGGCGACCAACTGGGCAGTGGCTGCGTCATCGGCGGCACGGGGCGGTTCGAGATGGGCCCCCTGCCCAGGAGCGGCACGTACACCCTCGTGCTCGACCCGTGGGCGGACGAGACCGGGTCGGCGACGGTCAGCGTCCGCCAGGTCGGCTGACCGTGCGGCTCGGCTGACCGTGCGGCTGCGCTGGTCGTGCGGCTGCGCTGGTCGTGCGGCTGCGCTGGTCGTGTGACCGTGCGGGCCGGCTGGCCCGAGGAACGGGCCAGCCGGACCACAGCGGCGTCAGCCGGTGGTGCAGACGGTGCCGTTCAGGGCGAACGCGGTGGGCAGCACGTTCGGGCCGCTGTACGCGCCGACGAAGCCGGCGCTCACGCTGCGGCCGGCGGCGATCTGCCGGTTGTCATCGGTGGGGGTGACCCGCACGGCGGTGCCGACCTGTTCCCAGGTGGCGCTCCAGCCGCTGCTGACCTGCTGCCAGCCGGTGGGCCAGGTCCAGGTGAGGGTCCAGCCGTTGATCGGCCTCGTCCCGTTGTTGGTGATCTCGACGCCGCCGATGTAGCCGTTGCCCCAGTCGCTGTTGGTGGTGAAGCGGACGGTGCACGCGCTGGCGGCCGGGCCACCGGTGGCGAAGGTGAGCGGCGGTGAGGACCAGGACACCCGGCCGGCGGTGTCCCGGGCCAGCACGTTGACGGTGTACCTGCTGCCCGGCACGAGGTTGCCGACCGTGAACGAGGTGGTCGTCGTCTCGCCGAACTGCTCGCTGACCGCACCGTTCTGCCGGTACACCTCGTACTTGGCGATCGGGCTCCCGCCCGGGGTGGCGGCCGGCCAGGAGATCGTCGCGGTGCGGTCGGTGACGCCGTTGGCGGTGGGCTGGCCCGGCGCCGAGGGACGCCCGGCGGTTGCGCCGGATGGGCGCAACACGAGCGTGGTCAACGAGTATGCCGGCAGCGTCCGACTTGTCGCGGAGCCGGACTGGCTGGTGGCGATGCCGGTGGCGCCGTTGGTGAGGGTGGACACCGTCGGCGCGGCGGCCGACGGGGTGAACCCGGCGTAGTCGATGGTCACCGGGTGCGCGGCGGCCGGATCCTTGTTCACCAGGAGCACCGCGAGGTCCCCGTTGCCCCGACGGACGGCGTGCGCGGTGACCAGCGGCTCATCGGTGCCGGCGCGGACGAACTGGTCGCCGGCCTTGGCGAACAGCTTCATCATGGTCAGCCCGTGGTACGGG
The DNA here is from genome assembly GCF_040607415.1 of Micromonospora sp. NPDC005291. Lineage (NCBI taxonomy): Bacteria > Bacillati > Actinomycetota > Actinomycetes > Micromonosporales > Micromonosporaceae > Micromonospora > Micromonospora sp. NPDC005291. Next base: position 146,743 of record NZ_JBEXGR010000002.1, read on the forward strand.
GCGAACGGCGTGTTCAGCGGCGGCTCGCACACCGAGCCGTCCTCGGTGCAGGTGCCGCTGGAGAGCATGCCGAAGTCGCCGTAGTCGGTCTGGCCCGCCACCTCCGACACGGTGCCGAGCCCGTTGTGCACGTTCCACCACTGGACGGTGAAAACGCCGCTCTCCAGCAGCCCGCTGTAGACGTCGGCCAGGAAGAGCGCCGCCGGCTGGGTGGTCCGGCCCGCGTCGACGTTCAGCTCGGTGAAGCTGATGCCGATGCGGTCGGCGTTCGCGCCGGCGTACCGACTGAGTTGCTGCCGCAGCAGGTAGGTGGCGTCCGGGAGATGGTTGACACGGGCCAGCGACTCGGCGGCGGTGCCACCCGGGTACCAGTGCACGTCCACAAAGTCGATCTTCGGGCCGGCGATGGAGAGCACGGTCTGGTTCCACGGGCCAGGATCGCTGCCGGCGGTGATCCCGTCCGGCCAGTTGCCGGGCATCGTCAGCACCGCGCCGACCTTGATGCTCGGGTCGACCGCCTTCATCGCGTCGGCGTACTCGACGACCAGCCGCGCGTACTGGCTCGCGCTCTTGTCCGGGTGATCGTCCGCCTCCCACGCCGACCCGTAGTGCCCGTTGCCGTAGTTCTCGTTACCAACCGTCCAGTACCGCGCGCCGTAGCCCTTCGTCACGTTGGCGTACCGCACCCAGTCGGCGGCCTCGGCCGGCGTGCCGGTGCCGTAGTTCGCAATGATCATCGGTTGCGCGCCGACCCGCCGGACCCCGGCCATGAAGGTGTCGAAATCGGTATTGGGGGCGACGTAACCGCCGGGCGCGGTGTGGTCCTTCCAGTGGTAGATGTCGGCGTACGAGCCGCCGGGGTAGCGCATCATCTGCACACCGGCGTCACGCAGCAGGTCGGATGTCTCGGTGGTGCCCAGGTTCGTGTCCCAGATGGCGTGGTTGACGCCAAGCGCGGTGTCGGGCACGGTCGCCATTCCCGCGCGGGCGTTGACGGTCACCGTGACCGGATCGGGTGCGGCGCTGGCGGTCGGGGGGTTGACGCCGGAGAGTGCGGTCGCGGCGAGCAGCAGGCTCGCCAGGAGTGCCGCGCGGCTTTTCGGTTTACGCATGAGCTGGGTTCCTTCACGCAGATGAGTCGCCCAGCCGGTCGGGGTGCGGCGCGGCGGTGGGCGGACTCGTGGACGGATGGCTCTCGTTGGTCCATCACTCGTGTCACCGTCCCCCGGAGTCCGTGTTGGATCCCGGCTGCCCATTGGACGGTCGTCAGCCCCGCGCGCGCGGCATGTCATCGACGGCCAAGAATGTCACGGTCGGAACGACATTCTCAAGGGGTACGCCACGCCACCCGGGACACGTGTGTCCGGCGTGTGCGGAATGACCCGTCGACAACGGGTCAGGGAATCAGCAGCCCCTTGCCCGGGATTGAGCGGGCTTCCATCGCACGGTGAGCTTCGGCTGCGGCGGACAACGGATACTCACGTGCGATCACCGGACGCATCCGCCCTTCCGCGGCGCTTGCCAGGGCCTTACTCGCGAGCCGCACCATCTCCGGCGCCTCGAACTGCACATCGGTGATGCCCCGCAGCACGATGCCGCGGGCCTTCACGGCCTGTTCGTCCACTCTGGCAAAGTCGCCACTCGCCGCTCCGTGGGTCGACACGTGCGCACCGTCCGCAACCAGGTGGAAGGCTTCGGTGCCGAGATCGCCTCCGACGCCGTCCAGCAGCACATCGACTGGCAGACCGCCAAAGGCGTCGCGTACGGAGTCGGTCCATCCGTCCTCGGCGTAGTCCACGGCGGCGTCGGCGCCCAACTGTCGTACCAGCGCGAGCTTGGCCTTACCCCGCGCCGCCCCCACGACCTGTGCACCGAGGGAATGTGCGAGTTGGACCAGCAGCGTTCCCATGCCGCCCGCGGCTCCCAGGATCAGCACTCGGTCGCCGGGCTTGACGCTGGCGTGCTCGATGATCCCGGTGCCGGTCACGCCGTCGTGTGCAAGACCCGCCGCCTCCCGCAGATCCAGTCGTTCTGGGACCGGCACCAGCCGGTCGACACCAGCGCGGACCAACTCGGCGTAGGAGCCGTGCGTCCCGGGGCCGGCGACGACCCGGCGGCCGAGCCAGGACGGCGAGACGCCCGGACCGGTGGAGACCACCGTTCCGGCAGCTGCGCCGCCCGGTACATACGGCGGGACGACTCCGAACACCGTGCCCCAGCCACTGCGGATCTGGGTCTCCAGGTAGATGGTGTCGATTGCCTCGGCCCGTACGACGACCTCCCCTTCTCCGGCTCGCGGGTCTGGCAGGTCCACCGGGACCAGAACCTCAGGACCCCCATACTCGGAAACCTGTATCGCACGCACGCGTCTGCCCCCAACTCAGCCGTGGCCCAGCGTTCGGGCCTGCCGTGATACCTGGTGTCGGCGACGCTACGACGTGAACGTTGGTTGAAGTCAAGTGTGGAGACGATGATGATCCACCCCGGACCGGTCGTCGGGAGCGCGGCCGGAATAGTCTCGCGGGATGCGGGGACGACTCGGTGCGGCCAGGCGATGGTACGGCGGGTGCCGGCGGTTCGTCCGCTACACGCTCCTCGCGCTGGTGACTGGTGCGGTGGTGCTCACCGGCGGCACGGTGGCCAGCGTGTCGTGGGTCCGTGGCGCGGCCGACGGCCACCTCTACAGCGAGGCTGACGTGCCGAACGCGCCGGTCGCCCTGGTGCTGGGGACCAAGGTGAACGCGGACGGCAGCCCGTCACCGTTCCTCGCCGCCCGGCTGGAGATCGCGCGACGGCTCTTCGTGGCCGGCAAGGTGCGGGCGATCCTGGTTTCCGGCGACAACATGAACGCGGACTACGACGAGCCCACCGCGATGCTGAGCTGGCTCGTCGACCGGGGCGTGCCGGCGCGGAAGGTGGTGCTCGACTACGCCGGTTTCGACACGTACGACTCGTGCGCGCGGGCTGAGCGGATCTTCGGAGTGCGGCGCGCGACGGTCGTGACCCAGTCGTTTCACCTCCCCCGCGCCGTGGCACTGTGCAGGCGCCTCGGCATCGACGCCAGCGGGGTGGGTGACGAGACCGCGAGGCGCTACGCCCAGACGTGGCGGGTCAGCTCGTCCCGCGAGAACGGTGCCTGCCTGAAGGCGGCGCTGGACCTGCTCTCCGGTCGGGACCCGGCGCACCTCGGCCGCCGGGAGACGGGCGTCGACGACGCTCTCCGTGACGCGTGAACGGCGGTCACGACCGTGGCCGCCCAGGCGGCGACGGTCGCGATGGTGGTGCGGCGCTGTCGCGGACGATGAGCTCGGTGGCGAGCTCGACCCGAGGGCTTTCGGTCTTCTCGCCGCCAGCGAGGCGCAGCACGGTGCGTGCGGCCAGCATGCCCATCTCGGCCAGGGGTTGACGAACGGTGGTCAGCGGCGGGGAGCACCACCGGACCTCGGGCAGGTCGTCGAAGCCGACCACGCTGATGTCGTCAGGCACCCGTAGGCCACGCTTGCGAACCGCCTCGTAGACGCCGAGTGCCATCTGGTCGCTGGAGGCGAAGATGGCGGTGGGCGGGTCGGCCAGGCCCAGCAGCTGCGTACCCGCGGTGAAGCCGGACTCGTGGTAGAAGTTGCCAGGGCGGATGAGGGTGTCGTCGACGGGGATGTCGGCGGCGCCGAGGGCGGCCCGGTAGCCGTCCATCCGCGCCCGGCTGCACATCAGGTGCGGCGGCCCGGCGATAAAGCCGATGCGGCGGTGGCCGAGGCTGATCAAGTACTGGTTGGCGCTCAGGCTGCCAGCCCAGTTGGTGGCCCCGATGGTGGGTGACTCCTGCGGGTCGACCCCGGCGGGGTCGATGATGACCACCGGCAGGTGGAGTCGGCGCAGCTCGGCCTGCAACGGTGGGTTCACCATCGAGGTCACGAAGATGACGCCCTCGGTGGAACGGGTGAGCATGTTGTCGAGCCACTGCTTGGCCGAGGAGATGCGCCAGTGGATAGCCGACACGACGGTGCCGACGCCGCTGGTCTGGCCGACGTCCTCCACCCCGCGGATGATCTCCACGGCCCACGGGCTGTCCAGGTCGTTGAAGACCAGATCGATGAGGGCGGCGTCGGTACGACGCGCCGGTGACCGGCGGCGGTAGCCGTGCCGGTTGAGCAGCGCCTCGACGCGTTCCCTGGTGTCGGGGGCGACGTCGGAGCGGCCGTTGATGACCCGGGAGACCGTGGGCACGGAGACACCGGCCAGCCGCGCGATCATGGCGATGGTGACGTTTCGGCCGTTCTCCGAGCCCACGGTCAGCCCCTTCGTCTGGCTGGAAGCTTCAGGTTTGCTCGCAGTGGTACGGGGTCATCCCTTGACGCTGCCGGTCAGGCCACCGATGAGCTGGCGTTCGGCCACGGCGTAGAAACCCAGGGCGGGAAGCATGGACAGCACGACGTAGGCGAGCACCCGTGCGGTGTCGTCGGCGTACTGGCCCTGGAAGGCCTGGACCCCGACAGGGAGGGTCCACCAGCTCTGGTCGCTGAAGACGACCAGCGGCAGCATGAAGTTGTTCCAGCTGGTCACGATCGCCAGTACGGAGACGGTGGCCAGGGCGGGACGGGCCATCGGCAGCAGGACCCGCCAGAAGAACCCGAAGGAGCCGCACCCGTCGAGGACCGCGGCCTCCTCGACCTCAGCGGGGATGGTTCGGAAGAACTGCCGCAGGATGATGATGGTGATCGGCAGCCCGAAGGCGGCCTGGGGCAGGATGACGCCGAGCGGGTTGTCCAGCAGACCCACGCTCCGCAGCAGGACGAACAACGGCAGGATGGCCACCGCGAACGGAAACATCAAGCCGATCGCGAACAGGGTGACCAGGAACTCGCGGCCCCGGAACGCGTAGCGCGCGAAGACGAACGCCGCCATCGCCGCTGAGCCGACGACGATGAGGGTGCTGCTCAGGGCGATGAGCAGACTGTTGCCGAGCTGCCGCCAGAACGTCCCGGTGCCCAGGATGTCGAGGTAGTTCGGCACCCAGGGGTCGGGCCAGCCCAGCGGGTTGGTGGACAGCTGTCCGTTGTCCTTGAAGCCGCCGAGCACCCCGAACCAGACCGGTACGACGATCAGCGCGCCGACGGCGATGCAGACGAGGTGCAGGACGACGCTGCGGGTCCGCTGGGCGCGGTTCACCGTGCCGCTCATCGCTGGCCTCCCTGGTTGGTGATCGCGCCCGCGGTGTCACGGCGCAGAACGATGCGCTGGTAGAACAGTGCGAAGACGAGGCTCAGCAGGAACATGATGATGCTGATCGCGCTGGCGTAGCCGACCTCGAAGCGCCGGAAGCCGTACTGGTACATCGTGACGGCCAGGGTCTCCGAGGAGTGGACCGGGCCGCCGCCGGTGAGCACCCAGACCATGTCGAACAGTTGGATGGTGCCGATGACCGACAGGAACACGCTGATGCGGATCGTCGGCCCGAGCAGAGGCAGCGTGACGTGCCGGAACGCCTGCCAGGCGGTGGCGCCGTCGGTGACCGCAGCCTCGGACAGCTCCTTGGGGATGCCCTGGCGAGCGGCCAGGAACAGCATCATGTAGAGGCCGAAGTACTTCCAGGACACCACCAGGAAGACGGCGAACAGCACGGTGTCCGGGTCAGCGAAGATCGTGCCCGCGTCGGCGCCCAACCACCGGGCGACCCCCTCGCCCAGGCCCCGGTTGGGTGAGAACACCAGCGTGAACAGGACGGCCGTGGTGACCTCGGAGAGGACGTACGGTGCGAAGAAGATCAGCCGGTAGACGGCCCGGCCGCGCAGCGGCTGGTTGAGGAGCATGGCCAGGGCCAGCGCGGCGGGCAGCTGCACGGCCAGGGACAGCACCACCAGCAGGAGCCCGCGCCACAGGTCACCGCGGAAGGTCGGGTCGCTGAAGGCACGGGTGTAGTTGTCCAACCCGACGAAGTTCTCCGGCAGCCCGAAGCCGTTCCACTTGTAGAAGCTGGCATAGCCGGCCACCACGATGGGGGCGACGACCAGCAGCAGGAACAGCGCCAGGGCCGGCGCCAGAAAGACAGCGAGGACGCTGCCCCGGCCGGGCCGGGGCTGGCGGCCGCGCTGTCGCGCGGTGCCCGGCCCCGGTGCCGGCGGGTCGGTCGCCGTGTCGCCGCGCCTGATGTCCGACACGGTCGATGGCCTGGTCATGCCTGCTCCACTCGGGTTCTACGGCCGGCTACGGATGGATGGGTGGTCATGATCAGACGGTCTTTGCCACCTGCGTGATGTCCTTGACGATCGCCGCGGGCTGCTTGTTGCCGGCGATCAGTTCGGCCACGCTGTCGTTGATCTGCTGCCCGAGTGCCGGCGCGTACGCCTGGTCGAGGTAGAGCTGGAAGCCGGTGTTCTTGGCCAGGGTCTCCGCGACGACCTTGTTGTTGGCGTCGCTGATGGCCGAGGTGGCCTCCTTCACCGTGGGCAGCACCGCGCCAGTCTCGGCGGACCGGCGCTGGTTTGCGGCGCTGAGCAGGAACTTCAGGAAGTCGATGGTGGCCGCCGGCGCGTCCTTGCCGACGGCGAAACCGTTGCCGCCGCCGAAGACCTCGGTCGAGGAGCCCTTACCGCCGTCCACGGCGGGGAACGGGAAGAAGCCGAGCTTGTCGCCGAGGCCCTTCTTGCTGGTGGAGGCGGACGCCTGCACCGCCGGCGCCCACTGCCCCATCAGTTCCATGCCGGCCCGGCCGTTGCCCATGGTGGCGGCCTGGCCGTCGGGCGAGCCGAATTCCGCGCCGAGGAAGCCCTTCTGAAACGGCTGCAGGTCGACGAGTTCCTTGAGCCGTTCGCCAGCGGCGACGAGGTCGGGGGTGTCGAAGTTCTTGTCGTCGACGGCCTTCTGCAGCGCGTTGACCCCGCCGATGCGCATGGCCAGGTACGACCAGTAGAAGTGGGCCGGCCACTTGTCCTTGCCGGCCAGGGCGACCGGGGTGATCCCGGCGCTCTTGAGCTTGCGGACCGCGTCGAGCAGGCCGGCCCAGGTGGTGGGTGGGGTGGTGATGCCGGCGCGGGTGAAGAGATCCTTGTTGTACCAGAAGCCGACCATGCCGATGTCGAACGGGATGCCGTAGATCTTGCCGTCGATCGTGTACGGCTGCATGGCGGCGGGCAGGATGCCGTCGACCAACGATTTCACATCGTCGGTGAGGTCCTTGACCAGGCCCGCGTCGACCTGCTGCTTGAGCACGCCGCCGCCCCAGGACTGGAAGAGGTCAGGCGGGTCGCCGGCCTGGGTGGCGGTGGTGAGCTTGGCCTTGAACGCCTCGTTCTCCAGCGGCTGGATGGTGAGCGTGACGTTGCTGTGTGCGGTCTTGTACTCGTTGGCCATCGCCGCCCACACGGGCAGCATCGGTTCGGTGTTCTGGATGTGCCACCAGTTGATGGTCTGCGGGGCGTTCGGGTCGCTGGACTCCTCGTCGCCGCTGCAGGCGCTGAGCAGATAGGCGCCTGCGCCTGCGCCGGCGAGACCGAGCAGCGTTCGGCGGGAAAGGTGCGTCGTCATGATCCATCCCTTCGGGGACTCACGGGGTGCTCGGACGCCGGTCGAGCCGGCAATGGTGCGAACATGGATCTCCGGAACTTTCATTGCTTCGCCGGTATTACCGATCGATGGCCGGCACGCTACGAGCTGTTGCCGCAACGGTCAAGACCTCTGTCCTATTGCGAAAAGACCGGCTAGCGTAGTCAGGACTTCCGGTGATCCTGGACCGCAAGTTTCCGGAAGTTCCAGACCGCCGCCCAGAGGAGCCCCCGTGTCGACCGACATCGCTGACGTGGTGACCGCTGCCCGGTCGATCCGCAATCCCGTCCTCGCCGGGTTCCACCCGGATCCGTCGATCCTGCGCGTCGGCGATGACTACTACCTGGCCACCTCGACCTTCGAGTGGTATCCGGGTGTGCGTGTGCACCATTCGCGTGATCTCGTGAACTGGCGCACCCTGGGCGGGATCATCACCGACCGCCGCCTGCTCGACCTTCGCGGCTGTGGTGACTCCAACGGGGTGTGGGCGCCCGACCTGACGTACCAGGACGGCGAGTTCCACCTCGTCTACAGCGATGTGGCCAGCTTCGCCAGCGGCTACTGGGACCCGCAGAACTTCCTCGTCACCGCTCCCGACATCGCCGGGCCCTGGTCTGATCCGGTGAAACTGCACGGGCGCGGTTTCGACGCCGCGCTGTTCCACGACGACGACGGCACCAGTTGGCTGCTGAGCATGAGCGCCGACTGGCGACCCGGCCGGGACCGCTTCGGGGGCATCGAGATCCAGCAGTACGACCGGGCCGCGCGCCGTCTGGTCGGCCGGCCCCGCATCCTGTTCACCGGCACGCCGGTCGGGGTCACCGAGGGTCCGCACCTGTACCGCCACGACGGCTGGTACTGGCTGATCACCGCCGAGGGCGGCACCAGCTGGGAGCACCAGGTCACCGTGGCGCGGTCCCGGGAGTTGTTCGGGCCGTACGAGGTGGACCCGGACGGCCCACTGCTCAGCTCCGTCGGCCGGCCCGACCTGCGATTGCAGAAGGCCGGTCACGGCAGCCTGGTCCGCACCCCCGACGGCGGGTGGTACCTGGCCCATCTGGTCGGCCGCCCCTACTCGCCGCTGGGCAACTGTGTGCTGGGTCGGGAAACCGCGATCCAGCGCGTCGAGTGGCCGTCAGGTGGCTGGCCCCGGATCGCCGGAGGGGTGCCAGCAGAGGAGGTCGTCGCGCCCGACCTGCCCGCGCACCCGTGGCCGGCGGAGCCCGACACCGACCACTTCGACGCCCCCGAGCTGGGTCTGTGCTGGTCGACGCTACGCCGGCCGGCCACCGCGGACTGGATCGACCTGCACACCCGCCCGTCGCACCTGCGTGTCCACGGCGGGCAGTCACCGGTCGGTCGACAGGCCCCCAGCCTGGTCGGGCGACGCGTCGGCGCGACGCACTGCTCCCTGGAGACCGTGGTGGAGTTCGAGCCGGTCGACCACCGTCAGCTCGCCGGGATCACCGCCTACTACAACACCCTCAACTGGCACCACCTCTACCTGACCCGCGCCGACGACGGGCGGACGGTGCTGGAGCTGCTCAGCTCTGACAACGGGCGGCGCACCCCGTACCCCGATCTGACCGTCGACGTCAGTGGCGTCACCCGGGTCGGCCTGCGGGCCGTGTTCGACGGGCCGGTGGTGCGCTTCGACTACGACCTCGGCGCCGGTTGGCAGGGGCTCCCGGTCGACCTGGACGCGACCATCCTGTCCGACGAGCACGCCGCGCTGATCATCGACGGCGAGCCGGCGGCGTGGGGCTTCACCGGGGCGTTCCTCGGCCTGTGGGTGCAGGACCTCGGCGGCGACGGCGTGCACGCCGACTTCGACCTGGCCACCTACCGGGAGCACTGACACACGGGCGGCATCCGCGTCCCAGTCGGGTGCCGCCCGCCAACAACGGGATGAACAGGCTCCGTCGCGCCCTGCGGTCGTCGTTTGACGGTGCATCGACGTACTGGTATCTGTTAATACAGTTTCCTGATGCTCGCGGTGCCCGCCGGGGCCGAACCGCCGCGCCGGGCCACCGACCGGCCTGCGGCCCGCCGCCCTTTCCCCGAGGAACACCATGGTTCGCAAGAGAACAGCCGCCTACGTCGTCGGCGCCCTGCTGATCGGCGTCGCGGCGGTCGGCTACGGCCTGCCGTCGGCGAGCGCCGCGACCGCCGGCCCGATCACCGGCCTCGGCGGCAAGTGCATCGACGTCGCCGGTGCCAACCCGGCCAACGGCACGCCGGTCCAGCTCTACGACTGCAACGGCAGCGCGGCCCAGACGTGGACGGTCGGCAACACCGACACCTCCGTCCGCGCACTCGGCAAGTGCCTCGACGTCACCGCCGCGTCGACCACCGACGGTGCCAAGGTGCAGCTGTACGACTGCAACAACACCGGCGCCCAGAAGTGGACCGCCAGCAACGGCGCACTCGTCAACACCGGCTCGGGCAAGTGCCTCGACGTCACGGACCGGAGCACGGCCAACGGCACCCGGTTGCAGATCTGGACCTGCTCGGGCACCACCAACCAGCGTTGGACCCTGCCGGGCGGCGGCACCGGCACCCCCACCCCGACCACCCCGGCCGGGACCAACCTCGACGACCCGGCGAAGAAGGACGTCGCCATGCAGATCGTCTCGGCTGCGGAGAACTCCTCGCTCGACTGGCGTGCGCAGTTCTCCTACATCGAGGACATCGGCGACGGGCGCGGCTACACCGCCGGCATCATCGGCTTCTGCTCCGGCACCGGCGACATGCTCGAACTGGTCGAGGCGTACACCCGCACCAAGCCCGGCAACGTGCTCGCCGCGTACCTGCCGGCGCTGCGCGCCGTCAACGGCACCCCCTCGCACGCGGGCCTCGACCCCAACTTCCCGCGCGACTGGCGGGCCGCGGCCACCGACTCGGTGTTCCGGGCCGCGCAGGAGGCCGAGCGGGACCGGGTCTACTTCAACCCGTCGGTACGCGACGGCAAGAACGACCAGGTCCGGGCACTCGGTCAGTTCGCCTACTACGACGCGGCGGTCATGCACGGGTACGAGGGCATGCGCCAGATCCGCAGCCGCGCCCTCGCTCGGGCGAAGCCCCCGGCCCAGGGCGGTGACGAGCGGACCTGGCTCAACGCGTTCCTCGACGAGCGGGTCATCGAGATGCGCAAGGAAGCGGCCCACTCGGACACGTCCCGCGTCGACACGGCCCAGCGGGTGTTCCTCAACAACGGCAACTTCAACCTGAACACACCGCTGGTGTTCGCCGTCTACGGCGACCAGTTCCGCATCGGCTAGGTTCGCCGGCTCACGCGGATGCTCAGGGCGTCGCCTCGTCGGCGGCGCCCTGAGCGCATCTTGCCTTGACGCCAACGACAAGGTTTAACCTGGTCGCGACGGCTGATCGAGGAGGTCGGAATGCTGATCGGCGAGCTGGCTGAGCGGGCCGGCACGAGCACGCGAACCCTGCGCTACTACGACGCGCACGGGTTGGTGCAGGCGCAGCGCTCCACCAACGGCTACCGCGTCTACGAGGAGGCCGAGCTTCGGGTCGTCCGCGAGATCCGGACACTGCTCGACGTTGGCTTCGGCCTCGACGATGTCCGCCCGTTCGTCGCGTGCCTCCGGGCCGGCAACTCGTCCGGCGGCGTCTGCCCGGACTCGGTACTGGTGCTGCGACGCAAGCTCGCTGAGGTCGACGCCTACATCGACCGGCTCGGCGCCGTACGGCAGCAGCTCAACGCCCAACTCACCCACGCCATCGCGCACCGGGAGGAAACATGCCCCAGGAAACGGCAATCGGCTCTCTGATCACCGTCACCGACGACACATTCGCCGAGCTGGTGCTGGCCAGCGAACGACCCGTCGTGGTCGACTTCTGGGCCGAGTGGTGCCCGCCCTGCAAAATGATCGAGAAGAGCCTCGCCGAGTTGGCGCGGGAGTTCGGCGACCGGATGGTCGTGGCCAAGCTCAACTCCGACGAAAACCCGCAGGCCACTCGGCGCTACAGCGTCATGTCCCTGCCGACGTTGCTGGTGTTCCGCCAAGGCGAGGTCGTCGGCTCGATCGTGGGGTCCAGGCCGAAGACGCACCTACGGCAGAGCCTGACCACGTACGCCGGCCTGTAACGCTCAGCGGCGGTCGGGCTCCTCCCGGGGCCCGGCCGGTCGTCCTGCGGTCCTCGACGCCTGTGCCTCCGCGCGCCGCTTGACCTCAAGCTCGGGTGAGGTCCTAACCTCCGGTATCGGAGGTACTGAATGAGCATGGAATTTGCCGCGTGGACATCGCTACACCACACGATGAACGCGCAGGACGAACGACCACTGTCCCGGGCCACCTTGAAGCGCATCGCGCAGTTCGCGCAACCGCACCGCGCTTTGATCATGAGATTCCTGCTGTTGAGCGTGGTGACAGCGGCTCTCACGGTCGCGGCGCCCGTACTCGCCGGCCGGGTGGTCGATGCGATCGTCGACGGCGCCGACAGCAGCGTCGTGATCCGGTTGGCAGTGCTGATCGCCGTGATCGCCCTGGCCGAAGCCGGCCTGGGTCTGGTGACGCGATTCCTTTCCGCGAGCATCGGTGAAGGGCTGATCGTCCAACTGCGGACCGCGGTCTTCGACCACGTTCAGCGCATGCCGGTGGCGTTCTTCACCCGGACCCGCACGGGCGCGCTGGTCAGCCGTTTGAACAACGACGTGATCGGCGCGCAGCGGGCCTTCAGCGACACCCTGTCGGGTGTCGTCGGCAACGCCGTGACGCTGATCCTGACATTGGCCGTGATGCTCACCTTCTCCTGGCAGATCACGCTGCTGGCGCTCGTCCTGCTGCCCATCTTCGTCCTCCCCGCCCGGCGGATGGGTTCGAGGCTCGCCCAGTTGCAGCGTGAGGCGGCCGAGCACAACGCGGCCATGAGTACCCGGATGACCGAACGCTTCTCCGCACCCGGCGCCACACTGGTCAAGCTGTACGGGCGTCCGGCCGAGGAGTCGGCCGAGTTCGCGGCGCGGGCACGACGGGTGCGCGACATCGGCATCCGCGCCGCCATGCTCCAGTGGGTCTTCATCACCGCGCTCACCGTCGTTGGCTCGCTGGCGCTGGCACTGGTCTACGGGCTGGGCGGTCTCTACGCCCTCCGGGGCAGCCTCGACGCCGGGACCGTGGTCGCCCTCGCGCTGCTCCTGTCGCGTCTCTACGCACCGTTGACATCGCTGGCCAGTGCCCGAGTCGAGGTGATGAGCGCGCTGGTGAGCTTCGAGCGGGTGTTCGAGGTCCTCGACCTCAAGCCGCTGATCCTCGACAGGTCCGACGCCCGCCCCCTTCCCGACGGGCCGGTCGCGGTGGAGTTCGACGGAGTACGGTTCGGCTACCCCTCAGCAGACAAGGTGTCGCTCGCGTCCCTGGAGGATGTGGCGAAGCTCGATACGCGCGGCGGCGACGAGGTGCTGCACGGCGTGTCGTTCCGCGCCGAAGCCGGGCAGATGGTCGCCCTCGTCGGCTCCTCCGGTGCGGGCAAATCGACGATCGCGCAACTCGTGCCACGCCTGTACGACGTCGAGGACGGCGCGGTGAGGCTCGCCGACATCGACGTACGCGATCTGTCGGCCGAGTCGATCCGGGCCTCGCTGGGCGTGGTGACCCAGGACGGGCACCTCTTTCACGAGAGCATCCGCGCCAACCTGGCGTTCGCTCAGCCGGACGCGACCGAGGACGAGATGTGGGATGTGCTCGGGCGGGCCCGGCTCGACGGCCTGATCCGCTCACTTCCGGATGGGCTCGACACCGTCGTCGGCGAACGCGGATACCGCCTGTCGGGCGGGGAACGGCAACGGCTCACCATCGCGCGGCTGCTGCTGGCCCGGCCGCGCGTGGTCATCCTCGACGAGGCCACCGCGCATCTGGACTCCACGTCGGAGGCGGCGGTTCAGGACGCCCTCGCCGAAGCCCTGACGGGCCGGACGAGCGTCGTCATCGCGCACCGGCTCTCCACCATCCGGGCGGCGGATCAGATCCTCGTCGTGGAAGAAGGACGCATCGTCGAACGCGGGCGACACAGTGACCTGCTCGCCGCTGGCGGCCGCTACCACGAGTTGTACCGCACCCAGTTCGACCAGGAGCAGCCAACGGTCCAGGAGCAACGCGTCGCCATCTGAGGGACGTCTCGTACCCGGGTCACGGGCACCTGCTCGAACCCACTGCCGCCGCCCGCCCGGGTATTCCCCGTGACGGGCGGCGGCATGGCAGGGTCAGTCGTCGTCGTCGGACCTGTCGTCATCGTCATCGTCATCGTCGTCATCGTCGGACTGGTCGTCGTCGGCCTGGTCGTCATCGTCGTCGTCGACCGGCTCCTGCTCGGCCTTGACCACCGAGCCGTTGTCCCGATCGACGTCGACCTCGTGCTCGGTGTCGCCGGCGACGATCTCGACGCTCCACACCGGGCGGCCGTGCTCCTGCTCGGCCTCGACCTCGACGATCCGGCCGCCACCCGCCTTGGCGAGCGCGATCTCACCGGCGCGCTGCTCGTCGACCGCGCTGCCCGCCGTCGAACTGTCGGGCGCCGGGGTGCCGTTCGACGGCGTACCCGATGGGGTGCCGCTCGACGGCGTACCGCTGGTGCCCGGCGCGGGGGTGGTAGCGCTGCCGTCCGGCGTGTTCGTGGCCGTCGGGGCGGCGGTTGCCGCCACGAGTGCCGTGCCGCCGGCCCGCGAGTCGTTCGCGGCGTTAACGCCGAGCGCGACCCCGGCAACCGCCAGCACCGCCGAACCGCCGACCGTCGCCAGAAGCAGATTGGTGCGCTTCATCGTGGTGTCCACCTTTCCTCGGTTGTCGACTCCGAGGATCGGTCGAAACGGGATAGCACCGCGCTGTCCCGACGCTAAGGCCGGGTTAAATCGGCGCTTCCGTGTGAATCTTGGACAGTTTCCGTCAGCCGGGCCGGCAACGCGCCGGGCCGGCGGTCACCCCGGGCCGGCGGTCGAGAGCTGGTCAACCGCGCCGGTTCAGTTCTGCCTCAAGCCGCTGGACGAGCGTCTTGCGGTCCTTGCCTGCGTGCTCGTTACGTAGTGCGGTCTGGAGCTGTCGCTTGTCGAGACCGCGGACCAGCTTGGCGGCCTCGGCGACCGACATCTCCGGCATTCGGCCGGCCGTGGTGGCATCTCGCCGCGCCCGTTTGGCCGGCCCGGTGTTGGCGACGTACTGCTTGCCGGATCGGGACGCTTCACGCTTCTTGGTGTCGGTCGCGCGCTTCTGGCTGTCCGACATCTCGGCCCAGGCCCGCTTGGGCAGGTAACGACTCGTCGTGTCGCCCTTGCGCGCACGAGTGTCGCCCTCTTTCGTCTGCCACTTCTCGTTGCCCCACCGCTGGAGAGACTTCTGCCGTTCGTCCTTTTCGCCCAGGAATCCTCCTCCGCGCTTCTTGTACTCCTGAGTGAGTAGCTGCGACTTGCGCGCCGACCACTGCCCCGGCCTGCCGCCCTTGTCCGAAGCCTTGATCTCTTCCTTGATCTGCTCTCTGAGCTCGGGTTTCGTATACCGCGCCATAGCTCGCAGCTACCCGGGGCAGCAGCGCCTATGCCTCCCGCTGCGGCGTCGGTGGCC
This sequence comes from Micromonospora sp. NPDC005291, assembly GCF_040607415.1. Lineage (NCBI taxonomy): Bacteria > Bacillati > Actinomycetota > Actinomycetes > Micromonosporales > Micromonosporaceae > Micromonospora > Micromonospora sp. NPDC005291. The sequence goes on from NZ_JBEXGR010000002.1 coordinate 161,859, forward strand.
CGAGCCGGAGCAGCACCTGCGCCCCGCCGCCCGGACCGGTCCGCACCTCCAGGCGACCGCCGCCGGCCTGCGCGGCGCGCCGGGCGATGTCCAGGCCGAGGCCGGTCGACCCGGCCGCGCTGGCACCCCGCCGGACCGCACCGACCGGCATGCCGGGGCCTTCGTCGGCGACGGTGAGGAGCACCTCCCCCGCGTCGCGGGCGAGCCGGACGGCGAACGGCGTCCCGTCGGGGGTGTGGGCGAAGACGTTGCCGAGCAGGGCGTCCACGGCCGCCGTCAGGTCGTCGGCGGGCACACCGACGGGAAGGGGGCCGGGAGCCAGGTCGAGCGTGACGGCCCGGCCGGTGTCCTCGGCCAGCACCGACCAGAACGCGACCCGGTCGGCGACGATCGCCGCCGCGTCCGAGGCGACCGGTTCCGCCGTCGGTGAGCGACGCCACCGGGCCTGCCGGATCAACCCGGTGACCGCCCGTTCGAGCCCGTCTGCGGCGGCAGTGATCCGGGCGGCGTCGTCCGGGTCACGCAGCGACTCCGCCTCCAGCCGCAGTGCCGTCAGCGGCGTACGCAACTGGTGCGACAGGTCGGCGACCTGCTCGCGCTCCTGCACGAGGAGCACCTGGATGCGGGTGGCGAGGTGGTTGAGCGCGCCGGCCACCTCGCGCAGCTCCGCCGGGCCGGCTGGTGTGACCCGGGCGTCCAGCTCCGCGTTGGCCAGCCGGTGCGAGACGGCGGAGAGGTCGCTGATCGGCCGGACCAGGGTGCGCGCCAGCCGGTCGGCGACCAGCAGCCCGATCAACACGAGGATCACGCCGAGCAGCGCCAGCACCAACCAGGCCCGGGTGACCCCGGCGGTCAGCTCGTGCTGTGGCACCGCGATCCGGATCACCCCGGTGCCGTCCGCCCGACCCTGCACGGCGATCACCACCTCCCGGCCGGCCGCCGACTCCCCGGTGAGGCTCTGCCCACGCGCGGCCAGAGCCACCGCGGGCGTACGGGGTGTCTGCGCGCCGAGCACCGTCCCGTCCGGCAGGAAGACGCTCACCGGTCGCCCCGACTCCGCGGCGAGCTGCTCGACGGTGAGCCGGATGGTCGTCGCGTCGGCGGTGCCGACCACCGGCACCAGGCTCTGCGCGTCGGCGGTGGCCCGAACGGTGGCCCGGTCCTCGGCGACGGTGCGGACCAGCAGCGCCAGCGGCACCAGGAACGCGATCAGGGTGAGCACGCTGACCGAGGCGACCAGCAACGCGAGCCGGGCCCTCACGGTTGCGCTGCCGGCGCCTCGAGACGCACCCCGACACCGCGCACGGTGTGCAGGAAGCGGGGCTGCAGGGCGCTCTCCCCCAACTTGCGGCGCAACCAGGACAGGTGCACGTCGACGGTCTTGTCGGCGCCGCCGTACGGGATCTGCCAGACCTCGGTGAGCAGCTCACGTTTGGTGACCACCTGGCCGGGCCGGCCGGCGAGGTGGTGCAGCAGGTCGAACTCGCGGGGCGTCAGCTCGACCGCAACCCCGTCCAGGGTGACCTGTCGGGCTCGGGGGTCGACGCGTAACCCGCCGACGACGAGCGCCGGGTCCTGCGCGTCGGCGCCGGCGGGGCCTCGCCGCAGCACCGCCCGGACGCGGGCGTCGAGCTGTGCCGCGGTGAACGGCTTGACCACGTAGTCGTCGGCGCCCGCGTCGAGCACCCGGACGATCTCAGTTTCGTCGTCACGCGCGGTGGCCACGATGACCGGCACGGAGCTGACCGCGCGCAGCATCCGCAGCAACTCGCGCCCGTCCAGGTCGGGCAGGCCCAGGTCGAGCACGACGAGGTCGGGCCGATCCTCCAGGGCGTCGCGGAGCCCGGCCATCGCGGTCGAGGCAGCGGCCACCGCATGACCGCGTTCCCGCAACGCCCGGATCAGCGGGGTACGGATGGTCAGGTCGTCCTCGATGAGCAGCAGGCGGGCCACGCTGGCAGGCTAACCGCTGCGGCTGGCAGTGCGGCGCGCGTTAACCGTGCCTTAGCGTCCGGATGTGCCGATGACAACGTTGGATCGGGGATAGTCAGGGGATGGGCCGTCGTTCGATCCTCGTCGCCACCGGTTGGGTGGCCACCGCCGCCGCGGCGACCCTGATCGGGTTGGGCGCGATCCGGCTGGTGGGCGAGAGCATCACGGGCACCCCGGGCGGGGTGCGCAGCGAGGCGGAGATCGAACGGGCGCTCGCCTCGCCGGAGCCGGTGCCCACCGGCACGACGGGCACCGCCTCGGCCGGGCCGGGAGCGACCGGCACGGCCTCAGCCGGGCCGGGCACGACGGGCGTCGCGCCGAGCGCCAGCTCCGGGGTCCGCCGGGGGTTCGCCACCGACGGCGGCACGGCCGTCGCCGAGTGCAGTGCCGATGGTGTACGCCTCGTCTCCTGGGCGCCCGCGCAGGGCTACCGGGTCCACGACGTGGACCGGGGCCCGGACGACGACGTCGAGGTCACGTTCGAGGGGTCGACCCACAAGTACGAGTTGAAGGTGCGCTGCATCGGCTCGGAGCCGGTGGCCGTCGCCGACGACTGACGACCTGGGAGCAGGTGAGGTGAGTGTCGCGACGGGTCACCGGCTCTGTAAGGCGTCCACCAACCTCCGGAGCGTCGCGCGGGCGTGCTCGAGATCGCCAACGCTGAGGCCGGCTCGGTCCACGGCGTCCCGGCGGTCAGCGTCCGAGCGTTCCAGTAGACCGGCGAGCGTGGCCAGCCCCTCTTTCGTGAGTGTCACCAGTGGCGCGCGGCGGTGATCGGGATTGTCGTGCAAATCCACCATTCCGGCACGGGCCAGGTCGTCGACCACTCGCTGCACGCTCTGTCGAGCGAGGCCGAGTCTGCGCGCCGCGCTCGCGACGGTGCGGGAGCCGTCGGAGAGCACGCTCATCACGTGCCATCGGGCGGCAGTTTGCCCCTCTTCTCGAGCCAGCTCCTCGCTTGAGCGCCGAGACTCGCCCGCCAGTTCGTACACGTCTGCCATCAGCAACCGATACGCGTCGACCCGGTCCTGCTTCCGTTCCCTCACCGACAGCATGGTATCGGACCTTGACAGCCTATTACTAGAATGACAGCATGCTGTCATGATTCTTCGACTGTGGAGCGGGTGGACGGAGCCCGCTCTCGCTGACGCCTACGATCGGTTGTTGACGCAGGACATCGCGCCCGCGATCCTTGCCCGGGGCGTGGACGGGCTTCAGGAGCTTCGGGTTCTGCGTCGTTCCCCGCAGGAGCTGGATCCCGCCGAGGGCAGCGAATTTCTCACCGCCATGACATTTACGGACTTCGCCGCGGTGTCGGCCTTCACCGGCGGTGATCCGTCAACCTCCGTTGTCCCGCCTGCTGCCCGTGATCTGCTCGGGCGCTTCGATCGGCAGTCCCGGCACTATCTCAGCCGAGCGGTGTTCCGCGGCGATGCTGGATAGCCGTCAGGCGTCGGGTGAGCAGCCTGCCGTCTCACTGGCCCATTGGCTGCTCGCGGTCGGCGTTCCGGCCGAGGGCGACCATGCGCAGGGTCTCCTCTCGACGTCGCATGAGTAGCGCCCCGGCCAGGAAGGTCACCGGCGCGACGAGCACCAGCATCGCCCACTGCGCGGGCACCAGGGGAATGACGTGGCCCATGTGCATGGTGGAGGTGGCCCAGCCGGCAAGGGCGCTGTCGATCACCAGGGCGAGCGCGGCCACCGGCAGGAGCATGACGACGATCCGCCGGCGTACGCCGGGGGTGAGCCTGGCCAACGCGACCAGCATGGCCAACGCGGCGGCCCCCAGACCAGCGACGTAGAGCCAGACGACCAACTCGGTGCTCGCCTCGATGCCATAGAGGACCTGGTAGGACGCCCCGTCGACCGGGTCGAACGTGGGACTGGTCACCCGGTTCGTCACCAACAGCGCGACCATCGCGGCCGGCGCGAGCAGCAGCACCAGCAACCGGCGTACGCCCAGCAGCGCGACCACCCGACGACGCGGCGCGGGCACAGTGAGCGCGGCGGCAGCCACCACGGCGAGGGCGAACTGCGGCAGCGTGTCCACCACGTACGTCAGATTGTCGCTGGCTTGCGGGGCGACCAGCCAACCCCAGCCGAGCACGCCTGCCCAGGCCAGGCCGGCGGCCACCCAGCGCCACCCGACCAGCACCGCCGCGCAGACACCCGCCCAGCCGGCCACCCGCAGCCACTCGACGAGGTCCGGGCCGCTCGGCTCGTACCCGGGCGGCAGACTCGGGTTGTGGATGAGCTGGTTGAGCAGTGACTTTCCGGCCAGGGAGAGCAGGACGAGCCCGACCAGCAGGCCGGTCACCGTCGCCGCGTCCGCCCAGGTCGACTCGGTGAACCCCCGTGCGCCCACCCGCAGCCGAGCCCGCAGGCCGGCGCTGACCAGATTCCGCACGTCACCGGCGGCGGGTCGCCGTTGGCCCGGCCGCGCGCCGGCGAGAAGCACGGCAAGCATCTCGTCCTCGTACGCCCGGCGGTGCTCCCACGGATAGACGGCCAACAGCCGCCGGTAGCGGCGCTCCAGATCGTCGCTGCTCACGCCGCACCCCCATCGGTCAGCAGGCCACCGCGGCGCAGCCGCACATGAGCGGCGTCCGCATTGTGTCGCAGACGGGCCACGTCTTCGGCGAGACGGCGCGCGCCCAGAGCGGTGAGCCGGTAGTAGCGACGCAGACGGGACTGCACCACCTCCTCGCGTTCGACCTCGATGAGGCCGTCGACGCGGAGCCGGTCGAGAACGGCGTAGAGGGTGCCAGCGCGTAGGCGCACCCGGTTGTCGGAGATGCGCAGCACGTCCTCGATGACGGCGTACCCGTGCTTGGGTGCCTCAGCCAGCGCGGTGAGCACCAGAAACGTCGGTTCCCGAAGTGGACTCTCGGTCATACACGGCAGCATATACCGACAGCCGGTATATGCAATATGAATCGCTACCGGGCGTGCCCGGCACGGGAATCCGTGCCGGGCACGTCAGCGGTGGTGGTTCAGCTCGTGTACGCCTCCACCTCCCAGAGCGAGTGACCGTATCCGGTGCCCCGGGCGGTGCCGTAGATCCGCAGGTAGCGACCGTTGGCACCGAGCGCGGTGTGCTCGTCCACCCCGCCGTCAGCGCCGGTCACCGTCTTCACGGTGGCCCAGGTGGTGCCGTCGTTCGAGGTCTGGATCTGGTACGCGCTGCTGTACGCCGCCTCCCAGCTCAGCTTGACCCGACCGATCGCGGTGGGGCTGCCGAGGTCGACCCGGATCCACTGCGGGTCGGAGAACGTGCTCGACCAACGGGTGGTGAGGCTGCCGTCCACCGCCTGGGCACCGGACACGTCGGCCCCCTCGTTGCTGGACGTCAACGCCGGCTTGTTCAACAGCAGGTTGGTGCCCGGCCCGGTCGGGCCACCGGTGTTGCCGTACACCTCGAACTCGAACAGCGAGTAACCCCAGGCGGTGCCCCGGGTGGTGCCGAGGAGCCGGACGTACCGGCCCGAGCCGGTGAGCCCGGTCAGGTCGTCCACGCCGCCGTCGCCCCCGGTCACCGTCCGGACCGTGGTGAAGGTGACCCCGTCCGGCGAGGTCTGGATCTGGTACCCACTGCCGTACGCGGCCTCCCAGGTCAGCTTGACCCGGTTGATGGCGTACGAGGCACCGAGGTCCACGTCGATCCACTGCGGATCGCTGAACGCGCTGCCCCAGCGGGTGCCGGCCACTCCGTCGAACGCGTTCGCCGCGGTGAAGGCCCCCTCGAAGCTGGACGTACGCGCCGGCTTGCCCTGGGCCAGGTTGCCGCCCGGGTTGGGATCCGGGTCAGGTCCCGGGCCACCGGGGCTGGTGGAGAGGGTGAACTCGTCGATGTCGAACCACGGACCGGCGCCCTTGAAGACCAGGAACAGGGTCCGGGTGCCGGTCGGGGCGGTGACCCCACCGGTGACCGTGGCGAAATTGGCGTACCCGCCGGTCGGCACCACGGTGGCCGAGCCGACCAGCGGCCCGGTCGGGGAATCGACCCGCAGCTCCAGTGTGCCGCCACCGCCGGCCGGGGCGCCGACCCGGGCGCTGAACGACTGGACGCCGGTCAGGTTGTAGGGGCGGAACGAGATCCAGTCGTTGTTGTCGACGTAACCGACCGCCGCGCCGCCGTGCCCGGCTGCCCCGGCGACGATCTGGACGCCGGACGAGTCACCGAAGTGCTCGGCCTGGCGCACCCGCGGTTGCAGGACGGCCTGGGTGTGCGTGGTCAGCGGCGGCTGGCCGCCCCCGCCCAGGTCGGTGTACTCGGCGTCGATGATGCCGAAGATGTTCGCCGCCGAGTCGTGCTCGCCGTCGGCCGAGGTCTGGATGACCCCGGAACAGCCCTGCACGCTGCCGAGCTGGTGACCGTGCGAGTCGTGCCCGAGGACGTAGTTCACCTTGACCCGGGCACAGTTGATCGCACCGTCCTGGGCGTCAGTGACGGTGACGGAGAACGGCACCGCGTCCCCGAAGTTGAAGGTCTGCCCGTTCAACGGGGTGTTCACGGTGACCACCGGGGCGCTGTTGCCGACCGTGACGACCACGCTCGCGGTGGCCGTCTTGCCGGTGGTGTCCCGGACCGTGAGCGTCGGGCTGCGGGTGCCATTGGTGGTGTACGTGAAGGTCGGGTTCGCGGCGGTCGAGTCGGTGGTGCCGTTGTTGTCGAAGTCCCAGGCGTAGGTGAACGGGTCACCGTCCGGGTCGAGGGTGCCGGCCGAGGAGAAGGCCACGGTCAGCGGTGCCGTGCCGCTGGTGGGGGTGGCTGACACCACCGCGACCGGTGCCCTGCCCTCACGGGCGTACTCGATGCGGTAGAGCGCCGAGTTGGCGTCGCCGTTGAACCAGCCGGTGCCGTAGTCGAGCACGTAGAGCGCGCCGTCCGGCCCGAACTCCATGTCCATGACCTGGGTGCCGGTCCACGGGAACGGGTTGATCTTCAGCGGTTGGCCGGCCGGGTCGAGCTTGATGTTCTTGATCCAGCGGCGGCCGAACTCACCGGCGAAGTAGGTCCCGTCGTAGTACTCGGGGAACGCCACCGGCGATGTGTTGTTCGGGTCGTACCGGTAGACCGGGCCGCCCATCGGGGACAGGCCGCCGCCGGTGAACTCCGGCGGCGAGCCGGAGCCGCCGTAGGGCAGCCACGCCGAGACGGCCGGCGGCAGTTGGGTGATGCCGGTGTTGTTGGGCGAGTTGTTGACCGGCCCGCCCTCGCAGTTGAACTTCGGCCCGGACGGGCCGGACGGGAAGGTGTAGTCGTTGTACGCGTCGTTGCGGGCGGTGCAGTACGGCCACCCGTAGAAGCCGGGCCGGTCGATGCGAGCGAACTCGACGTTGCCCGCGGGTCCCCGGTTCGGGTCGGCGGTGCCCGCGTCGGGACCGTAGTCACCGAGGTAGACGATGCCGGTGGCCTTGTCCACGCTCATCCGGAACGGGTTGCGGAAACCCATCGCGTAGACCTCGGGGCGGGTCCGGGCGGTGCCCGGTGCGAACATGTTGCCGGCCGGGATGGTGTAGCCGCCCGCGGCGCTCGGCTTGATCCGGAGCACCTTGCCACGCAGGTCGTTGCTGTTGGCTGACGTGCGCTGCGCGTCGAAGGCCGGGTTGCGCCCGGCCCGCTCGTCGATCGGGGTGAACCCGGCCGAGTCGAACGGGTTGGTGTCGTCACCGGTGGACAGGTAGAGGTTGCCGGCCGCGTCGAAGTCCATGTCACCGCCGACGTGGCAGCACATGCCCCGGCTGGTCGGCACGTTCAGGATCAGCGTCTCGCTGGCCAGGTTGATGGTGTTGTCCGCGTTCACGGTGAACCGGGCCAGCCGGTTGACGCCATCCCAGACGGCGAAGTCGGCCGGCGTGCCGGTGGCCGGGGCACCGCCGCCGGGGGTGCTCAGTGGTGGCGCGAAGTACGCGTACACCCAGCGGTTGGTGGCGAAGTTCGGGTCGGCCTTGATGCCCTGCAGGCCCTCCTCGTCGCCGGTGTAGACCGGCAGAGTCGCGGCGATCTTGGTGTTGCCGGCGGCGTCGGTGTGCCGGATCACGCCATTGCGGGAGGTGTGCAGCACGCCCCGGTCCGGCAGGACGGTGAGGCTCATCGGCTCACCGGTCTCGGCCGCGCCCTTGGCCAACTCCACCTGCTGGAAGCTGCTGTTGACGGTGGGACCGCAGTCGGCCTCGGCCGCACCCGCCGCGGTCCTGATGCCGCCGAGCAGGTGCTGACGGAAGTTCGCCTCGGTGTACGACGCGTCGGTGTGGCCCAGGCCCGTGTACCAGGATCGGCCGCCGGAGTAGTTCTGGCACCAGGAGATCGGGTGGTCGGCCCCCATACTTCCGCCGGTGTAGGTGCTCTCGTCCAGCGTGGCCAGCACGTGCACGTTGCCCCGGGGATTGATGCGGTAGTTGTACAACTCGTCGAACCGGCTCCACCGCTGCGGCAGCGTCGCGGTGGACGGGTGCACCTGGTCGGCGACCTTGACGGTGACGGTCTGCTCGGCCGGGTGCGAGGCGAAGTACGCCCCGACCAGCCCGCCGTACCAGGGCCAGTCGTACTCGGTGTCGGAGGCGGCGTGCACACCCACGTACCCGCCGCCGCCCTGGATGTAGCGCTCGAACGCGGCCTGCTGGGCGGCGTTGAGCACGTCGCCGGTGGTGGACAGCCAGATCACCGCGGCGAACCGGTCGAGGTTGGCGTCGGTGAACTGGGCGGCGTCCTCGGTGGCCTCGACGGTGAAGCCGTTGGCGGCGCCGAGTTGCTGGATGGCGGTGATGCCCGGGGTGATGGCTCCGTGCCGGAAGCCGGCGGTCTTGCTGAAGACCAGCACGGTGAACGGTGCGGCGCTGGCCGTGGGTGGCACGGCGACGATGCCGCCCGCCACGAGGATCGCGCTCAGCGCGACGCCGAGCCACGATCTCAGGGATCTGCGCACGGTAGGTCCTTTCGCGGTGCGAGGACGGCGTGCGCCGATCACGCCTGGCGGTGATGGGACGAGACATGCGAATGCATCGTTGCGTCCGGATCACGGCCGCGTCAAGCACTCTCCCACCATCCGTGAGAGCGTTATCTCCGCAGGTCAGAGGCGACCGTGGCAGGCGAGATCAAATAACGGTTTTCGGGCCACGACCCGCACCTGGAGGGCCCGATGCGCCAGCGGCAATCCATCTGCTTAGGGAAGGCTGCCCTTCTCAAAATATCCCTAAAAGGGGATTCTGATGGGGAGTTGTCCCGTCGAAGCCGGGTACTGGGATTGCCCTGCACCACCGACGGAAGCGAGACCGCTCATGACTGACATGCTGGAGATGCCGCGGGTCCACGAGTGCACGGTCACCGACTGCGGCTACAACCACGACGGCTGCCACGCGTTCGCCATCACCATCGGGCAGCAGAACGCCAACTGCGCCACGTTCATCGACACCTCGGCCAAGGGCGGGCTGGACCGCGTCATCGCCCAGGTCGGGGCCTGCAAACGCTCCGACTGCCAACACAACGCCGAACTGGAGTGCCACGCGCAGTCCATTCGGGTGGGGCCGGGTCAGGACATCGCCGACTGCCAGACGTATCAGCCACGCTGAGCGCTCCGCGGGCACCGATGGGGGCGGCCACCAGGGCCGCCCCCAGCGCACGTCAGAAGCCGCCCTCAGCTCTCAGCGACCGCCCGCGACCAGCTCGGCGATCATCCCCTCGCAGCTGCGGACGACGACCTGGGCCCCGCGCCGCTGCGCGAGCGGCAGCAGGGGGTCCTCCGCCCGGTCCCGCCACTGCCACTGCGCATCAGCGGCGACCTCCCAGAGCCGCTGCACGGTCGCCTCGTGCTCGACACCGAGCCGGGCGGCGAGGCCCACCCCGTCACCCCCGATCAGCCGCTGCGCCTCGGCGGCCAGCTCGGCGTCGAACCCGAGCCGGGTGTTCCGCAGCGCCACCAGCAGGCGTAGCTCCCGAAACTCGTGCGCACCGACGAGGATCTGCTCGACCACGCCGGCAAGCTCGGCAGAACCCCGGGTGGGCTGTGCCCGCAGCAGCGCCTCGACCGCGGCCAGCGCGGATCGGGCCTTGAGCGCGTCGCGGCGGTCGATGAAACAGCGAGTAACCGACTCGCGCAGCTCGGTGAGACCGCTGCGCCGAATAAGCTCGGCGGAGAGCGTCACCCGGCTGTCGAAGCCGCTGCGGACCAATGTGGCCGCCAGCCGGACACCGAAGACCCCGAACCGATCCAGCAGCGCGGCGCGTACCTCGGTTTCCAGCCGTACCGGCAGCTCGCCGCGAAGGAAGCGGTCGGCGGAGATCAGGTGGGCGTCCAACTCCGCCCGGGGCACCTGGGCCAGCGTCGCGAGCGCGGCGAAGTCCGACTCGCCGAGCATTCTGCCCGCCAGGCCGATCATCCCACTGCACGCCACCACGTTCACGCTGAGCGCGCGCACCCGCGGATCGCGGTAGTGCCGCCGAGCGAGCTGACGGGCGGTGAGCAGCCCGTCGATCCGGCCTCCGCCGGTCTCATCCGCCCGGGACAGCACCATGATCACATTGACCGGCGCGGTCTGCCCGACGGCGCTGTCCCGGCCGGACTCCAGCACCCGCAGATCACTGTCGCGACCGTCGCGGGTCAGGTACAACACCGCGTCCGAGTCCCGTAACACCCGGTCCAACACTGGCACGCGGCCCTGCTCATCGGTGCCGCTGAGCGCCGGGGTGTCGATCAGCGTGATCTGCCGCAGCGCCCGCGTCGGCCACTGCACCACGATGTCCCCCACGGCCCCCGCGCCCCAGGCGAGATCCACCCGCAGCCCGGTGGCCGACTTGACCACGGTCAGCTCCTGCGGAGGCTGGCCGGCCGGGTAGGCCGTGGCGCGCGGCGCAGCGCCGTCCTCGTACCAGGTGAAGACGCCGTCTGCCCTCTCGACCGGTGCGACCTCCTCCCCCATCAGCGCGTTGAGCACCGTCGACTTGCCGGATCGCCACGGGCCGGCGACCGCGATCCGCAGCGGTTGCTCCAACCGGGCCACGTGATGCCGCAACTGCCCGACGGCCCGGGGGTCGTCCTGGTAGAGGTCGATGGCCTGGTGCAGCAACCCCCAGGCCGCCTCGTCCAAGCGCAGCCCCACGGTCATGCGTGAGGCTCCACCAGCATCGGGGCGGAACGGGCGCCGGTCACCTGCTGGGCCTGCTCGTAGAGCGCGGCCAGCCGGGTCATCTTCAGCCGGATCTCGCGCTGCCGCTGCTCGCGCAGCGAGGCATCGGTGTCGGCCTCCTGCTTCGCGCTCCGGAACGACTGGACGATGGCCTCCTGGAGCTCCTCGGTCAGCCCCGTGAAGTGGTCCCGCAGCATCCGCTGCACCTGCCGGGCGGTGTCCCGGCAGTCTCGGATCATCCGGACGAAGACCTCGTCGACATGCCGCTGGATGGCCGTCTTGACGGTCGCCTGCCGGCGGCGGAGCAACTGCTTGCTCTCGTCGCGGATGCTCTTACCGCCGAACAGCGCCCCGATGCCGACCGAGACCGGGTTGATCATCGGCATTCCCGCCAAGGTGGTCGCCAGTCCGAACATCAGCATGCCGCCGTACGAGCCCTTCATGCCGGTGAACAGCTTCTGCCCTGTGGTGAACCGGTCGATCGTCGGCCGTTCCAGCTCTGGCAGTCGCTCGCCGATGTCGTCCGGCATCGTCATCGACCAGGGCGGCAGCACGTCGTAGCCGTACCGGTTGAAGTTGGCGGCCACCCGGCGGGCGATCCAGTCGCAGCGCTGGATGAGCCACTCGTGGTTCGCCTCCGCCGCCTCCACCAGGCTCCTCTCCAGCCAGTCGTGGAAGGTGTCCCAGGCGACCAACGGATCGGCGGTGTCGAACGCCTCGTCCACCGTGCGCAGGATCTGACGGGTCCGGTCGCGAAGGTCGTACTCGATGTCGGAGAGCAGGTCGCCGATCTCGTCGTTGAGCGTGTTCTGCCACCGGGTGGAGCACCGGCGCAGCTCGTCGACCTCGCGCTGCGCCGCATGCAGCCGGGAAATCGGCCCGGACTGCTCCTCGGCCTCCTGGGTCGCCAGCTCGGCGCGCAGCGGCGCGGCCAACTGCTCCACCACCGTCCGGGCCACCCTCTGCACCGACGCCCTGGCCAGTTGGTCGGCCTTGCCAACCAGGTCCCGCTGCAGCCGAGCGATCAGCGCGGGAAAGCCGGACTCGGCGTTGAGACCACGGTCGTCGACCGCGGCAGCGCGCAGTCGCAGCGTCGCCGAGACCGGGATCAGCATCGCCGGGACGCCTGCTTCGGCCAGGTGCTGCCGGTTGCGCTCGGCGACCGCACGCCAGTCCGCCACCAGATCGGTCTTGCTCTGCACCACGACCACGTTCGGATGCGACCGCATGACGTGCAGCAGCATGTTCAGCTCGGCAACCGACAGTTCCCGGGTGGAGTCGGAGACCAGCAGCACGGTGTCCGCGCGGGCGGGAGCAGCGACCGAGGCGGCACCGCCGATAGCGGCGATCTCGTCGGTGCCGGGAGTGTCCACCAGCACCAGTCCGGCACCGAGCAGGGCGCGGGGCACCCCGATCTCGACGTACGCCGGGCCGCCACCCGGCCGCCGTCCGACCATGCCGGCCACACCCGCCGCAACCTGGTTGAGCGCCACCGGGGTCCGCTCGACGGTCAGCGCGACGGCAGTGCCGGCGGGACGACCCGGGGCTGGTGGCGGCGCCTGGGCCACGACGGCGGACGGGACCTCGGCGTGCTGCACCACGGTCGGCAGGACGGTCGTGCGGCCGTCGCCGACCGGGCAGGCCGGCGCGTTGATGATCGCGTTGATCAACTGGCTCTTGCCCTGGTTCGGCTCACCGATGACCAGGACGCGGAGCGTCGGGTCCAGCAGTTGGGCGCGCTTCTGCCGCACCGTCTGGAGTAGATCACCGCGACCGTGCGCACTGCATGTGCGGGCGATCTCGTCCAGCACGTCCAACCAGATCCCGGCCATCACCGCACCAAGTGTGCGGATTTCGGCTCAATTATCAAGAGGGACCGGATGTGGAACCGGAGAGGGCCGGATCGCCTGAAGCGATCCGGCCTCCCGCTCCTACCGGAGATCCCCGTCAGAGCAGACCGCCGGTGATACCCAGCAGCCCGTGGTCGGACGAGGCGTGCGAGTCGCCCAGCACACCATCGGTGACTCCGCCGGTCACATCGCCGACCGTGCCGGTGACACCGGGCAGGAGGCCGTCCACCTGGTGCGTCACCCCGCCCACCGCGGACGGTACGTCGAGCGGCGGGACCACGCCGCCGACAACGCCACCATGCCCGAGGCCGAGCCCGCCCAGGGTGTCGTCGACACCGAGGGAGCCAACGACACCGTTGATCTGACCGTGGGCGCCGGAGAGGACACCGCCGGTCAGGTCACCGCCGAGCAGACCCGGGTCGGTGGCGCCGAGCAGGCCGCTCGGGTCGCCGACCGTGCCGGTGACGTCCCCGAGCACCGGGTCCGTGATGGCGTCCACCGGCTGGACCACGTCGGCATCGAGGGTGTATGCCACGTCGGAGACACCGGCCAGGTCGGTGTCGAGGCCGTTCGGGCCGACGCCCAGGCCGATCCCCGGCAGCACGGTGACCCCGGCGGCAGCGGTTGCCGGGTCGACCGCGATGGCGCCGAGCACACCGGCCTTGACGTCCACGCCCGTGGGAGAACTCGTGACGCTGATCTGCTGCGCCACGCTCTGCAGTTGGCCCACCACGTCGGTGGTGTCGGTCACCAGCGGGTCCAGCCCGAGCTGGCCGACGGACGGGACCAACGGCGCGAGGCCCTGCCCCGGCGCGTAGTCGACGACCAACGGTACGACGTCCTGCACGTCGGCCGCGGTGATGTCGGTGAGCCCCGCAGATCGCAGCGCACCCTCGGGGTCGAGGTCGAAGGCCGACCGCGCGTCGGGGTTCGTCAGCAGGTCGAGCACGAAGTCGTGGAGGGTCTGGTGCGAGTCCATGTGCCGGTTCTCCTCGGAAGTGGCGTCGGCGAGTGTCGTACGTCGACAGTGACGCTATTGCCGGGCACGCCCCCGGACATCGGGGCTCAGCCCGCATCCGGGCCGGTTGAACTAGGGGCTCCTCCGCCTCGTACGTTAGGGGGACAGGGGGAAACCGTCCCGGCAAGATTAGGGTCCCGACCAGGGACTGATCTCTGGTACGAACGTAGGAGCCCGCGGGGTTTGCCGGGGGTGGGTCGTCGGCAGCACCGACGCCATCGCCACCGACCGGCCAACTCACGGGGAGAGAAGAGACGATGCCGTACGTCCTGGGGATAGACATCGGAAGCACCAACACGGCCGCCGCCGTCGCGCGGCGACACGGCACGACCTGGACGCGTCCCGAGGCCATCCCGCTGACTGACGGCTCAGCTCTCGTACCGTCGGTGCTGTGCCTGTCGGAGGACGGCTCGCTGCATGTCGGCGAGCCCGCGACCGACGACGGCAGCCGCACCACCCGCGACTTCGTCCACCGGATCGGCGATGACGTGCCCCTGCTGCTCGGCGGCGAGGCATGCGCCCCGCAGACGCTGACCGCGGAGCTGGCGGCGTGGGTGGTGGAGCGGGCCCACGCCCTGGAGGGCGGCGCGGCCGAGGCGGTCGTGCTCAGCCACCCGGCGGGGTGGCGCCCCTACCGGCGCGAGATGCTGCACCGGGCACTGTCGGACCTTGGCCTGCGTCACGTGACGTTGCTGCCCCGCACGGTCACGGTCGCCGAGAGTCACGCGGCCCGCGGGTTCGCGGGCACCACGGCCGTCGTCTACGCCCTGGGGGGCAACAGCTTCGAGGCGGCCCTGGTGCGTTGCACCCCGCGCGGCACGTACGAGACGTTCGGCACTCCCCAGGGTCTCGACTCGATCGGCGGCGCCGACTTCGACGAGGCGCTGGCCGAGCATGCCCGTACCGTCCTGGCCCGGGAGTTGGCCGCCACCGCACGCCGAGGCGCCCAGGCCGCGCTGCGCGGGCTTCGCGCGGAATGTGACCGGGTCAAGCGGGTGCTGACCGTCGATCTCACGGCCGACGTGGTGCTGGCCCTGCCGAGCGGCCCGGCCCGGATACCGGTGACCCGCGCGCAGTTCGAGGACATGATCCGCCCGACGGTGCAGGCCACCGTCGACCTCCTGCTTCGGGCCGTGCGGAGTGCCAACCTGACGCCGGCGCAGCTCGACGGCGTCCTGCTGGCGGGCGGCTCCACCCGCGTCCCGCTCGTCGCCGAGCTGATCAGCGCAGCCCTCCCGGTCCCCGTCGAGGTGGAGCCGGATTCACAGCTGACCGCCGCCACCGGGGCGGCGATGGCAGCCTGCCAGGTGGTGTCGCCACGCCCTCGCCACCCGGCACCGGTACGCGACCCGGCCCTGGTCGTCGGCACCGGGCGGGCCACCATCCCGGCACCGCGCCGCCCGCACCACGACACCACCGTCCCGGGCGATCCGCCACCGCGGCCCCCGGTCCGGGTCCTCCCACTGGAACTGCCGAAGCCGTCCCGCCTGGCGCTGGCCCGCAGCCGGGGACGCGAAGGATGACCCCAATGATCATGAATGACATCGCCGAATCAGGGCTGATGCTGGACAAGGGCCCGCAGGCCCTGCTGGAGACGGTCGTGCAGGATCCGACCGGCCCGCTCACCGTCGGCATCGCCGGCCCTGGCGGTCACGGAAAGACCGCACTGCTCGCGGAGTTGGCGCGGGTCCACCGGCGCGCCGGGATCACCGTACGCACGGCCGCCCCCGAGCCGGGCGAAACGGTCGACCCCGACACGTTGGTGCTGGTCGACGACGCGCACCTGCTCGACGACGCGCGGATCGGGGTGCTGCTGCGCCTGGTGGCCGCCCGTCGGCACCGGCTGGTGGTCGCGCATCGCCCGTGGCCCCGGCCAGCGGCCCTCAGCGAGCTGGTCGACTCCCTGCGGCGCGACGGGCAGGCCGTGCTGCTCACGCCGTTCACCCGGGAGCAGACCGCCACCTACCTCGCCTCCACACCCGAGTTGGGCCGCCGCGACGACCTCGTCGACTTCGTACACGCACAGACCTCCGGCGTACCCCGGGACGTCGAACGGCTCGTGCGCGGCCTGGCCGGCACGGAGACCCTGACCGGCACCGTGGTCGACCCGCCCCGGTCCGTCGTCGGAGAGTTCGGGCCGGACCTGGACGTTCAGCCCGCCGCCGTACGACGACTGCTGCTCGCCGTCGCGGCGGGCGGGCCGCTGCCGGTGAGCATGCTCGGCGCACTCCTGGGCCGCGAGCCGGCGGCGGTGGACGAACTGATCGCCGCGACCAGGGCGGCCGGGCTGCTCGGCGCCGACGGCCGGCTCGCGCCGATCGTCCGGCGGGCCGTCACCACGCTCAGCCCGACCACCGACCGGACGGCGGTCTGGCGCCGGCTCACCGAGTTGCAGCTCGCTCGGGGCGGCGCGGTGCTGCCGCTGGTCCGCTCCCTGCTCGCGGTCGGCGCGCTCGGCGACTGCCCGGTCTCGACCCTCGCAGCGGCAGCGAGTGAGGCTCTGGCCGATGACCCGGCGTTCGCCGCCGACCTGTTCGCCGCCGCCGCCACTGCGGCCGGGCGGCCGGCAAGCGCCCAGCAGGCGCTCGCCGCCGCGCTCGCCGGCAACCTCGACGACGCCCTGCGGCTGGCGGACCGACTGCTGGCCACGGCCCCTCCGCCCGAGCGTTGCGAGGCGGCCCTCGTGGCGGCAACCGCCCTGGCCCATCGCGGTCACGTCGGTCACAGCGTCGAGCTGTACCGGTGGTCGGGCACCGCCTCGGCCGTGGCGTTCGCCGTCGTCGGCGGGCTCGCCAGCGGCGACCTGAGCGCCACCGCCGGACCGCCGACGGGCGACCCCGCGAGCGAACCACCAACCTCGCACGCCAGCGCCGCCCGACTGATGGCCAACGGGGTACGCGAGAGCGTGACCGGCGCGCCGACCACCGCGCTCTCCACGCTCGTGCAGGCCGCCGCGCTGCTGGAGCCGGACGGACGGGCGGCGCTCCTACCGGACAGCCCAGCCGCGCTGGCCGCGTTGACGGCGGTGCACTGCGGTGAGCTGGAGATCGCCGAGCGGGTCCTGCACCGGGCCCTGGGTGCCGGTGTCGGCGGCCCGCTGATGGCTCGCCGCCACCGACTGTTGCAGGCCTGGATCCTGATGGTCCGGGGCGAGACGCACGCCGCGACCGAGCGCCTCGTCACGGTGACGCTCGACGGACGGCAATTGGAGTCACGCGACCTGCTCTTCGCCGCCGCGATTCGGATGGGCATCGGCCGGCGCAACAGCGACCTCGGTGCACTCAAGCGTGGCTGGGGGCAGGCGCTGGAGGCGGTTGTTCGGCACCCCGTCGACCTGTTCACGCTGCTGCCGCTGGGTGAGCTGGCCATCGCGGGCGCCCGGCTGGGTGACCTGGCCCGGCTGGAGCCGTACCTGCGGGAGGGGCGTTCGTTGCTCGGCCGACTCGGTGACCCACCACTGTGGAGTGTGCCGCTGCACTGGAGTGGTCTGCACGCCGCGATCCTGACCGGCGAGCCGGCGGTCGCCGACGAACACGTCGCCGCACTACTCGCCGCGGCGGGCCACAGCCGGTACGCCGCCGTGGTCGCCGCGGCCGCGGAGAGCTGGGTGGAGGTCCTTCGGGGCGTCGTCGACCCCGCCCGGGTGGAGGCCGCCGCCCGAGGGCTGCACGAGACCGGGCTGTGCTGGGACGGTGCTCGCCTCGCCGGCCAGGCCGCGATCCGTACCGCGGACCGGCGGGCGATGACCACCCTGCTGGAGTGCGCCCGCGCATTGCAGGGACGGCCGCCCGGCGGCTCGGGCGGGCCGACACCGACGACCGGTGAGAGCACGGCGCGGGTCACCGGCCCCACCCAACAGGGGCTCAGCGACCGCGAGTACGAGGTTGCCGAGTTGGTGTTGGCCGGGTTGACCTATCGGGAGATCGGCGACCGGCTCTTCATCTCGGCCAAGACCGTGGAACACCACGTCGCGCGAATGCGCAACCGGCTGAACTGCGCCAACCGCGCGGAGCTGCTGGCTCTGCTGCGCACCCTCGTCGCCGACCGGGCCAGCGACACCGCCGGCCAGCCGTGGCCGCAGCGGGCGACCCGATGAGACACCCACGCCACTGGCGCCGCCGCACCGAGCGGGGCGGCAGGTGACGCGTAGCGAGGTCCGGCTGATCCGGACCAGGCTGGCCGTGCTGGCCGCCGTCCTGATCACGCTCTGGTCGTACGCGGCCTACGTGACCAGCCAGGACGCCGTCGACCTGTTACGGGTGCGGGCCCTGGCGGACACCCTGGGCCAGCCCATCGACCGCCTGATCCTGAGCCTGCAGACCGAACGCCGGTTCACCGCCGAGACGATCGCCGGAGCCGGGCCGACGGCGACCCCGCTGATCGGGGCACGCGAGGGCACCGACCGGGCCACCAGCGAGGTCCGCGAGTTCACCGAGGGCCGCGACCTTCGGCTGCTCAGTGCCGGCGAGGTCCGCGACCGGGCCGGCGAACTGGTCCGACGGCTGGACGGCCTGGGCACGATCCGGTCCCAGGTGGACGCCGGGCGACTCGACCAGGCCGAGGCGGTCGACGGGTACGACCAGGTCATCGACGTCGCCTTCCGGGTGTACGGCCAAGAGTGGGGCGCGAACGAGAGCCAGTTGGCCGCCGACACCCGGGCGGTGATCGCGCTGGCCCGCGCCCGCGAGTTGCTCGCCCGGGAGGACACCCTGGTCAGCGCAGCCCTGACCGGGGAACGGCTCGGTGTCGACGAGCGTCGCCGACTGACCGGACTCGTCAGCAATCAGCGGTACGCGCGCACCGAGGCGGCAGCCGGGCTGTCGGGCGAGCTCACGACGGGCCCCGAGTTCGCGGGCCTGGTCGCCCTGGAGGACAGGCTGCTGTGGGCGGACGCCACCAACCCCCTGGTCGGGATCACCACGCCGGCCTGGCGGGCCGCGGCCGACACCGCCCTCGGCACACTGCAGACAGTGGTGACGACCACCGCTCGTAGCAGCGTCGAGCGGGCCACTCCGGGTGCCGCCGTGATCGTCGCGCGTACCGGCGCGGTGGTGGGGCTCGGCCTCATCGTCGTGCTCGTGCTCCTGTTGAGCTGGGCGGGCACCGTCCGGCGCCTGGCCGACGAGCTGACCGGGCCCTTCCCGGTCGTGGCGCGGGATGCCCCGGCGACGGTTCTGACGCGGGATGCCACGGCGACGGAGGACGGCGCCCACCAGGAGCTGTTCCTGCGGCTCACCCGACGCAACCAGGTCCTGCTGCGCGATCAGCTCAGCCTGCTGGACGGGTTGCAGCGCCGGGAGCGGTCCGCCGAGGAGACCGCCGAGCTGTTCCAACTCGACCACCTCACCACCCGGATCCGACGCAACGTGGAGAAACTGATCGCCCTCGCGGGCGCGACGCCCGCCCGCCGCTGGCGGCGCCCGGTGCCCCTGCTCGACGTCGCACGCGGTGCTGTCGCCGAGGTGCCGGACTACCACCGGGTCCTGATCGCGCCGCACTGGCCGTGGTCGCTCGCGGGCCCCGCCGTCACCGACGTCATCCACCTGCTGGCAGAGCTGATCGAGAACGCCCTCGCCTTCTCTCCGGCGGACACCACCGTCCGGGTCACCGGCGAGCGCCGACCGCAGGGGTGCGCCGTCGTGGTCATCGACGACGGGCCTGGCCTGGACGAGTCCGCGCTCGCCGAGGCGAACCACCTGCTCGGTGGCCCGCCACCGGCCGGCCCGCCCACAGGCCCGGCAGGGCTGTACACCGCCGCCGTGCTGGCGAAGCGGTGTGGTGCCCACGTCTCGCTGCGTCCCAGCCAGCGGGGTGGGACGGCCGCGATCGTGCTCCTCCCGGCCCGGCTGGTCACGGCGACCGACACCAGCCGTGGCCCGTCCGCCGCAGCGCCCGGCGACCCGTTCCCGCCGGCCGGGAACGGCGCCGATCTGCCCCACCCGAGCGGCGGCGGCGAGCTGCCGACGCGGGTCCGTCACACCGGGCCGACCGGCCCCGAACACCGCAGCACCGGCCTCGACACGGTCGAGTTGCCGGTCGCGAGAACAGCGAGGAGACACCAATGACGTCTGCAGTGGTCACCGACGACAACCTGACCGGCGCCCTGGACCGCCTGGTCGACCGAGTGCACGGCGCGGAGTTCGCCGTGGTGCTCTCTCCCGACGGGCTGCCCCTCGGCGGTTCCCGGCAGGTGGAGGCGAAGCTGGCCGAGCAGATCTCCGGCGTGGTCGCCGGCCTGATCGCGTTGGGGCTTGCCGCCACCCGGGTCTGCGACGCGGGTGGCCTGCGCCAGGTCGTCGTGCAGATGTCGCGAGCGTTCCTGTTCATCGCCACCATCCCGAACGGGACCATCCTCACCGTGCGGATCGCCGGTGACGACGTCGAGGTCGGCGACATGGCGTACGAGGTGGCGCTCTTCGTGGGGCAGGCCGAGCGGCACCTGCCGATCAGCCTGGGACCGGCCTCCTCGGCGACGATCGAGGACACTGGTGCACACCACCGGCAGCGCTGACGAGGCGTGGTACGACGACGACGCGGGCCCGGTCGCCCGGCCCTACACGATGACCGGCGGGCGCACCACGCCCGCGCGTGGCCAGTTCGACCTGATCTCACTGGTCGTCGCCCGGCGGGCGGTCACGCCTTCCGCACCGCTCTTCCCCGAACAGGCACGGATCGTCGAGCTGTGTCACCATCCAGTGTCGGTGGCTGAGGTCGGCGCCGAGCTGGACCTTCCGCTGGGCACCGTCCGCGTGCTGCTCGGCGATCTGCTCACGGCCGGGCTGATCGAGACGCATGACCCGCCGGTGCTGTCGGAGCTGCCGACCGACGATCTGCTTGAGGCGATACTCGTCGGGCTTCGCGCCCTGTGACAGGGCAGGTGCCATCCGCGACCCGGACGGATCGTGGACGCGCACCCGGCGCCGAATTGAAGGGGAGACAGGCAGTGCCGGCAACACCACCCCAGCCACGCCGTACCGTGGCGATCATTCTGCTGGACCGCATCGTGGCCCTCGTTACGGCCGCACGGCGGGTGCTCACCGGTCGGGACGACGTCTCGCGGGCCACCTGGGTGGCCATGATCGCGGCGTTCGGGGTGCTGATCGCGACGGCCGTCTCCGTCATCGGGGTCCTGCGTACGCCGGAGAAGCTGACACCGGTGACCCTCGATCCACCACCGTCCGTCGAGCAGGTGCGCACACCGCCGGCGGGCACTCCCCGGGCACAGGCGCGACCGGCGGCCACCAGCTCGGCGGCGTCCGCTCCCCCGGCAGCCGCCTCGTCCACCCCAGACCCGCCGATCGTCGGGGCGTCGGTCCGGCCCACACCGACCGGTTCGACGGCTGCACCCACACCGGCCGCGCTGCACGCCGACTTCGCCATCGCGGACAACGCCCTGCTCAGTTATGGCGCGGCCGTGACGATCAGCAATCCCGGGCCGGTGTCGGTGCCGCAGTGGTCGCTGACCGTCACCCTGCCCCGGGAGTCTCTGCGCGTCAGCGCGGTCGAGGGCGCACGGGTCAGCCGGGACGGTGCGGTGTGGACGTTCGTGCCGGACGGAAGCGCGGGTCAGGTGCCCGGCAGCGCCTCGGTCCGGGTGACGTTCCGGGTCAACGGCTCGCCGGTCGGCGCCGCCCCGGAGGCGTGCACCATCGACGGTGCCGCCTGCTCCGGCCTGGCGGACTGACCACCCGGCCCGATGGGGTAGGTACACCCAGCGTTCCGGCGGCAGCCACACTTGATTGATCATGAATTCGGGTGCGCTTCGTACCGTTCCCGCCATGACTGTCCTACCCGCATCATCGTCGCCCGACCGCGCCGGGTCGAGGCTCCGGGCCCTGCGTAGCCGGGCCGCCGCCACCGTCGCCGCCCTCGCCGTCACCGGCGCTGCCGTCGCGGTCACCGTCGCTACCTCGTCGCCCGCCACGGCCGAGCCGGGCAGCATCGTCGTCTCGGAGAACTTCTCGGCCGGGTCACTGCCCGCCGGTTGGAACGCGGTCGACGGCACCTGGAAGGTCGAGAACGGCCGGCTGTACGGGACCTCCGCCAGCTCCGGCGAGAACAACAAGATCACTTTCGGTCGGCACCTGAACGACTTCCGCCTTGAGGCGACCATGCGCTTCGAGTCGGTCTCCGCCGCCACCCGCTGGGCCTCACTCGGCATCGACGTCCCCGCCGACGGCGCCACCCCGTGGTGGATCGCCACCATGCGCAGCGGCACCACCGCCGCCAACGGTCTCGAGTTCGCCCAGCGGACCACGGCCGACGCCTGGGTCGTGGCGAACACCGCCTCCGCCCCGTACGCCGCCGGCACCGGCCGGGACGTCCGCGTCGCCGTCGAGGTGCACGGCAACCAGGCCCGCTGGATCTTCGACGGGCGGGAGGCGATGCGGACGAACAGCCTCCAGCGCTCTGCCAACGGCGTCCAGGGGCTCTTCGTCAACGGCTCCACCGTGTCGTACGACGACGTCACCGTCACCGAGCTGGCCCCGAACGGCCACATCCGGCCCGAGGGCAGCCCGTTCACCGTGATCGCCCACCGGGGCGCGTCCGCCGCCGCACCGGAGAACACCCTCGTCGCGCAGGAGATCGCTCGCAAGGGTGGTGCCGACTGGATCGAGAACGACGTCCAGCCGAGCAAGGACGGCATCCCGTTCATCCTGCACGACGGCACTGTCGACCGGACCACCGACGGCACCGGCAATATCCGGGACCTGACCGCCGCGCAGATCAAGGCACTCGACGCGGGCTCCTGGTTCGGCCCGCAGTACGTCGGCGAGCGGGTGCCCACCCTCGCCGAGCAGCTCGCCGACCTGCGGACCCGGGGCGGCAACCTGCTCGTGGAGATCAAGGGCAGGCACACCCGGGACGAGGTCGCCACGATCATCCAGGTGATCCGGGACGAGCAGATGATGGGCCGGGTCTTCATCCAGAGCTTCGAGGTCGGCGCACTGAAGTACACCTACGAACTCGCCCCCGAACTGCCGCTCGGCCTGCTCCGCAGCAACCTCGACGCCGACCCGGTGGCGATCGCCAAGGAGCTGCATCTGACCGCGTACAACCCGGACGGCAACGCGCTGCTCGCCAAGCCGGAGGTCATCGGCCCGCTGCACGCCGCCGGGGTCGCCGTGATGGCCTGGACGATGGACTCGGCCGGCCTGTGGCAGCGGTTGGAGCGCATCGGCACCGACGCGATCATCACCAACCGTGCGGCCGAACTGGTCGGCTGGAACGCCGCGTTCCTGCAGCGGGCCTCGGCGGACCCGACGGTGGAGATCACCTCGCCGGCCAACGGGGCTCGGCTCGACCGGGCGCAGTCCCCGGTGATCGCGGTTGCCGCGACCAACGCGGACACCGTCACCGTCACGTTGGACGGCAAGAAGTCAGCCGCCGGGCGCAAGCTCGACCTGGCCAAGCTGACCGCGGGTCGCCACACCATCTCCACCCAGGTGACCGGGCCTGAGGGCACCGCCACCGCGACCGGCACCTTCACCGTGACGGTGAGCCAGGCCGGCCTCGGCTACCTGATCCTCACGTCCGGCGCCGATGCGAGCGCCATCACCGCGATGACCACCAAACTGGTCCACGCCCAGTACGCCGAGCTGGCCACCTACGCCGACCGGCAGGCCGGCAAGCTCGTCCCGGCCGAGGTCGCCAGCGTCATCGCCGCCGACGCCCGTACCCTCGCGCTGAAGTAGCCCAGACTGGTCCCCGCCGTCGCCCTGACGGCGGGGACCAACGCGTCTCAGTGGACTGCCACCGTCGGCTCGACCCGCTCACCCTGCTGCCGCAGGGCCGGCAGGGCCGGCGCGAGTGCCACCAGCATGCACAGGCCGCCGATCGGAAGCAGATCGAGGGTCACCACCGGCAGGACGATGCCCGCGAGCAGCAACGGAACGCTCCACCACGGCAGCCGCCGTCTGGCGGCGAGCATGCCCGCGAGAACGACCAGGCCGAGGAAGAAAAGCTGCGGTACGACGTCGTAGAAGGCCACCTCGACGCCGGGGATGTCCTTGAAGTCCGCGCCAAGCGCTGACATCTCCGCCCGGTCGGCGGCCAGGAGCCCTTCCACGATGTCCGCGACGAACTGCACCATCGTCGCGGCGAGCCCCACCAACGTGAGCGCCACCACCCCGTTGCGCCAGGGGCCGCCGGGTAGCAGGCGGGACAGCGCGAGGACGGCCGGGACGAAGAACACCATGCCGGCGAGGCCGACCAGATGCGCGGCCTGCCAGTCGAACCCCGGGCCGTACACCCCGTCGGATCTTCCCCACAGACGTACGAGCCCGTAGGCCGCGATACCGACCGGCCCGGCAATCACATAGAGCGCAGCGCGTTTCATGCAAGCCATCATCTGGCCGCTGGCGCCCGCCCGACCTCCGGGAACCTCCCTTGCCTGGCCCTGGATTCCGGATCAGGACTTTCACCGAGCAACCCCTAGATGAGTAAGTCCCAACTGGGGTGAGCGGCACGTTCCTGGCCGGCTGACCGGCAGTTCCCGGCCGGATAATTTATCGTCCCGTGGGCGCCGAAATGCTACGAAGGGGAGTGCCTAACCTGACAAGCTCCCTTGATGCCACGTCCCTGGAGACTCCGCGGCTGCTGTTACGCCGCTGGCAAAGTGATGATCTAGACGGGTTCGCCGCGGTCAACGCGCAACCCGAGGTGATGCGCTACATCCATGACGGCCGCACCCTGGACCGGGCCGCGACCGCGGAGCGTCTGGCCAACTATCAGCGGCACTGGGACGAGCACGGCTTCGGCCTGTACGCGGTGGAGATCAAGGAAACCGGCGAGCTGGCCGGTTTCACCGGGCTGGCGGTGCCGACCTTCCTGCCCGAGATCATGCCGGCCGTGGAGATCGGCTGGCGGCTCGGCCGCGCGTACTGGGGCCGGGGCCTGGCCACCGAGGCGGCCCAGGCCGTCATCTCCCACACTCGTGCCGAGCTCGGCCTGCGGCGGCTGGTCAGCATCCACATCGTCGGCAACGAGGCGTCCGCGCGGGTAATGGTCAAGCTGGGCATGTCGCTGGAACGCGAGACCGTGCAGCCGGACACCAGCCGCCGGGTCCGGGTCTACGCGATGGACCTGTAAAGGAGATCGTCACGTAGGTCTCCACGTCCATGGTGTTCGTCTCTTCTTTCCGGCGTGAGCGGGCTCACCGCTCACTGATGAGTGGGGCGTAGTCGGCGCGGGTGCGCGGTTCGGTGGACAGGGAACCGTCGGCCCGGGGCACGCCGAGAGCTTTGCGGTCCCGCAGGAATGCCACGGTGGTGACGTCGTCGCGGCTCGTGAGGGTGCAGACGATCTGCCCGAAGGCGAGGACCTCGTCGCTGCGACCTCCGTCGTCGGCGGGTTCGTCCACCTCGACAAGGGCCCGCGTACCGGTCACGGTCGCACCGGCCGCGTTGACCGCTCCTGGCAGCGCGCTGGTCAGGCCGCTGTCGCGTTCGGCCCCGGTAGGCCCGGAGAGCAGATGCCGCAGTTGCTCCTCAATGGTCGGTGGACGGTCGACGCGCCGGACCACCGGGATGATGCGGTTGTCGTGTACGAGGCAGAGGGTCTCGGCGGCACGGCCGGCCGGTGCGGTGGTGTCGGCGGGAACGGAGCCTCGGAACGGTCCTCGCGGGGGCTGCACCGTTCGAGGGCTGTCGTCGGTGGGGATGCCACAACCGGTCAGCAGCACGGCGAGCGCCAACGGGACGAGACGACGGCGGTTCACGGCAGGCTCCCCGGCAGGGTGACCCGAAAACGGGCTCCTCCACCGGGACGGTCGGCGACGGTGACGTGCCCCGTGTGCGCGACGGCGTGCTGGGCGACCAGCGCGAGCCCGAGCCCCGTGCCGTCACCCGCGCCGCGGGTGTGGGCGGCTCGCCCCCGGACGAAACGGTCGAAGATCGTCTGACGATCATCGACGGGCACGCCCGGGCCCTCGTCGTCGACCTCGATGATGCCGGTGTCACCCTCGCGGCACAGGCGAACGGCTGCGGGGCCACCACCGTAGGTCACGGCGTTGTCGAGCAGGTTCGCCAGAATCTGGGCGAGCCGCCGCCGCTCGACCTGCCAGGTCGGGGGTACGTCCGGTGCCAGGTGGACGAGGCTGACCGGCAGGTCGTACGCGTGGCACGCCTCCCCGGCCAACTTCACCACGTCCACCGGGGCACGGTGGGCGGGCTGGTCGCTACGGGCCAGGTCGATCAGGTCGTTGACCAGTCGCTGGAAACGGTCGATCTCGTCGGCGACGAGCCCGGCGGCAGTGGCCGTTCGTTCGTCCTGGTGTTCCCGACGACGGGCCAGGACGCTGGCCGCCGCGGCGAGGGTCTGCAGCGGTGAACGCAGCTCGTGGCTGACGTCGCCGGCGAACCGGCGATCCCGCTCGATGCGACGGGCGAGTTGGTCGACCATCTGATTGAACGAGGAGGAGAGTCGGGTCAGATCGGGGTCGGTGGCCGGGTCCAGCCGGGCCGTGAAGTCACCGGCAGCGATCTTCTCGGCCGCGTCGGCGACCGCCGTCAGCGGCCGTAGGCCGTGCCGTGTGGCGTACCAGCCGAGGGCGGCACCGGACCCGGCGACCATCACCGCGACGCTGGTCAGCGCGAGCGCCAGGACCTGAAGCGTCTGCTCCAGCTCGCGCAGCGAGTTGACCTCGAAGTACGCCGCCGTCGCGGACAGGGGCACCCCCACCACCAGGGCAGGTTGTCCGTGGACGCGTACGCGCTGCACCGCCGGCTCCCCGGAGGCGACGACCCGACGCAGGTCGACGGGAATGGCGGCGGTGGTGCCCGGGTCGGCGGTGCGGGCGTACCACTCGCCGTTGAGGTGCAGCACGGGCCGCCGGCTCCCGCCAGTGTCCAGCGACCGGAGCACCTCCACCACGTCGGGGGTGTCGGTGTCGAGCCCGGCATGCACCACGGCGGCGTCGAAATAGGCGGCGCGCAGAGCGATGCGTTCCCGGTCGTCGAGCAGGGATCGGCGGGTCAGCTCGTAGGAGACCAGGGCCATCGACGCCGAGAGCAGCAGCGCGCCGACGGCGAACGCGGCGGTCACCCGGGTCCGCAGTCCAAGTCGTCTCATCGCTGCAGCTTGTAACCCAGACCCCGCAGGGTCACCAGGTGCCGGGGGTTCGCCGGGTCCGATTCGATCTTCTGCCGCAGTCGGCCGACGTGCACGTCGACCAGCCGTTCGTCGCCGCTGTCGTACCCCCAGACCCGTTGCAGCAACTGCTGGCGGGACAGCACCCGGCCGGCGTGTTCGGCCAGCTCACAGAGCAGCCGGAACTCGGTGCGGGTGACCGTGACCTGCTGGCCGGCGCGGCGTACCTCCCCCGCCTCTGGACTGATCTCCAACTCCCCGAAGGCGACCGCCAGCACGGGAGCCGGCGACGATGCCGCCACCACCGGGCGGGCGCGGCGACGCAGGGCCCGCAGTCGGGCGGTCAACTCTCTGATCGCCACGGGCTTGACGAGGTAGTCGTCGGCGCCGGCCTCGAGGGCGGCGACGATGTCATCGGTGTCGTCGCGGGCGCTGACCACCACGATCGGTACGTCGTCGTCACGGCGCAGCTGCCGGATGCACTCGAAGCCGTCGAGACCGGGCAGCATCAGGTCGACGAGCACGTAGTCGGCCGGGTGGTGGCGCTGGGCGCGCAGACCCTCCTCCGCCGTCGCCGCGCCGAGAGCGTCGTAGCCCTCGTCCTCAAGTGCGAGCAGCAGCGCGAGCCGGATGCGGTCGTCGTCCTCGATCACCAGTACGGCCGTCATGCCGGCATCATCCTCGGCAGCCCGCCGGCCGGCCAACCGTGCCCGGCAGCCAGCGGTTTTGTCACACAACTGTCACAGAGCCTTGCAGTGATCGCCAACCCCGCCCACCAGGGTGGTGGTCGAGCGAGGGTTGACGGAGAGGGGTGCGGCCATGACAACGCCGGTGATGCCTCCGCGGTGCACGCTGCCGCTGGTCGAGGTTCGCGTCACCGAACTCGACCTGGTCTGCCTGCCGGAGGTCGGTGCGGTGTTCGATCGGCTGTTGCCCCTGCGCCCCGCGCAGGTCGTAGTGGACCTGTCCGACTGCCAGCATCTCGACGCCGCCGCCATCGGCCTGCTCCTCGACGTGCATCGGCGGCTGGCTCGTGCCGACGCGGTCCTCACCGTCCGCAATCCGAACACTCGGGTCCGACGCATCCTGCGCATCGCCCGCATGGACCAGGTGCTGTCGATCGTGAGTGAGGAAGGAGCAGCAGAATGACCGTCGTCCCGGACGAGCACCTGATGACCCTGATCTGCGACACCTGCGGCGAGACCATTCGGGGCACGGCGTGCGTGCTTCCCGACGCCGAGGTCGTCTGGACCCTGGTGGCCGAGCATGGCTGGAGCGGGTCTCCGTTCGCCACCGGGCCGCACCGCTGCCCCCACTGCAGCCTGCTGCCACCCTCGGGCGGCGGGCACGTGGCATTCGACGACCACGGCCCCGGCGGCATCCTCGGCATCGACCAGCTCGACGACGTGACCGTCATCGCCGCCACGGGTGACCTCGACACCGACGACACCGTGCGTACGGCGCTGCGGCACGTGACCGAGGTGGGCGAGCACGTCGTCGTCGACCTGAGCCGGGTGCACATCATCGACTCGACCGGCCTCGGTCTCCTCGTCCGCGCCCACCGTGACGCTCGGGAACGGGGTGTCACGCTCTGCCTCGCCGCGCCGTCGCGATTCATCCGCACCGTCCTGCACACCATGCGTCTGGACGGAGCGTTCCCGATCTTCGAGAGCCACGACGACGCCCTCACCCAGTTGTCCGACAGCGGCGAGAAGCCCCTCCCCCATGTGCCCCTCGCGGGCATCGTCAACGACCCGCGCCCGCTGACCCCGGCAGCACGCTCCTAAGAGGACGGTGTGCCGGGACGGCTCCCGCGTGGTCGGGTGGCGAGCATCGCTCATGCTGTAGTGGTGATTCGTTTCGTACTGAATGTGCTGTGGCTCATCTTCGGTGGTGGCATCGTGCTGGCGGTCGGCTACGGCGTCGCCGCGCTGATCTGCTTCGTCCTGGTCGTCACCATCCCGTTCGGCGTCGCCTCGCTACGCCTCGCCGTCTACTCGCTGTGGCCCTTCGGCCGCACCCTCGTGCCGAAGCCTGGTGCGGGTGTCGCCTCCGGGTTGGCGAACATCCTCTGGGTGGTGCTGGCGGGCTGGTGGCTCGCGCTGTCCCACATCGTCGCCGGCATCGCCCTCTGCGTCACGATCATCGGGATCCCGTTCGGCATCGCCAACTTCAAGCTCGTCCCCGCCGCGTTCTGGCCCCTCGGCCGCGAGGTCGTCGACGCACCGTAATCCTCCGGACCCACCACCCGCAGCGGACACCCCAGCGAACCCTCATCCGACGCTAAGACCGCCGTCACGGGCCGTTCCTAGCGTGTGCGGGCATGGCGACACCACCCGTCGTCGCCGTGCTGAGCTGGAACGGGGTCCGCATGCCACCGTCGACGACCGCCACCCGACCGACCGGTGCCGCCGCCTGGTTGAGCTGCGCCGAGCCCCGCCCGGCCGCCCGACTGCGGCTGGTCTGCCTCCCGTACGCCGGCGCTGGCGCCGCCGCGTACCGGCCCTGGTCGGCGCTGCTGGGCGACGACGTGGAGGTCTGGACCGCGCAGCTGCCCGGCCGGGAACGCCGACTGGCCGATCCGCCGCTGAGCACGATGGCCGAACTGGCACCACCGCTGGTCGATGCGATCGCCGAGCGGGTGCAGGCACCGTACGCGATCTTCGGGCACAGCATGGGCGCCCTGATCGGGTACGAGGTGGCCGCCCGCCTGCTCGCCCGGGGCGGCCCGGCACCACACCGACTGGTGGTCTCCGCGGCCCGCCCGCCGCACCGCGACTCGCCGATCGGCACGGCACACCGCCTCGACGACACGGCGCTGACCCAGTGGCTGCGTGACCTGGGTGGCATCACCGACGAGGTGCTCGCGGACGTCGGCCTGCTGGAGCTGATCCTGCCCACCGTACGGGCCGATCTGGCCGTGGTCGCGTCGTACCGGCCGACCACGGTGACGCCGCTGCCGCTGCCCGTGGACGCGGTGGCAGCCGCCGATGACCCCCTCATCAGCCCGGACGAGATGGCCGGCTGGGCCGCCTGTACCGCCGCCGGGTTCTCGCTGACGGTCGTACCCGGGGGGCACCTCTACCTGCACGACTCCCCTCCCCCACTGGCCCGCCTGCTGAGCGGTACGCCGACGGCCGAGGGTGCGGACGTCGAAGGGGTCACCCGGTGAGCCAGGACCTGCACCCGGACCTCGCCGGTCTCACCCCCGAGCAGCGGGAGTTGCTGGCCCTGCGGCTACGCCAGACCCGTACGCACCGCCCGGACGCCGCGACCGCGTACCCGCTCTCGTTCACGCAGGAGCAGCTCTGGTTCCTCGACCGCCTGGAGCCCGGCACCCCGGTCTACAACGTGCCCTTCGCCGAGCGGATCACCGGCCGACTGGACGTCGCGGCACTGCATCGGGCGGTGAACGCGGTGGTGGCTCGGCACGACGCGCTGCGGGTCGTCTTCGTACCGGGCGACTCAACCGCCGAGGGCGGCCACCGCAACTCAGCCGTCACCCAACGGGTCCGCGAGGCCGTGGAGGTGCCGCTGCCGGTGGTCGACCTGACGGTGCTGCCGCCCGCGGAACGACGGGCCGCAGCAGACCGGCAAACCGTTGCCCACGCGGCGATCCGTTTCGACCTCACCACCGGTCCGCTGCTCGCGGTCCGGCTGCTCGCGCTGGCCGACGACGAGCACCTGCTGCTGGTGAGCGCGCACCACATCGTCTTCGACGCCTGGTCGGCCGGCGTGTTCGTCGAGGAGGTGGTGAGCTGGTACGGCGAGTTCGCCGGTGACGTGCCGGCGGGGCTGCCGGCGCTGTCCACCCGGTTCGTCACGCACGTCACCGCCCGCCGCCAACCGGAGGCCGAACGCGAACTCGCCGCTCACCTGGCGCACTGGCGGGAGCGGCTCGCCACCGCGCCGACCCGCTCGACGCTGCCGCCGGACCGCCCCCGGCCGCCGGTGCAGACCCACCGTGGCCGCAGCCTCCCCTTCACCGTCGACGCCGAGACGACGGCAGCGCTGGGCGGGCTCGCCCGGTTGGCCGGCGCGACCGTCAACGCGGTGGTCCTCGCCGGGCTGAGCGCCCTGCTCCGGCAGGCCACCGGCCAGGACGACCTGCTGCTCGGCATGCCCGCCGCCGGTCGGGCGAGCACCGACCTGGAGCCGCTGATCGGTTGCTTCGCCACCATGCTGGTGCTGCGGGTGGACGCGACCGGCGACCCTACGGTGCGCGAACTGGCCCGCCGGGTGCACCGCACGGTCAGCGAGGCGTACGCCCACCAGGAGGCCCCGTACGCGCGGGTGGTCGAGGAGGTCCGCCCGGTCCGCGACCCCAGCGTGAACCCGCTGTTCCAGGTGCTGGCCACGATGACCGAGGGCGGTGCGGCACAGCGGCACGCGGCCGGAGTCACCTTCACACCGGTGGCCGCCGAGAACGGCCTCACCGACTTCGACCTGTTCGTCAGCCTGACCGTGCACGGGGACCGGATCGAGGGCGCGGTCGACTTCAACGCCGACCTGTACCTCGACGAGACGATCACCGCGACGGTGGGGCGCCTGCCGGAGCTGCTCCGTGCGATGGCCGACGCCCCGCAGCGGCCACTGTCGCAGGTGCCGGGGTTGCGCCGGCAGCGGATCGCCCTGGCGGCCACCTTCACCGTCGACCCGTTGCGCGACCCGGTGGAGTTCTGGCTGCGTTTCCTGCGGGTGCCCGCCTCGGTCGAGCTGGTCGGCTACGGGCAGCTGGTGACACACCTGCTCGCCGGGCCGCCGGCCGACGCCACGGTGTGCCTGCTGCGCTGGGAAGACTGGCTGCGCCGGCAGGACCGCAGCGCCGGTGCGACGGCCTTCGACGCGGCGATGGACGACCTTGAGGCGGCGGTGGCGGCGTACCGGCGGCGGAGCAGCGCCCCGCTGCTGCTGGTGGTCTGCCCCGCGTCGCCGGGCTTCGACCTCCGGAGTGCCGAAGGTCGGCTCGATGACCGACTGGCCGTGTTGGCCGCACGCACACCGGGTGTGCACGCGGTCTGGGCCGCCGACCACGCCGGCACGTATCCGGTCAGCGAGGTGGGCGACGAGCGCGCCGACGAGCTGGGGCACGTGCCCTACACCACCGAGTATTTCGCGGCCCTCGGCACGATCCTCGTGCGCGAGCTGCGCCGGGCCGCCGCTCAACCCGGCCGGCAGGTGCTGGTGGACGGCGATCGGCTGCCGATCGACCGGCTCACCGAGGCGCTGCCCGGCCACGAGGTGCGGCACTGCCCGGCCGACGGCCTGACCGCCGCGCTCGCCACCGCCGATCCGGCGACGGTGGTGGTGCTCGACAGCGACCCGGAGACCGTCGCGGCGCTGCGCCGCGACAACCCCGACCTGCTGGCGCTGACCGTACCGGCCGGGTGGGACGACGCGCGCCGGCTCCTTGCCCACGTCTGGGCCCTGGACCCGCCCGCTGCGGAGATCACCACCGGCCACCTCGGACTCCTCGCGCCGATCGGGCCGGAGCGGGCCGCGTACCTGGTCGAGGAGTTGAGCACGGCCGCGGCGGTCGCCGAGCGGAGTCGACCCGCGCCGGTGCGGGCGGCCGGGCCGGACGACGCGGAGGCGGTGGCACCGCGCACCCCGACCGAGCAGCGGCTGGCCGATCTGTGGGCCGTCGCGCTCGGCGTCGACCAGGTCGGTGTGACCAGCGATTTCTTCGGCCTCGGTGGCCATTCGTTGCTCGCCACCCACCTGCTGTCCCGGGTGCAGGCCGAGTTCGGCCGGGAGGTGTCGCTCTACACCCTGTTCACCAACCCGACCGTGGCCGGGCTCGCCGCGCTGCTGGACGCCGACACGGAGGGCATCGCGCTCGCACCGCTGACCCCCGCCGCACCTGGCACACCCGCGGTCGCGTCGTCGGCGCAGGTCCGCCTCTGGGCCCTCGACCAGCTCGGCGACGACGTGGTCCGGCACAACACCACCGCCGCCCTGGAGCTGCGCGGCGACCTCGACGAAGCGGCCTTGCGCCGGGCGCTCGACGACGTGCTGGTTCGGCACGAGGTGCTGCGGACCACGTTCCGGGACCGGAGCGGCGAACCGGAGCCCGTGGTGCGACCACACGTGGACCCCTGGCTGGAGACACTGGACCTGACCAGCCTGCCGACGACGAAGCAGGCCCGAGCGTTGCGCCGTGCGGCCGGCGAGCTGGCCGCCCACCGGTACGACCTGGCCGCCGGCCCGCTGGTGCGGTCCCGCCTGGTCCGGCTGCCCGATCAGCGCTGGCACCTGCTACTCGGCATGCACCACATCGTCTGCGACAACACCTCGTGGAGCATCCTGCTCGACGAGGTCGCCACCCGGTACGCGCACCACACCACCGGTGCCGACGGACGGCTGGCACCGCTACCGGTGCAGTTCGTCGACTACGCCCACCACCAGCGCGACTGGTTGACCTCGACCGCCGTCGAGCCACACCTGACGTACTGGCGGGAACGACTGCGCGACGCGCCGACACTGCTGGAGCTGCCCACCGACCACCCCCGTCCCGAGGAGCGCTCCGACGTCGCCGGGTACCAGGCACAGCGGCTGGCCACCGGTCTCGGCGCGGCCGTTCGGGAGCTGGCTCGTGCCGAGGGGGTCACCCCGTTCGCCGTACTGCTGGCCGGCTTCGCCGCTCTGCTGCACTCCGAGAGCGCCCAGTCGGACCTGGTGCTCGGCGTGCCGACCGCGGGCCGGGAGCGGGCCGAACTCGCCCCGCTGATCGGTTGCTTCGCCGACCTGCTGCCGCTGCGCGTCGACGTGGCCGGGCGGCCCACCTTCCGTCAGCTCGTGGCCCGGGCGTACCGGACGGCGCGGGAGGCGTACCGGCACCAGGGGCTGCCGTTCGCGTCGATCGTGGAGGCGCTGGGGCTGCCCCGGCAGGCCGCACACCACCCGCTGTTCCAGTGCGTGCTGAACGTCATCGACGGCCCCGACGAGCTGCCGGAGTTCGCCGGGCTGACCGCCACCGGAGTGGACGTGCCGAGCGTCGGGGTCGACTTCGACCTGTTCCTCAGCGTCACCTGGCAGGGCGACGAGTTGCACGCCGACCTGGCGTACCGTGCCGATCTGTTCGTCCCGGAGCGGATGGTCCGGCTGCTGACCGGTCTGGGGCGCGTGCTCGACGACGGGGTGCGGCGGCCGGACGACCCGATCGGTGGTGCCACCCGACCCGTCCCGGCGCGTCGTCGGCCTGCCCCGCCGGCGCCCCGCCTGGTGGTGGGGGGCACGGTCGAGCTGCCCGGGCTGGCGGCGACGGTCCGCTTCTGGGCGGAGTTGCTCGGCCTGCCGTACACCCTCGGCCAGCTCCCGTCCGGGGCGCTGCTGCGGCTGCTGCGCGACCCGGCCGCCGGCCTGGCGACCTCTGCGCGGGACCGCAACGTGCTGGTGCTGCGCTGGGAGGACCGGCTGGCTCCCGGCCCACTCGGCGCGGCAACCGTCGGGCTGCGCGACTTCCACGCCGAGTTGCTGGCGGCGCTGGACGTCTACCGGTCCCGCAGTGCCACCCCGCTGACGATCGCGATCTGCCCCGCCTCGCCGGCGTACCGGACACCGCCGTGGGACGCGCTCTTCGCCGAGCTGGGCGGGCGGTTGCGCGACGGCCGGCCCGACGTCGACGTCGTGTCGGTCGAGGCGTGGGCGCGGCGCTACCGGGTGCCGGAGCTGTTCGCGGGCGACGAATGGTCACCGGAGCTGGCCGTCGCCACGGCGACCCTCCTGGTGCGGCGGGCGGTGCGGCATCCGGCGGTCGGCCGGCTGGTCGTACCGGCCGGGCCCGCGCACCGGCAGGCGGAGCTGGCACCGCTGCTCGCGACCCAGGCCAGGGGCGGGCGCGCGGTGCTGCTCACCACAGCGCCGCAGACCCCGGAGCTGTCCGCGCTGGTCACCGCCGGCATCATCGGGTACGCCCCTACGCCGCCCGTCGACGCGGCGACCCTGTTCCTGCACCCGGCCACCGAACCCGGCCCTCCGGACACCCTGGCGATCCCCTTCGACCCGGAGACCGGGCCGGTGGAGGTGCTGCGCGGCCTCTGGTCCCTCGACGCGGCCCGCACCGTGGACGCCGACGAGCCGGTCGACCGGATCCCGCCCGGCCTGCTGGCCGAGGTGGCCACCGAACTGGTCGACGCGGCGGCCGTGCGGGTCGCTGTCGTGGACGGGTACCGGCGGTCGGCCGACCGGGCCGCCGCCGCCCCGCGCACCGATCGGGAGCGTCAACTCGTGGCGATCTGGTCGGAGCTGCTGCGCACCAACCAGCTCGGCATCCACGACGACTTCTTCGCCGTCGGCGGCGACTCGCTGCTCGCCATGCAGCTCGTCGCACGCTGTGCCACGGCCGGCATCGACGTCACACCGCGCCAGCTCGTTCGCCATCCCACCGTCGCCGATCTGGCCGCGAGCCTCGGCGAGCCGGCGACGATCGGTGCGGCGACCGCCCTCGACGCCGAGCAGGGCGAGGTGCGCGGCGACGCGCCGCTGACCGGAGCGCAGCGCTGGTTCACCGACCTGCTCGCCCCCACGATGGCCCGGCCCGCCCTGTTCAACCACCCCTACTACCTCCAGCTGGCCCGCCCGCTCCCCGCCGACCTGCTCCGCGAGGCGGTACGCCGGTTGGTCGCCCAGCACGACGCGCTGCGGCTGCGGTTCACTCAGCAGCCGGACGGGAGCTGGCGACAGCACCACGCCGACCCGGCCGACGCTGTCCCGTTCGCCAGCCACGATCTGACCGGGTTGCCGGTCGAGGATCGGAAGGCGGCGGTCGAGGAGCGCTGCGCCGAGGCGCAGACCGCGCTGGATCTCGACCTCGGCCCGCTGACCCGGGTGGCGCACTTCCGGCTCGGCCCGGAGCTGCCCGACCGGCTGCTGATCGTGAACCACCACCTGGTGGTGGACGCCGTCTCCCGCGGCCTGCTCCTGGCCGACCTGGAGACCCTCTGCGACCACCTCGAACGCGGCGAGGAGCCGACGCTGCCCCAGAAGACCACGTCCTACCGCAGGTGGGCGCAGCGGCTGGCCGAGTACGCCGGTTCGAGCCGGCTCGTCGAGCAACTGCCGTTCTGGCTCGCACAGGCCGACGACGGTGTGCTGCACCGACTCGCGGACGAGCCGGAGTCCGGACCGTTCCGCCTCGGCGACCTGGGGTTGGCCACCGTGACGCTTGACGAGCCGGCCACCCGCGGGCTGCACGCCGCCGCGCGCCGGCTGCGGGCCAGTGTGCGGGACCTCCTGGTGTGCGCGGTGGCGACCACCATCGCCGGGCACATCGGCGGCGGCGCGGTCACCGTGGCCACCACCGGCCACGGCCGGGAGCCACTTTTCGACAACCTGGACGTCAGCCGCACGACCGGCTGGTTCCAGGTGCTCTACCCGCTGCGGCTGCAACTGCCCACCACCGCCGACCCGGCCCGCTCGCTGCGCTCGGTGATCCGACAGCTCGCCCGGGTGCCGGAGAACGGCATCGGCTACGGGCTGCTGCGCCACCTGTGCCCCGACGAGGAGGTACGCACCCGGTTGGCCGCGACGGCACCGCCGACGGTCGCGGTCAACTACATGGGTGGCTTCGGGTTCGACGACGTCGCACCGGCCACCCCACTCCTCGACGTCTGCGCGGCGCCGTTCGGGCCGACCGAGGACCCCGACGGGCACTGGCCCTTCCCCTTCGACGTGACCGGGTCGCTCAGCGGCCCCCGGCTCCGCGTCGACCTGAGTTACGCCACCCCGGCCTTCCGGTCGGGGACCGCTGAACACCTGCTCGACGGCATCCGGACCAGCCTGCTGCGCCTGGCCGGAGACCACGGGCAACCGCCACGGCAGTAGGAGGAGACCCCATGGCGTTCCGACGCCCGACCCGGTTCGCCGGGTTCACCACAATCTGGTTCGGCCAGCTGCTGTCGGCGCTCGGCACCCGGATGACGAACTTCGCCCTGAGCATCTGGGTGTGGGACGCCACCGGCCGGGCCTTCGACCTGACCATGTTGATGGCGTGCGCGTTCGGCGCGACCGTCATCTTCAGCCCGATCGCCGGCGCGCTGGTCGACCGGTGGGGGCGGCGGCTGACCATCGTGCTCAGCGACGTCGGCTCCGCGATCACCACCGCCGCCGTGCTGCTGCTCTTCCTCACCAACTCGGTCGAGGTATGGCACCTCTACCTGGTCAACCTGGTCACCGGCGCGTTCCTCGCGTTCCAGCTGCCGGCGTACCAGGCGACCATCACGGTGATGATGGAGAAGGGCCAGTACCCACGGGCCAACGCGATGATGTTCGCGGTCCGGACCATCCCGGTGATCTTCGCCCCCGGCTTCGCCGCCGCGCTGCTCGGCGTGATGGACATCAAGGTCATTTTGTTCATCGACGCGCTGTCCTACGTGGTGGCGATCGGGGCGGTGCTGCTGGTGCAGCTGCCGCCGGTGCCCCGCTCGACGCAGCAGGACGACGCCGGCTTCTGGTCCGACACGATCTACGGCTTCCGCTACATCATGGCCAGCCGGGCCTTCACCGGGCTGGAAGTGATCATGTTCGCCATCAATGTGCTCGCCGCGGTCGGTTTCGCCCTGCTGGTGCCGCAGATCCTGGCCCGCACCGACAGCAGCACCAACGCGGTCGGGTTGGTGCAGACCATCGGCGCGGTCGGCGGCGTGGCCGGCGCGGTCCTGCTCGGGCTGCTGCCCAACACCCGGCACAAGATCCGCAGGATGCTCATCGCCATCCTGGTCTTCAGCGTCCTCGGTCGGATCGTGTACGGCGTCGGGGACAGCATCATCGTCTGGTCGATCGCCCTGCTCTTCCTGCACCTGTCCATCCCCTTCATCGACGGGTACGCCCAGTCGGTCTGGCAGGAGAAGGTCGAGCCGTCGCACCAGGGCCGGGTCTTCGCCGCGCGACAGTTCATCGAGGACCTGGCGTACCCCGGCGGCACCGCGTTGGCCGGCATCGCCGCGGACCGCTGGTTCGAACCGATGATGCGCGACGGCGGTCCCGGCGTGCCGTACTTCGGCTGGTTGGTGGGCAGCGGGCCAGGCGCCGGCATGGGCCTGATCTTCGTGATCGTCGGCCTGTTCGGCATCGGCGTCGCGGCAGCCGGGTTCGCCTCCCCGAGCATCCGCCGGATGGAGACCGACCTGCCCGACTACGACGAACCCACCGCCGTGCCGGCGCCGCTGCCGTCACCGACCGGCACTGACGAGTTGGCCGACGACCGCGCGGTGGTGGCGAAGTGACGCTGACCGAGGTGGTCGCCGGGGTTCTGGAGGTCGACCCGGCCGACGTGACCGACGAGTCGGGACCGGGCACCATCGGCACCTGGACGAGCCTGCGTCACCTGCAACTGGTCGTGACCCTGGAAGAGATCTACGGGCTCTCCTTCGCCTTCGAGGACATCCGCGACGTCCGCAGCGTCGGTGAACTGCGCGCCGTGCTGCGCACCAAGGGCACGGAGGCGACATGAGCGCCGAGTTGTTCGCCCGGCGGGGCCGCTGGCAGGCCGTCACCCGGCAGCGTCCGAAGCCGGCACTGCGCGTCGCGTTGCTGGCCAGCTACACCGTGGACCCGCTGGTGCCGTACCTCGGGCTGGGCCTGCACGACGCCGGGCTGCCCGCCACCCTCACCGTCGGCCTATTCCAGCAGGTCGTGCAGCAGTGCCTGGCCACCGACGGCTTCCTCGCCGACGTGCGGCCCGACGTGCTCGTGGTCGCGCAGCGCCTGGAGGAGGCAGGAGTTCCCGGCCCGGCCGGCGCCGGGTGGGCGACGGAGCTGCTGGCCGGCGCGGAGACGGCCGTCGCCGCCGCGCGCCGGCAGGGCGCACTACTGGTGTACGTCCTGCCGGCCGTTCCCGCCGCCCGCTCGTACGGCCCGGCCGACGCGATGCACGCCGACGGGGTGACCGCCAGCGCCACCGCGGTACGGGAGCGACTGCGCGACCGGCTGGCCGGTGACCCGTGGGTGCTGCTCGTCGACGCGGACGAGGCGGTGCGGATGGTTGGCGACTCGCGGGCGTACCACCCGGCGTTGTTCCGGTTCGCCAAGGTGCCGTACACCGAGGAGGTCTTCGCGCGGCTCGGTGCCGCCGCGGCCGCGCTGGTGGGCTGCTTCTTCGGCGCGGGCTGCCAAGCTCTGGTGCTCGACGGCGACGGCCTGACCGGTGCCGCACGCCTGCTGCCGGCGCTGCGGGAGCTGCGCGCCGCCGGGGGGCGCGTGGCGCTGCGCGCCAGCGGTGCCGACTACTGGTCGACCGCCGACGGCGCGGATCTGCTGCCCGTGCTGGACGGCTGGGTCACCGACGACCGCCCGATGGCGGAGCAGCTCGCCGAGATCGCCGGCGAGCTGGACATCACCCCGGCTCAGCTCGTCCTGGCCGGCACGGGCGACGCCGAGGCAGCGCCGGGAGGGGTGGCGGCCGACCTAGCGCCGGGAGGCGTGGCGGCCGGAACGGCGCCGCGACGGGTGCTGCTCGGCGCCGACCCGGGGGCCTGGTCGGACGAGCTGCGGTCGGCGGGACTGACCGACCGGCTCCCGGCCCGACGCTGGGCCGGCGGCACGGCCGGGCCGGCCGCCGCGCCCACCGGGCTGTCCCTGGACGACTTCGTGGCCGGCCTGGACGTCCGAGTCGACTACCGGCCGGTGGCCGCCGACAGTGTCGCCGAGGTCGCCGAGGTGGTCGCCCGGGCACACGACTTCGCCCTGGCCCCGGCACCACCGGCCGCCGCGCTGGCCGAGCGGGCCGGTGACCTGCTGGCGGTCCGCGTACGCGACCGGCTCGGCGACTACGGCACCTCGGGCCTCGTCGCGCTCGATCGAACCGTCGACCGCTGGACGGTCGACGTCTTCTCGCTCTCCTGCCCGGTGCTCGGCAAGGGCGTCGAAGCCGCCGTGCTCCGGGAGCTGACCCGGCGGGCCGGGGCGGCCGGGGCCGGCGAGGTGCTGGTCCGCTGGACCGACACGGGCCGCAACGGCACCGCCCGGCGCTTCCTGTCCGAACTGGACGCCGTCGTGCCCACCGATCCGCAGGTTCGGCTGCGCGCCGCCCGCACCACCGACGACGAGCACGCCACTGCCACGGCGGTGCGGCGATGAGCACGCCACCACCGGTCGGCGTCGGGGTGGCCGCCCTGGCGCACGTCCTCGGCGAGCAGGTCGACGTGGCGGCGGCCGCCGCCACGTACACCGATGACCTGGACCGGCTGCGGTCCTGGGAGTACCGGGCCTTTCACCGGGCCGGGCCCGGCATCGGGGTCACGGACCTCGCGGTGGTGGCCGGCGGCACCGCGCTGGACCGGGCCGGGTTGTCCGCCGCCGACGTGGACCTGGTGGTGCTGGCCATCCCCGACCTGGCCGAGTACCTCTACTGGGACCCGGCCGCGCACACCCAGGCACGCCTTGGCGCGCACCGGGCCGAGGCGGTGCTGCTCAACCAGGCCTGCGGCGGTGGAGTGGCCGCGTTCGACACCGTCGCCGGCCGGTTCGCCACCCACCCGGAATACCGGACGGCGCTGCTGATCGGCGCGAACCGGGTCTGTGAGCCGTACTGGAACCGGATGGAGGTCAACACCAGCATCTTCTCCGACGGCGCGGCGGCGGCCGTGCTGGTCCGCGACCACGACCGGTGCCGCTGGCTGGCGACCGAGACGATCAGCGACGGCCGGTACGCGGGATTCATGCGCATGCCGGTGGGCGGCGCGGCCCAGCCGTTCACCCCGGACGGCGGCACTCCCCGCGTCGGTGACCCGGCGGACCGGCTCAACGAGTTCTTCGCCGGCGACGTGCGGCGGATGTTCCAGTTCGTCGCCACGATCCGGGAGCGCAACCGGCGGGTGGTGGAGGCGGCCTGCGGCCGGGCTGGCGTGACTCTCGCCGACGTCCGCCGGTTCGTGCACTTCCACGACAACGCCCGGCAGTTCGCCGAGCTGGCCAAGGATCTCGGCGTGGAGCTGGAGCGGACCAACGTCGAGCTGGCCCTCACCCACGCTCACGTCGGCTGTGCCGACCAGCTGATCGGGCTGGAGCACCACCTGGGCACC
The DNA here is from genome assembly GCF_040607415.1 of Micromonospora sp. NPDC005291. NCBI lineage: Bacteria > Bacillati > Actinomycetota > Actinomycetes > Micromonosporales > Micromonosporaceae > Micromonospora > Micromonospora sp. NPDC005291. The sequence continues at coordinate 202,955 of NZ_JBEXGR010000002.1, forward strand.
GGCGAGCTGACCGAGGGGGATCTGGTCGCGCTGACCAGCACCGGCAGTGGCATGCACTGGGTCTGCACCCTGCTGCGGGTCTGACCGGCCGCACACATCCGACGGGAGCAGCGCGAACGGCCCGTCGACGACGACCCCGCCCGGCGGGAGAGGAAGGAACACCGCATGAGAGTCGAGGAGGTCCTCCTCCGGATCCGTCGGTTACGCCGACCCGACGCGGCCGGAGACCCGGAGCTGGCACCCGGCCTGGTCCACCTGGACGACGCGGCGGTCACCGCCGTCGCCTCCGCCGGTCGGCTGCTCGCCGACGTGCCCGCCGAGAAGCTGGCCAGCCCGGACTTCCCACTCCGTCCGCTGCGGGTCGCGGTCACCGGCACGTTCACCCCGGGCACGGTCGAGCCGCTGCTGCGGGTGGCGTTGCTGCGGATCGGAATCACCGCCGAGATCCACGTCTCCGGCTTCGACCAACTCGTGCTCGACCTCAGTGACCCGCGCTCCGCGCTGGCCGAGTTCCGGCCCGACGTCACGCTCTGTCTGCTGCACGACGGCTGGTTCCTACCCCCCGAGTGGGACCCGGGCGACCTCGCCGGTCTCGCCGACGTGCTGGGCGAGCGGGCGGGAGTGCTCGGGGCGGCCGTCCGTGGGTACGCCGCCCGCAGCGAGGGCGCCCTGCTGCTGCACACCGTGCCGTTGTCCCCACTGGAGCACCGCAGTCTGGTCAGCTTCCGTGGCCGGGCCGAGCTGGGCCGGCTCTGGCGGGAGCTGAACGGGCAACTGCTGGAGCTGGGCGAGCGGGACACGACGTACACCCTTGACCTGGAGACGCTGCTCGTGGACCACGACGGCCCGGTGCGCGACGAGCGCCTGTACCGGTTCGCCAGCATGGCCTGGACACCCACCGTGGAACGCCGGTACGCCCACGAGGCCGCCGCCTTCTGCCGGGCAGTCCTCGGCCGGACGGCGAAGGTGCTCGCGCTCGACCTGGACAACACGCTCTGGGCGGGGGTGCTCGGCGATGACGGGCTGGCCGGCATCCAGCTCGGCACCGACTATCCCGGCAACTGCCACCGGGACGTGCAGCGGCGCGCCCTGGCCCTGCGCCGACAGGGTGTGCTGCTGGCGGTGTGCAGCAAGAACGACCCCGATCTGGTGACCGAGGCGTTGGCGCAGCACCCCGATCTGCTGCTGCGGTCCGACGACTTCGTCGCACAGGCAGTCAACTGGGGGCGCAAGGACGACAACCTGCGCCAGCTCGCCACCACCCTCAACCTCGGCCTGGACGCCGTGGTGTTCGCCGACGACAGCCCGTTCGAGTGTGAGCTGGTGCGCCGCGAGTTGCCGGCCGTGCGGGTCGTGGAGCTGGCCGGCGACCCAGCCGGGTTCTCCAGCAGGCTGCTCACCGAGGGGCACTTCACCGTGCTGGCCATCGGCGCCACCGACCGCGAGCGCACCGAGTTGTATCGAACCCGCAGCGGCCGGGAACGCTTCGCCGCCACCTTCGACTCCGCGGCGGACTACCTGCACGAGCTGAAGCTGCGGGTCGCCGTCCGCCCGGTGGACGCCCTCAGCCTGCCCCGGGTCGCGCAGCTCGGGTTGCGTACCAACCAGTTCACCATGACCGAACGGGCACACACCGAGGCGCAGACCCGGCAACGCGCCGACTCCCCCGGCCACCTGGTGCTCACCGTCGAGGTCACCGACCGGTTCGGTGCCGAAGGGCTGGTGGGCGGCCTGTGGCTCGACCGGGACGACCCGGAGGCCTGGGTGATCGAGAACTTCGTGCTCAGCTGCCGGGTCTTCTCCCGTGGCGTCGAACAGGCCGCGCTGCACCGGGTGGCGGAGCTGGCCCGCTCGGCCGGCGCGACCCGGCTGGAGGCGCTGTTCCGGCCCACCGCCCGCAACAAGCCCGGCGGGGCCGTGTGGCCCACCGCCGGTTTCACCGTGGCGTCTGAAGAGGACGGCACCATCCGGCACGTGCTGCCGCTGCACCCACCGCCCCGGCTCCTGCCGGCGTGGATCGCCCTGGAGGAGGGAGACGTCCGTGCCTGATCTGTTCACCACCGTCGCGGACCTCATCGAACAGGTCGCCGACGTACCGGCCGAGCGGCTCTCGCCCGACGTCCGGTTCGCGGCACTGACCAACTGGACCAGCCTGGAGGCGCTGCGGCTGCTCGCCGCGCTGGAGGACGACCTCGGCGTCCGACTGGACCTGCGGGCGTACCTGGCGGTGACCGCCGTCGGTGAGCTGGTCGACCTGATCGCCGGCGAGCTGGACGGGGCACCGCGATGACCGCCACCCGCACCGAGGCGCCGCCGACCGTCCCGACCCGGCTCGCCGACGCCGACCTGGACCTGCTGCTGCTGATCCGGCACTTCGAGCTGGCGCTGCTGGACATGTTCGGCCGGGGCGAGCTGCACGGCACCACGCACACCTGCCTCGGCCAGGAGTACGTGCCGGTCGCGCTGCGTCCGCTGCTCACCGACGGCGATTTCGTGTTCAGCAACCACCGGGGCCACGGCCACTACCTGGCCCGGTTCAACGACCCGCACGGGCTGCTCGCCGAGGTGATGGGGCGCGAGGGCGCGGTCTGCCACGGGGTCGGCGGCAGCCAGCACATCCTGCGCGACCGTTACCTGTCGACCGGGGTGCAGGGCGAGAGCGCGCCGGTGGCCGCCGGGGTGGCGCTGCACCTCAAGCGTGCCGAGCCGGGCCGGCTGGCGCTGGTCTACCTGGGCGACGGCACCTGGGGTGAGGGCGCGGTCTACGAGGCGCTGAACATGGCGGCGCTGTGGGGGCTGCCCCTGCTGCTGGTGGTGGAGAACAACGGCATCGCCCAGTCCACGCCGACCGTCGCGCAGCTCGCCGGCAGCATCGGCGGCCGGGCCCGCGCGTTCGGGGTGGACCACGTTGAGGTCACCTCCACCGACACCGTCGTGGTCCGGGCCGCGCTGGCGCCGGTGCTGCGCCGGGTCCGCGAACGGTCCACGCCGTACGTGGTGGAGCTGCTCACCCATCGGGTGGGGCCGCACAGCAAGGGTGACGACAGTCGCCGCCCGGAGGAGCTGGCGCACGCGACAGCGCACGACTGGTACGCCCGCTACGCGCAGGCGTACCCGGAGCAGTTCGGCGCGCACGACGAACGGCAGCGGACGTACGTGGCACAGGTGGTCCGGGAGGTCGCCGGCCGACCGGCGAGTCGTTGGGCGGAGGCGGATCGTGGCTGAGCGGGTGGTGGAGAACCTCAACCAGGCGTTGCACGCGTTGCTGGCCGACGATGCCGGGTTGACCCTGCTCGGGGAGGACGTGGTCGACCCGTACGGCGGGGCGTTCAAGGTGACCCGAGGGCTGTCGACGCGCTGGCCGGACCGGGTGCTGTCCACCCCGCTGAGCGAGGGAGGCATCGTCGGTGTGGCCGGTGGGCTGGCTCTGGCGGGGCAGAGCGCGATCGTCGAGATCATGTTCAGTGACTTCGTGGCCCTGGCGTTCGACCAGATCCTCAACTTCGCCAGCAAGTCCACCGCCATGTACGGCCGGCAGGTGCCGATGCGGCTGGTGGTGCGCTGCCCCACCGGCGGCAACCGGGGGTACGGCCCGACGCACAGTCAGAGCCCACAGAAGCATTTCGTCGGTATCCCCGGCCTGAGCCTGCACGAGGTGTCGCCGTTCCACGACAATCGGACGGTACTCGCCGGCATGCTCGCCGCCGGCCGGCCGGGGCTGCTCTTCGAGGACAAGGTCCTCTACACCACCCGCATGTACGCCGACGGCGTGGTGGACGAGCTGTTCCGCTACGACATGGTCGGCCCGGACGCCGACGTGGCCCGGGTCTGGGTGGACGACCCGGGGCAGGCCGACTGCGTGCTGGTCGTACCGGGCGGGTTGGCCTCGCGGGCCGTGTCGGTGGCCCGGGAGCTGCTGCTGCGCGACGACATCGTCTGCCAGGTACTGGTGCCGTCCCGGCTCTGGCCCCTGGACACGGACACTCTGCTGCCGCCGATCGCGCGGGCCGGCCGGGTGGTGGTGGCCGAGGAGAGCACCGCCGGCGGCACCTGGGGTGCCGAGCTGGCACACGTCGTGCACCAGCGGCTCTGGGGCGCCCTGCGGGCACCGGTGCGGCTGGTGCATTCCGCGGACAGCGTCATCCCGACCGCCGCGCATCTCGAACGCACCGTGCTGGTGCAGGACGCCGACATCCGCCGGGCCGTGAAGGAGGTCGTCAGTGGCAACTGACCTGGTCGTCCCCAAGCTCAACAACAACGACACGACGTACGTGCTCATCGACTGGCTGGCCGAGGACGGCGAGCAGGTCCGGGCTGGTGACCCGATCGCCGAGGTGGAAACCTCCAAGGCTGCCGAGGAGCTGCTCAGCGACGGCACCGGCGTGCTGCACCGACTGACCACGGTCAACCAGGAATGCGCCCCCGGCGACGTCATCGGTCACGTCTTCGACAGTGAGCAGGCCCGGCAGAGCTTCCTCGCCGAGGCGGTCGCCGCTGCCGTCGTACCGGTGCCCGACGCTCACCCCGGCGGGCCGGTGCTCACCGACTCGGCCCGCGAGTTGGCCACCGCGCACGGGCTCGACGACGCCGAGCTGCGGACCCTCGGCAAGGCGGTGGTGCGGCGTACCGATGTGGAACGTCTGCTGGCCGACCGGTCGGCGGCACCCACGGTGGCGACCGAGCCGGTGGTGGTGGCCGCGGCCGCCGCGCTCGCGGCCGGCGACGGCCCGGAGCCGGACGACCCGCGCCCGGTGCACACGCTCTCCCGCGCCCAGCGGGCGGTGGCCGCGGTGGTCACCGAGTCACACCGGGAGGTGCCGGCGGCACTCGCCGTCATCAAGGTCCGCGCCGACGCCGCCCTCGCGGTCGCCCGGCAGCTCACCCGCACCACCCGCACCCTGGTCGGCCTGCCGGAGCTGCTGGTCAAGGCGATCGGCGGGTTGCGCGAGGACCACCCGTTGCTCTTCGCCGCACCCGGCGACGGCAGCAGCGTACGGCTGGCGGAGGCGGCCCACGTCGGCGTCACCATCGACGTCGGTACGGGGCTGTTCATCCCGGTGGTCCGCGACGTGGAGGAGCTGACCTGCGCGGAGATCGCCGAGACACTGATGGACTTCCGTTCCCGGGCCGGCAGTGCGGGCTTTCGGGCCGGCGAACTGGCCGGCGGCACCATCGTCGTCTCCCTGCACACCGACCCGGACGTGGTGCTCGCCGGGCCGATCGTCTTCCCTGGCCAGACCTGCGTCGTGGCGATCGGCGGCACCCAGGACGAGTTGGCCCTGGACGCGGCCGGTCAGGTGGTCACCCGCCGCTTCGTCAACCTCAGCGCCGTCTACGACCACCGGGTGGTCAACGGCCGGGAGGCGGTCGCCTTCCTCCAGGCGGTGAAGGCGGCGTTGGAGGCGCCGGCCAAACTGGCCGACGAACTGCCCTGAACACGGAAAACGGGAGACACTCGGTCTCCCGCCACTTCTAACTTATAGCGCACTGGGGGGCTTGCGGCAAGACCCGGGTCGTGGCGCAAAATCGTCGGCCGAGGCCTGAATCTGCCGAAATGGAAGTCATGAATTGCATTCCTTGCCTACCTCCGTGTTCGACCTCCCCGGTCACCTCTCCCCCAAGGCTGACCCGGCGCTGATCAGCCGCGACGAGCAGCACTTCGCGGCCATGGCGGAGAGCCTCGCGCAGTCGCACGCCGACCTGTCCGAGCGCCTCGACGCAGAGCGCAGGGCACCCGCCGGCAGAGGCCGGCAGGCGGTGGACCGGGACGAGGAGGTCCGCCGGCTGACCGCGGTCTCGCGAGCCGTCGCCGGTATCGCTGGACCCGTGGCCGGATCAGCGACTACTGGGACGAGGTGTTCACCCCCGACGGGTTCGTGGGGCACGCCGTCGCGCTCGACGACCAGTCCGCCTTCATCGCCAGCCTGGGCAGCGCCCGGTCGACCCGGATGCGTGACGTGCTCAGCACGATCCAGGCCGACCAGGACGCCATCATCCGCGCGGGATCGGCCGGCGCACTCGTCGTCGACGGCGGTCCGGGCACGGGGAAGACCGTCGTCGCCCTGCACCGCACCGCCTACCTGCTCTACTCCGACCCTCGCCTCGGCCAGCGCCGTGGTGGCGTGCTCTTCGTCGGGCCGCACCAGCCCTACCTGGCCTACGTCGCCGACGTCCTTCCCAGCCTCGGAGAGGAGGACGTACAGACCTGCACCCTGCGGGACCTCGTCAAAGAGGGCACGGCGGCAACCATCGAAACCGACCCGGACGTGGCCCGGCTGAAGTCCTCCGCGGCCCTGGTCCAGGCGATCGAGGCGGCCGTGAGCTTCTACGAGGACCCGCCGGTCACACCAATGACGATCGCGACCGACGAGGCCGACATCCCGCTGAGCGCCGACGACTGGGCCGACGCGTTCCAGGCGCCGGGGCCCGGCACCCCGCACAACGAGGCGCGTGACGAGATCTGGGAGGAGTTGCTCACGATCCTCACGGACAGGTACGACGGTGATGGGCCGGATGACCTGCTCCGCGCGTCGCTGCTGCGCGACAGGGAGCTGCGCACGACCTTCAACCGCGCCTGGCCGTTGCTCGACGCGGCCGACCTCGTCGGAGACCTGTGGTCCGTGCCCGCGTACCTGCGCAAGTGTGCTCCCTGGCTCAGCCCCGAGGAGGTCCGGAAGCTGCAGCGCGACGACGCCCAGGCCTGGACCGTGTCCGATCTACCTCTCCTGGACGCGGCACGGCAGCGGCTCGGCGACCCGGAAGGGTCGGGACGCAAGCGCCGGTCTGACCCCGCTGCCGCCATGGAACGGGAGCACATGGACAGAGTCGTCGACGAACTGCTGGCGGCCGACGCCTATGACGACGGTGAGGGTCTGCTGACGATGCTGCGCCAACAGGACCTGCGCGACGTCCTGGTCGACGAGTCCGCAGTGCGCGTCGCCGACCCGGACCTGCTCGCCGGCCCGTTCGCGCACATCGTCGTGGACGAGGCGCAGGAGTTGACCGACGCCCAGTGGCAGATGTTGCTGGCGCGATGCCCGTCCCGGAGCTTCACGATCGTCGGTGACCGCGCGCAGGCCCGGCATGGGTTCACCGAGTCGTGGCAGGAACGCCTCGATCGGGTCGGGCTCGACCACATCACCCTGGCCTCCCTGAGCATCAACTACCGGACGCCGGAAGAGGTCATGGTGGAAGCCGAGCCGGTCATCCGGGCCGTGCTCCCGGACGCCAACGTGCCGACCTCCATCCGCCGCAACGGGCTTCCCGTCGTCCACGGATCGGCCTCTGATCTGAGCTCGATCCTCGACACCTGGCTCGCGGCGCACGCCGACGGGATCGCCTGTGTGATCGGCGACCCGACGTTCCCGCCGACGTCCCGCGTCCGGTCGCTGAGCCCGGAGCAGGCCAAGGGGCTCGAGTTCGACCTGGTCGTGCTCATCGACCCGGAAGCGTTCGGCACGGGCATCGAAGGGGCGGTCGACCGCTACGTCGCCATGACCCGGGCGACCCAGCAACTCGTGATTTTGACGAGCCCCTGGCCCAGCCGCGACAGCACCTTGCGCAGCGGCCGGTCAGGCAGCACCGACGATCCGAATCGCCGGGCAGCCTTGCTGTAGGCGGTTATACCTGTGAGTCATAGATATGACTTACAGGTATAACGCTCTCCAGCCACATCACCTCAACCCGAGCCGGATGCCGAACGTCATCTGGGGCCGCCCAGCCGGGTGGCCTCGGCCGTCAGGTGTTCACGGACGCTGCGGGGGCGCATGTCGGTCCAGGTCCGCGCCACGAAGTCCAGGCACTCCTGGTGGCTGCCGGCGCAGCCGGCGTCCCGCCAGCCGTCCGGAACCTCCTTGTGGCGGGGCCAGAGGGCGTACTGCTCCTCGTCGTTGACCAGAACGCGGTGCTCGTCAGCCATCACGGTTTCCTTCCTCGTGTCGGGCCAGGTGCAGCTCGCGGGCGAGACTCTCCGGAGACAACGCCCGGATCTCCGCGAGCAGGTCGGTCAGGTCGGCGTCCGTGGGCGGGGCATCCCCCGGGGGTACGGCGGCAGCCGGTCGGGCCAGCGCGGCGACGGTACGGGCCAGCGCGGTGGGCGTGGGTGACTCGAAGATCGCGGCCGGCGGCAGATCGACGCCGAGCGCGTCCCGCAGCCGGGCCACCACCCGGGTGCCGAGCAGCGAGTGCCCGCCGAGCTCGAAGAAGTCGTCGTGCGGGCCGATCTCGTCCACGCCGAGCAGGTCCACCCAGATCCGCCGCACCACCTCGTACGGCTCGTCCGCCGTCTGACCCGGCGGGGCCGCCAACGCCGAGGACGCCGGGGTCTGGTCCGGTGCGATGTCGTCGGGGTGGACCGGGCTCGGCCGCTCCGGCCGGTACCGCTCGACCCAGTGCCGCTGGCGGGCGAACGGGTACGTGGGCAGGGGCACCCGTCGTCGTCCGTCGTCCCGGCCGTCGGGCCAGCGCACCGGCACCCCGGCCAGCCAGAGCCGGCCGACCGCCAGGGCGACCGCCGCGTCCTCGCCGGCCGGCGTGCGGTCGACGGGCAGGGTCGTCAACACCGGGACGCCGCGTGCCGCCTCGTGTTGGCGGGCGAGGGTGGCCAGGGTGCGGCCGGGGCCGACCTCCAGCAACGCGAACCGCTGGTGCAGCAGCAGATCGGCGCCGGCGGTGAAGTTGACCGGGCGGCGCAGCTGCCGCACCCAGTAGTCGGGGTCGGTGGCCTCGTCGTCGGTGAGCCAGCCACCCGTCACGTTCGACACCACGGGCAGGGTGGGCGGGCGCAGCGGCACCTCGCGCAGGTGCGCGGCGAAACCGGCGAGCGCCGGTTCCATCATCGCCGAGTGGAACGCGTGCGAGGTGCGTACCTCCCGACAGGCCACCCCACGGTCACGCAGCTCGGCGGCGAGAACGACGACGGCGGCCGTCTCACCGGAGACGGTGGTGAGCCGGGGCGCGTTGGCGGCGGCCACCTCCACCCCGGCGGGCAGCAGTGGCGCGACCTCGTCGGCGGGGAGGCCCACCGAGAGCATCGACCCGGGCGCCTGGGTCTGCATGAGCCGGCCACGTACGGCGACGGTGGCGAGCGCGTCCTGGAGGGTGAAAACGCCGGCCAGGCAGGCGGCGACGTACTCACCGAGGCTGTGCCCCGCCAGGGCCGCCGGGCGTACGCCGTGGTGACGCAGCAGCTCGGCGAGGGCGTACTCGACGGCGAAGAGGGCCGGCTGGGTGAGCCGGGTCTCGTCCAGCTCGGGCACGGCGGGGACCGCCTCGCCGGGCGGGCAGAGCAGCGCGCGCAGGTCCACGTCGAGATGCGGGCGGAGCAGGTCGGCGCAGCGGTCGAAGGCGGCCCGGTACACCGGTTCGGTGCGGTACAGGGTGCGGCCCATCCCGGCGTACTGCGCGCCCTGCCCGGGGAAGAGCAGCGCCACTCCCCCCGGCGCACCGGTGGTGACGCCGGTGCGGACCAGCGCCGAGTCACGGTCGGCGAGCTGCGCGGCGGCGACCGTGCCGGTGTCGGCGACGGTTACCAGCCGGTGGGCAAACTCCCGTCGGGTGCTGCGCAGGGTGTACGCGACGTCGGCCAACGAGACGTCGGGGTGCGCGGCCAGGTGGGCACCGAGCTGGGCGCGAGCCCGGTCGAGCGCGTCGGCGTCCCGGGCGGTGAGCACCAGCAGCTGGGCGGACTGTCCGCCCACCTCGGTCAAGGTCGCGGCGGCCGGCTCGGCGGGTGGGCGGTTCCGGTCACCGGTGCTCGGGGCTGCCGGGTCGGCGGCCTGGAGCACCACGTGGGCGTTGGTGCCGCCGATGCCGAAGGAGCTGACCGCGGCGCGGGGCGGCGTACCGAGGTCGGGCCACGGCTGTGCGGCGGTGGGCACCCGGAAGGGGCCGCCGCCGGCCAGCTCGGGGTGCGGCTCGGTGCAGTACGGGCTGGGCGGCACGACGCGGTGGTGCAGCGCCAGCGCCGCCTTGATCAGGCCGGTCACCCCGGCCGCGACGTCGAGGTGCCCGAGGATCGACTTGACCGAGCCGAGCGCGCAGCGGCCGTCGTCGGCGCCCCGGAACGCCTCGGCGAGGGCCCGCAGCTCGATCTGGTCACCCAGCTCGGTGCCGGTGCCGTGCGCCTCGACGTAGCCGATGGTCGCCGGGTCGACCTCGGCCATCTCCTGGGCGGCCCGGATCACCGCGACCTGACCGTCCACTCCGGGCGCGGTGAAGCCGACCTTCACCCGGCCGTCGTTGTTGATCGCCGAACCGCGGATCACCGCGTACACGGTGTCGCCGTCGCGGCGGGCGTCCACGAGCCGACGCAGCACCACCAGGGCGACGCCGTCGCCGCCGACGGTCCCGCTGGCCCGGACGTCGAAGGGGCGACAGTGCCCGTCGCGGGACATGATGCCGCCGACCTCATGGCGGTAGCCGGTGCCGGTGGGCAGCAGCAGGTGCGCGCCGCCGGCGAGCGCGACGTCGCACTCCCGGGCGAGCAGCGACTGCGCGGCGAGGTGCACCGCCACCAGCGAGGACGAGCAGGCCGTCTGCACCGCCACGGCGGGTCCGCGCAGGTCCAGGTGGTACGCCACCCGGGTGGGCAGCGAGTCCTTGTCGTTGGCGAGCATCAGCTCGTACTCGGAGACCGAGTCGAGGTGCGGATTACGGAACAGGTGGTGCAGCAGATAGCCGCTGGCCGCGGCGGCGGCGTACACACCGACCAGTCGGTCCGGGTCACCGGTGAGGTGACCGGCGCGCTCCAGCGCGGCCCAGGCGCACTCCAGGAAGAGACGTTGTTGCGGGTCGAGCAGCCGGGCGTCGCGGGGCGAGTAGCCGAAGAAGCCGGCGTCGAACCGGTCGATGTCCGGCAGAGCGCCGTGCGCCGGCACGTGGTCGGGGTGTCGCCGCTCGTCCTCGGTCACCCCGGCGGCGGTCAGCTCCGTGTCGGTGAACCGGGTGATGGTCTCGTCGCCGGCGAGGACCCGCCGCCACAGCTCGTCGACGTCGCTGGCGCCGGGAAATCGGCCGGCCATCCCGACGATGGCGATCTCCAGCCCGGTCTCCTGGTTGGTCATGGTCGTCCCTCCCCTGCTGGCACCGGGCGAGTCCGTCGGGCCCGGTCGGCCAGCGCCTGCTTGCGTGCGTCCCTGCGCCGACCGCCGTCCCCGGTCGGTACGGCCGTCGGTGGTCCCGCGCCGTCGAGGAACCGGGCCAGCAGGGCGATGGTCGGGTAACGGAACAGCTCGACGGCGGGCACCGGGCGACCGAGCCGTTCCGTGAGCCGGGCCTGCGCCCTGGCCAGCAGCAGTGACGTGCCGCCCAGGTCGAAGAAGTTGTCGTGCACGCCGACGTCGGCGAGCCCGAGCACGTCCCGCCAGACCTCGGCGACGACCCGCTCGACCTCCCCGCTCGGCGCGACGTACGCGGCACCGACGTCGGCGCGGGCCACGGTGGGGGCGGGCAGCCGGGACGGGTCGAGCTTGCCGCTGGCCGTCACGGGCAGGTCGGGCACCACCACGAAGGCCGTCGGCACCAGATATCGGGGCAGGTGCCTGAGCAGGTCCTGGCGCAGCTCGTCCACCTTCAGTCCGTCGCCGACGAGGTAGCCGACCAGCCGCCGACCGCCGGGCGAATCGGTGCGCACCACGGCGGCGGCCCGACGCACACCGGGGCATTGACGAAGCCGGGCCTCCACCTCGCCCAGCTCGATCCGATACCCATTGATCTTGACTTGGTTGTCGGCCCGGCCCACGAAGACCAGTTGCCCGTCGGCACGCCAGCGGACCAGGTCCCCGGTGGCGTACATCCGCTCCCCCGCCGTTGGGGCGTACGGGTCGGGCAGGAACTGCCGCGCGGTGAGGGCCGGGTCGCCGTGGTAGCCACGGGCCACCCCGGCGCCGCCGAGGTGCAGCTCGCCGGGCACCCCGGGCGGCACCGGCCGCAGCTCGGCGTCGAGCACGTAGGCGCGTACCCCGGCCAGTGGCCGGCCGATGGGCAGGTCGGTGCCGTCCGGGGCGCAGCGGGCGGCGGTGGCGGTCACGGTGGCCTCGGTCGGGCCGTACCCGTTGATCAGGAGCCGGTCGCGCGACCAGGCGGCGGCGACGTCCGGGGCGCAGGGTTCGCCGCCGACGGTGAGCACCCGCAACCCGGGCGCCGCGGCCGGGTCCAGGGCGTCGAGCACCACCGGGGGCAGGTCAGCCACGGTGATGCCGTGCCGGACGAGTGCGGCGGCCAGGTCGGGGCCGGGGGTGCGCTCGTCCGCGCCGAGCAGGCGCAGCGTCGCGCCCACGGTCAGAGCGGTGACCAGGTCGGACAACGACACGTCGAAGCTGATCGAGTGAAACTGGAGGACCCGGTCGTCGGCGCGGACGCCGACCAGGCGGGCCTGCGCCTCGGCGAGGTTGCGCAGCCCACGATGGGTGCCGACGACGCCCTTGGGCAGCCCGGTCGAGCCGGACGTGTAGATCAGGTAGGCGGCGGCGTCCGGGTGGACGGTCGCCGGCAGCGGGCCGACGGCGGACGGCGGCGGCTCATCGAGCCGCAGCAGCGGCACGTCGCTTTCGGGCAGCGCCAGCTCCGCGTCGGCTCCGGTGATCACCAGCGCGGCGTCGGAGTCGGTGAGCAGGTAGGACAGCCGGGCCGCCGGCAACTGCGGGTCCAGGGGCAGGTAGACCGCGCCGGCCCGGAACACGGCGAGGACGGCGACCACCCAGTCGGGGCTGACGGGCAGGCAGACCCCGACGGTGGTCTCGGCCCGTACACCCCGGACCACCAGGGTCCGGGCCAACCGGCCCGCCCGCACGTCCAACTCCCGGTAGGTCAGCGTCTGCTCGCGGTACGCCACGGCGATCGCGTCGGGGGTCGCGACGGCCTGCCGGGCCACCAGCTCGGGAAGGATCGGCTGTTCCGTCGACCCGGTGGCGGTGGCGGCCCAGCGGTCGACCAGGTCCCGAGCGGCGTCCGGGTCGAGCAACGGCAACCCACTCACGGGGGTGTCCGGTGCGGCGAGGGCGGCGGTGAGCAGGGTGGCGAGCTGGTCGGCGAGCGCCCGAGCGGTGGTCTCGTCGAAGAGCCGGGTCCGGTACTCGATCCGCCCGTCGATCCGACCCTCGTACGGAATGACGGTCAGCGTCAGGTCGAACATGGAGGTGCCGGTGTGCGTCTCACCGCTGGACAACACGGTGACCCCGGGCAGGGTCAGGTGCTGCTCCCAGCCGTCTTCGACGGCGAACATCACCTGGGCGAGGGGGTGGCGGCCGGGATCCCGGGCGGGGCGGACCTCCTGCACCAGCGCGTCGAACGGCACCGGGTCGGTGAGCGCGGTCAGCGCCGCGTCCCGCAGCTGGTCCAGCAGCGCGGCGAAGGTCAGCTCGCCGTCGACCCGGCTGCGCAGCACCAGGGTGTTGACGAAGAACCCCACGGCCGTCTCGCTGTCGAGGGTCTGCCGGTTCGCCACCGGGGTGGCGATCAGCAGGTCCGGCTGATGGCTGTGCCGGTGCAGCAGCGCCGCCCAGGCCGCCGCGAAGATCATGTACGGGGTGGCGCCGGTGCGTCGACCCGCCTCGGCGACCCGTTCGGCCAGCTCGGGCGGCCAGGAGAACTCGATCTCGTGACCGGCGTCCTCCAGATCCGCCGGCCGGGGCCGGTCGGTGGGCAGGTCCAGTCCCGGTGGCGCCCCCGCGAGGGCGTCGCGCCACCAGCCCAACCGCCGGTCCAGCTCGACCGGGCCGAGCATCCGGTCCTGGGCCAACGCGGCCGGCACGTCACGCGGCACCGTCGGCAGCTCCGGGACGCGTCCCGCCCGCGCCGCCGCGTACGCCGCAGACAGCTCCTCGAACAGCAGGCCCATGCTCCAGCCGTCGCAGACCACGTGGTGCAGGGAGAGCAGCAGCGACCAGTCAGCGGGGCCGGTGCGGCACAGGGTGGCGCGCAGCAGCGGCCCCCGGGCCAGGTCGAACGGGCGGACCGCCTCCGCGGCGGCGTACTCGTCGATCTGCTCCGGTACGACGTCCCGCACCTCCAGCGGCAGGCCGGTCGGCGGCAGGATCAGTTGGTACGGCTGCCCGTCCAGGGGCACGAACACCGTCCGCAACGCCTCGTGCCGCGCCACCACCAGGTCGAGCGCGCCACGCAGCGCCGGCACGTCCAGGTCACCGCGCAGGTCCACCCGGTACGGCACGTGGTAGGCCGGGCTGTCCGGGCGGAGCTGCGCCAGCAGCAGCATCCACTCCTGGGCGGCGGTGAGCGGATGAATCCCGTACCGGTCGCCGTCGGCACGGACCGCGGCGAGGAAATCCCGCCGCCGCTCGGGAGGCAGCGCGTCCACCCGCTGCCGCAGTCCTGTCGGTGTGAGGGCACCGGTCATCGCGCGCTCCCGTGCTCGTACTGGTCGAGCAGGCCGGCGAGATCGGCGGGTGGTGGCGCGTCCGGCGGGACCACCCCGACCTGCCCGGAGGGCTGGACCGCCGCCTCGCGGACCCCGGTGATCGCGTCGGCCGCAGCGGCCAGCCCCGCGACGGTCGGATGGTCGAAGATCAGTCGCAGTGGCACCTCCGCGCCGATCGCCGCGGAGAGCCTGGACCGCACCCGGCTCGCCTTCAACGAGCGGCCACCGAGGTCGAAGAAGTCGTCGTCGCGTCCACGCACCGGCACACCGAGCACGTCTCGCCAGATCTCGGCCACGGCCCGCTCGGTCGGGGTACGCGGGCCGGTGTCCTCGTCGCCTGCCAGGGTCGTGTCGGGTGCGGGCAGCGCCGAGGTGTCCACTTTGCCGTTGCGGTTGAGCGGCAGCCGGGGCAACGCCACGAACACGGCCGGCACCAGGTGATCGGGCAGCTGTTCCCGGGCCCGTTCCCGGACCATCTCGACGCGCACACCGGCGGCGGGCACCACGTACGCGACCAGCCGGGTGTCGCCCGCCGCATCACGGTCGGCACACACGATGACGTCCCGCAGCAGTCCACTGCCGCGCAGCACCTCGGTCACCTCGCCCGGTTCCACCCGGTAACCACGGATCTTGACCTGGTGGTCCAACCGTCCAACGAACTCGATCAGCCCGTCGGCACGCTGCCGGACCAGGTCGCCCGTTCGGTACAGCCGGCCCCCGGCGCGCGGCCCGAACGGGTCGGGCACGAACCGGTCGGCCGTCGCGTCCGGGCGGCCGAGGTAACCACGAGCCACTCCGTCCCCGCCGATGAACAGCTCACCGAGCACACCGGGCGGCACCGGCTGGAGGAACCGGTCCAGCACGTACACCCGGGTGTTGGCGACCGGGCCGCCAATCGGAACCACCAGGTCGGAGGCGGTGAGCAGGGCGCAGTCGTACGTCGTGGTGTAGGTGGTGCCCTCGGTCGGGCCGTACCCGTTGACCAGGATGGTGCCGGGGCAGGCCGTCCGGAGCCGGTCCACCGCCACCCGGTCGGCCTGCTCACCGCCGAAGGTCAGGTACCGCAACCCGGCCAGGGCGTCCGGGGCCTCCGTCGCCAACTGCCGGGCCACGGAGGTGGCCAGGAACATCATCGTCACGCCGGTGGCGCGCAGTCGGTCCCGCAGCCGGTCCGGCACGATCACGTCGTTGATGTCCAGGCCAGCCAGGCAGGCACCGTTGAGCAGCGCCCCCCACACCTCAAGGGTGGCCGCGTCGAAGGACATCGTGGCGGCCTGCCCCATCACGTCGTCGGGGCGTACGTCGACGAAGTCGGTGTCGCGGACCAGTCGGACGATGTTGCGGTGGCTGACCCCGGTGCCCTTGGGTCGGCCGGTGGAGCCGGAGGTGTACATGACGTACGCGAGCTGATCGGGGTGGATGGTCACCGCCGGCGGGTCCGCCGGGCCATGGTCGGCCGGCAGCTGGTCCAGGACGATCCGGGGCGTACCGTCGTCCGGGAGCCGGTCGGCGAGCGCGGCGGTGTGCAGGATCGCTCCCGGTGCGGCGTCGCGGCACGTCAACGCCAGCCGTTCCGGTGGGTAACCGGGGTCCAGTGGCAGGTACGCGGCGCCCGCCTTGAGTGTGGCCAGGGCGGCGATCGCCCAACCAGTCGTGTCGGTGAGACAGATCCCGACCAACGCCTCGGCGCCGATCCCCAGCCGGCGCAGATGCCCCGCCAGGTGGTTGGCGCGCCGGTCCAGCTCCCGGTAGCTGAGAATCTCGTCGTCATGGCGCAACGCTGGCGCGTCCGGCGTCTGCCGGGCCCACTGCGCGAACAACTCGGGCACCGACCGGTCACGTGGGTAGCCGGTGTCGGTGGCGTTCCACTCGGCCACCACCCGCCGTTCGGTCGCCGGGTCGAGCAGCGGCAGATCGGACAGGCGGGCCTCCGGCCGCTCCTGCGCCCGGCCGAGCAGCACAGCCAGTGCGGCCCCGACCAGCGCGGCGCTCGGATGACTCACGGTGGCCGCCGGCAGTCCGTCGGTGTCGTCGATCAGCAGCCGCAGCACGCCCCGGTGCCCCGGCGGCAGCGAACCAACGGCCACCGACACCACCGGGCGGTGCTCCGGAACCGTCGCAGGCAGCCCCGCCTCGTGTGTCCGCACGTCCCGCAGCGCCGTCCGGACCAGATCCCGCAGTTCCGTCCAGGTGGGATCCTCGGGCACTCGGACCCGCACGGGCAGCCAGCGTCCCGAACCGGACCGGCCGGCCGGCGTCTCGGCGACCAGGTCGCGACCCCCGGTCCAGCGGTGCAGCAACCCGAACAGACCAGCCAGCGCGGCAACGAGCGCCTCAGCTGAGCCGCCCGGCAGGGTCGTGACGGCATCGGCCGCGGTGACACCATCGGCCGCCGGTGGGAAGGACAGGTCCGGCGGCTCCGGAAGGGCGTCCATTTGTCGTTGCCAAAAGGCGACAAGGCCAGGGGCGACGGTCTGTTCGGTCATCGGATCTCAGCTCCGATCGGGCAGGCGAAACGCAATGCCCGGAATTCTGCGGAAGACCCGTGCCGGTTGCTTGTATGGCCCGTTCAGGTGCTGTTCCGGCTGCCTGAGGGAACTCTGAGGGTCGCATTATGCCGATACCGCATAGCAGTCAGTAAGTACACCGACTCTTTTGGTTATGGCGATGATGCTCGATGAAGACAATGATCGTGCCGGGGGGAAGCCACGCCGGGCGACGGCTATAGACGCCCGGTTGTCTCTTCACTCACCTGAGCCTCCACGAGAGAAAACAGGAGCGGTGGATGTCCGGAGACAACGTCAACCATGCCTTGCGCCCGTCAACGCCGACCCGCACCAAAGGCGGGGGCGAGGCACCGACACCAGGACAAGCGCACAGATATGGCGATCCGGGCCGGGCGCTGCGCCGCCTCGCTGACGCCGGCGACCGCACGGCCGCACACCTGTGGCTCACCACTCAGCCCGACCTGCTCACCGCCACACCCGATTCGGCCGAAGCCCCACTGGCCGACATCTGGCGCGTCGCGTTGCACCACCTGATCGACGGCGAACCGCAGTTGGCCGCGGCCCGGCTGGCGATGGTCCCGATCGACGCGGCCGGCCCGCACGCCGTGCAGGTGCACTGCCACGCTGCCGTGCACCATCTGATCGACGGCGACATCGAGCGGGCCACCACCGACGCCGAGGAGGCGGCCAGGGCCGCGCACTCGTGCGGCTCCTCGACCGCCCACCGGGCGTACGCCCGCCTGGCCATGCTGCTCGCCGCGGCGACCGGCGACGCGTCGGTGGCGCGAGGGCGCGCGGAGCCGGCGGAAGGGCTGCGCCAGGCGGACGTCGGCCTGTTCCGGCTGATGATCCAGCTGGACCTCGCCAGCTACCTGCTGTGGGTCGGGGACGCCTCCGACGCGCTACGGCACGCCGAGGCGGCCGTTCGGCTGGCCGAGGTGACCGGCGACACCGGCTACGAGCCGTATGCGCTGACGCTCGCGGCCGCGGCGAAGTGCCTGCTGGGCCGCCTTGAGGAGGCGCTCGCCGACAGCGCCGCCAGCCAACGCCTACGGGAGGTGGCCGCAATCGGCGCCGACGAGGCGTTCTCGCTCACCATCCTCGGGATGGTGCACCGCCGCCGGCGTGAACCGCGCCAGGCCCGTAAGGCGTTGGAGAGCGCCCTGGCCATCCTCGGCAACGGGCAGCACCGGCCGACGTCACGCGCCTGGATCCTGGCCGAGTTGGCGCGGATCCGGGCCGCCGACGACCTGGGCGCCGCGCAGGACCTGGCCGAACGGGCGGTCACCATGGCCCGCGAACCCGACCGGCCGTACGCCCTGCTGGCCCGGGGTTGGGTGGCGCTCCTGCGAGGCGACACCGACGCCGCCCACTTCGACGCCGCCGAAGCCCGCACCGGCGCGACGGTCGGACGGCGGCGAGCGACCCTGATCGAGGCGCTCCAACTCACCGTGCTGGCGGCGGACGATCCACGGGCCGCCGCCGGGCTGCTCGACGACGCCGCAGCGCTCTGCCGGGATCTCGGCGATCCCGCTCAGGAAGCCACGGTTCGACTGATCGTCGCCCGACTGCAGGGCCGGCAGGCACGGCGCGGAGCGGAGGGCGCCGAGCAGAAGCTGCGCCGCTGCGGGGTACGCCTCGACCCGGGCGTCGCCGACGGGCTCACCGCCATCACGCTGCGCGTACCGGTGGTGGTCATCCACACCCTCGGTGACTTCCGGGTGTTCCGGGCCGGTGCCGTGGTGCCGTACGGCGAATGGCAGTCCAAGAAGGCACGGGACCTGTTGAAGATCCTCGTCGCGCACCGCGGCCGGGCCGTGCCCCGCCCACGGCTGATGGAGTTGCTCTGGCCGGACGAGTCGCCGTCGCGGACGGCGAACCGGCTCTCCGTGCTGCTGTCCACCCTGCGCCGGGTGCTCGGCACCGGGCGACGCACCAGCGGGCGGGGCGCGGTGCTGGCCGACCGGGGCTCGGTGGCGATCGACCTCGACGTGATCGACGTGGACGTCGAGTCGTTCCTCACCGCCGCCGAGGAGGCGCAGGCCGCACAGCGCGCCGGGCACCCGGCCGCCACCCGGCTGTTGATCCGCGCCGACGAACTGTACGGCGGGGACTTCCTCGCCGACGACCCGTACGAGGACTGGGCGCAACCGCTGCGCGAGGAGGCGCAGGTGGCACACACCAGTGTGCTGCGAGCCCTGGCGCAGCACGCCTCCGACACCGATCAGAAGCTCGTCTACCTGATGCGGCTGGTGCACCGGGACCAGTACGACGAGGACGCCCACCTGGAGTTGGTGCAGGTGTTGCGCGCGGCGGGCCGGCACGGCGAGGCGCAACGGCGCTACCGGGCGTACGCCGAGCGGATGCGGGAGCTGGGGATCGCGCCGGCTGCCGGTGACACCCGCACCAAGCCCGCCGGATCCGGTGCCGGAATGCGCACCGACTCGTCGGCCGGGCCGGGGCCACGGGTGGCCCAGTGGCGAGCGCCGGCCGCGCTGTCGCGGCCGTGGACAACGGAGTTCGGGGACACCGCGATCCCGGCGCAGCGAGCAGGTGGCTTACCGAGTCTCAGCAAGCACCCGGTCTGATCGGTGAGAGCGCACGGCGAATGCGCCGCTCCTACTCAAGTCGTAGGCGCATTGCCGCTGACCAGCACGGTCAAGTCGCACCTCGGACGCGCCATGGCGAAGATTGGCGCACGGGACCGACTACAGACCGTCGTGTGGGCGTACCAGAACGGCGTTTTTCGACGGTGATCGCTGCCATTGGCCCGGCAAGCGCGCCGTGACGGCGGGCGTCGACAGTGGACATCGTCGGAGTACGATCCCGGTCGTACCGCAGTGGTGAACTCCAGTCGTCGACCCCTCGATAGGAGCCTGGCATGGCCGGCCCGGACGCCGAACTCGCCGCAAAGCTTCAGCCCGACGTGCCGCACGCGGCACGGATCTGGAACTACTGGATGGGCGGCAAGGACAACTTCCAGTCCGACCGGGCGGCCGGTGACGCCGTCGCCGAGGTCTACCCGGAGATCGTCCTCATGGCGCAGCAGTCGCGCCTGTTCCTGGTGCGGGCCGTGCGTTACCTCGCCGCCGAGGCGGGCATCCGGCAGTTCCTGGACATCGGCACCGGCCTGCCCACCATGCAGAACACCCATGCGGTCGCCCAGGGCATCGCGCCCGACTCCCGGATCGTCTACGTGGACAACGATCCGATGGTGCTGGTGCACGCGCGGGCACTGCTGGCCAGCACGACGTCGGAGGGCGTCACCACCTACGTACCCGCCGACTACCACGACCCGGAGAAGATCCTCGTCGAAGCGGCGCAGACGCTCGACTTCGACCAGCCCATCGCCGTGATGTTCATGGGTGTGATGGGCTACGAGCCGGACCTGGCCGTGGTGCGCTCGATCGTCGGGCGGACGATGGACGCGATGCCGTCCGGCAGTCACCTGGTGCTCTGGGACGGCACCAACACCAGCCCGGCGGTGGTTTCCGGTGCCGATCGGCTGGCGCAGAGCGGCGGGGTTCCGTACATTCTGCGCAGCCCGGAGGACCTCGACAGCTGCTTCGCGGGGCTGACGATGGTGGAGCCCGGCCTGGTGCCGATCCCCCTGTGGCGGCCGGACGAGGCCGACGCCACCGGGATCGACGCCTACGGCGCTGTGGCCCGCAAGCCCTGACCAACGCGAGGCCGCCCCGCTCCGCCACGACGGCCGGAGCGGGGCGGACGCGGTTCACCGGTCGCAGGTGAGAGTCATCTCATCGGAGAGACGGAGCGACCCGCACCCGGTCGCTCTCGTTGTCGGAGAGGAACGCCGCCAGCGCCCGCCCCTGCTCGGCGACGGCGGTGCGGTCGGCTCGGGAGAAGCCCCGCAGCGGGCTGACCGTCACCGTGCCTGAATCGACGCTCCAGGTCGCGGCGACCCGGCCGTCGACCAGCACCACGCGCTCACCGGCCACCGACAGGCCGCGGTGGGCGTCGTCGATGATGCGGCTGCGGTCGTCGTAGCCGAGGATCGCGTTGTCGAACGCCGGCAGGAACCGCACCGGTGCGGGTGTCTCCGGGTCGGGGCGCGGCGCGTCGGGCAGGTCGATCAGTGTCCGGCCACGCTCGTCACGGAACGTGACCAATTCCTCGCGTATCGCGGCCACCGCCGCCGGCAACCCGGCGAGACCGCACCAGGCGCGCAGATCGGCCGTGGCCGCCGGGCCGAACGCGGCCAGATAACGCCGTACGAGTACCTGGCCGATGGGGTCGCGGCCCTCCGGGGTCGACGGGTCGATCTCCCGGCCCAGCCACTCGGAGAGCAGGACGTTGCGCACGCCCGCCTTCGTACGCCACACGCCGCGTGGCGGCAGTTGCGTCATCGGGAGGAGCGCGATCACCATCTCGCCCAGTGCCCGCGGCCCCGCCGCCGGCCAGCGCTCGCCGAGCGCCCGCCCGATCTCGGTCATCGAGCGGGGCTCATCATCAGCCATCACCGCCCGCCCTGCCGCGGCGAGCTCGTCGAGGTCCACCCCGTCGAGCTCGCCGCGGTAGACCCCGAGCACCCGTTGGCGCAGCATGACGTCGTGCCGTGGTCGCCAGCCCACGGCGTCGTCGGCGACGAGCAGGTGGACGGTGCGGCGCATAAGGTGGGTGCGCACCAGGTGTCGCTGGGTCAGCAGGCTCGACAGCACCGCCGGGTCGAACGCGCGCAGCCGCGACCAGAGCCCGACGAACGGTTCCTGCGGTTCCTGTGCCTGCAGGCCACCGAGGTGCGCGACGGCGTCGAGGGCTGGCAGGTCGGCGCGGTCGAGCAGCAACTGCCGGGCGAGCGTCGCGCGGTTGAGCGCCCGCGTGTCGAGAACGGTCATCGGGTCCTTCCGGTCGTCGTTCGGCACGGAACGACGATGGCAGGTGAAGCGGCCAGATACCGGCCGCTGCAGCGCTGATCGACAACGATCTGCCCAGCGGCCAGGGCCAAAAACTTTTGTTCACTTCCTACAACTGAGGGACAGTTGGTTCGGTGGTTGCGCCATAGCGCTCGCAGCCGCCAGGCGGAAAGGTGATCACTGCTGGGAGCCGTCGTCTCGCAGCACGCAGTTCGAGGTCTAGCTAAGGGGTCAGTCGGGTGTTCAACCG
The DNA here is from genome assembly GCF_040607415.1 of Micromonospora sp. NPDC005291. Taxonomy (NCBI): domain Bacteria; kingdom Bacillati; phylum Actinomycetota; class Actinomycetes; order Micromonosporales; family Micromonosporaceae; genus Micromonospora; species Micromonospora sp. NPDC005291. The sequence goes on from NZ_JBEXGR010000002.1 coordinate 224,960, forward strand.
TGTCGCCATCGTCAACCGTGGTGAAGCCGCCATGCGGCTCATCCACGCGGTCCGCGAATTGGCCGCGGAGACCGGCATCCAGATCGAGACCGTCGCTCTTTACACCGACGTTGACCGCACCGCCACCTTCGTCCGCGAAGCGGACATCGCCTACGATCTCGGCCCGGCAGCTGCCCGCCCGTACCTCAACTTGGCGGTGCTGGAGCGCGCCCTGACGGAGACCGGGGCCGACGCCGCGTGGGTCGGCTGGGGTTTCGTCGCCGAGGATCCGGCGTTCGCGGAGCTGTGCGAGAAGATCGGCGTCACGTTCGTCGGGCCGAGCGCGGACGCCATGCGCCAGCTCGGCGACAAGATCGGCTCGAAGCTGATCGCCGAGAAGGTCGGCGTGCCGGTCGCGCCGTGGAGCCGCGGTGCCGTCGAAACCCTGGCAGCCGCCCAGGCCTCGGCCGCCGAGATCGGCTACCCGCTGATGCTGAAGGCGACCGCGGGCGGCGGCGGGCGCGGCATCCGTGTGGTCAGGAACGATGCCGAACTGGTCGACGCGTACGAGCGCACCAGTCAGGAGGCGGCGCGGGCGTTCGGCAGCGGCATCGTGTTCCTGGAGCGCCTGGTCACCGGGGCCCGGCACGTCGAGGTCCAGGTGATCGCCGACGGGCAGGGCACCGCGTGGGCGCTCGGCGTTCGCGACTGCTCGGTGCAGCGACGCAACCAGAAGGTCATCGAGGAGTCGGCGTCGCCGGTGCTCAGCCCGGCGCAGGCTGGCGAGCTCAGGACGTCGGCCGAGCGGCTGGCCCTGGCAGTGGGCTACCGCGGTGCGGCGACCGTTGAGTTCCTGTACCACCCCGGCGACCGGCTGTTCGCGTTCCTCGAAGTCAACACCCGCCTGCAGGTCGAGCACCCGATCACCGAGTTGACCACCGGGTTCGACCTGGTCAAGGCACAGCTGCACGTCGCCTCGGGTGGGCGGCTCGACGGCGAACCGCCGATGGAGCGCGGGCACGCCATCGAGGCTCGACTGAACGCCGAGGACCCCGACCGCGACTTCGCGCCGTCGCCGGGCCGAATCGCGCGGCTCGACCTGCCCAGCGGCCCCGGCATCCGGGTGGACACCGGCGTCAGCGAGGGCGACACCATCCCGGCCGACTTCGACTCGATGATCGCGAAGATCATCGCGTACGGCCGCGATCGGGACGAGGCACTCGGCAAGCTTCGGCGAGCGATGGCGAACACCACGGTGATCATCGAGGGCGGCGCGACGAACAAGAGCTTCGTGCTCGACCTGCTCGACCAGCCCGAGGTGATCGACGCCAGCGCGGACACCGGCTGGATCGACCGCGTCCGCGGCGAGGGCAGACTCGTCACGCACCGCCACTCCGCGGTCGCACTGGCGGCCGCCGCCATCGAGGCGTACGAGGAGGAGGAACGCGTCGAGCGGCAGCGTCTGCTGTCGACGGCGTCCGGTGGGCGCCCGCAGGTGCAGCATGCCAGCGGCCGACCATTGGACCTCAAGTTGCGTGGCGTCGACTACCGCACGCGCGTGGCGCGGGTCGGCGCACACCGGTTCCGCGTCGGCATCGAGGCAGGTGCCGTCATGCGCACCGCCGACGTCAAGCTCGACCGCTTCGATCGGCACACCGGCCAGATCGTCGTCAACGGCATCCGGTACCGCCTGCTCACCGGCACCTACGGGCCCACCCACCTGGTCGAGGTGGACGGCGTGACGCACCGGGTCAGCCGCGACGAGGGTGGCGTCCTCCGCTCCCCGATGCCCGCGCTGGTCGTCGCCACGCCGCTGGAGGTCGGCGCCGAGGTCGAGGCGGGCGCACCGGTGCTGGTGCTGGAAGCGATGAAGATGGAGACCGTGCTGCGGGCGCCGTTCAGGGCGCGGCTGAAGGAGTGCGCCGTCTCCGTCGGCAGCCAGGTGGAAGCGGGTGCGCCGCTGATGCGACTGGAGCCGCTCGCCGACGAGTCCGACGAAACCGCGGACGACCCGACCGTCGAGACCGTCGAACTGGACCTGCCCACCGCCGCCGAGGACATTCCGGCGTACGAGCGCAGCAGGCGCGGTCAGGAGGACCTGCGCGGTCTGCTGCTCGGCTTCGACGTCGATCCGCACGACGACCGTCGGGTGCTCGACGGCTACGTCACCGCGCGGCGGGCTGCCACCGAGGCCGGTCATCGGCCGCTGGCCGCTGAGCTCGACCTCATCGAGGTGTTCGCCGACCTCGTCGAGCTGAGCCGCAACCGGCCGACGGGCGAGGACGGCGGCGCCGCCCACGTCCACAGCGCCCGGGAGTACTTCCACACCTACCTGCAGAGCCTCGACGTCGAGCGGGCCGGGCTGCCGGTTGCCTTCCAGACCAAGCTCGCCAAGGCGCTCGGCCGGTACGGCGTCACCGACCTGGAGCGCTCCCCCGCCCTCGAAGCCGCCGTCTTCCGGATCTTCCTCGCCCAGCAACGCGCGTCCGCCGACGCGACGGTCGTCGCGACGCTGCTGCGCGCGTGGCTGCGGGAGACCCCGCCGGACGACACGCTGCGCGAGCCCGCCGGTCTCGCGCTGGAGCGGTTGATCGCCGCGACGCAGGTCCGCTTCCCCGCGGTGGCCGACCTCGCCCGTGGCGTGGTGTTCGCCTGGTTCGCCCAGCCGCTGCTGCGCCGCAACCGCGCCCGCGTCTACGCCGAGGTCCGTGGGCACCTGCGGCACCTGGACGCCCACCCGGACGCGGCGGACCGCGCCGAGCGCATCGCCGAGATGGTACGCAGCACAGAGCCACTGGTCCGGCTGCTCGGCCAGCGGCTCGTCCGCGACCACCTCGACAACGCGGTCATGCTGGAGGTGCTGACCCGGCGGTACTACGGCAACAAGGCGCTCACCAGCGTGCGCACCCGCGAGGTCGCGGGCTGCACGTTCGTGGTCGCCGAGCGCGCCGACTCGAGCGTGGTCTCCGCCGCGGTGAGCTTCGATGCGTTGGGCAGCGCACTGCGCGGGCTGGCCGAACTGGCCAGCGGCGAGGACTCCGTCGACGCCGACATCTACCTCGGCTGGGAGAACCAGCCGGAGGACTTCGACGCGATGGCGGCCGCACTGGCCGAGGTCATCGCGGCGCACCCGCTGCCGCCCCAGGTCCGTCGGGTCACCACGACCGTCGCGGGTCGCGGCGGAGCGGTGATGCACCACCACTTCACCTTCCGCCCGTCGAGCACTGAGATGACCGAGGACCGGCTGATCCGCGGTCTGCACCCGTACATCGCGCAGCGGATGCAGCTGGAGCGGCTGCACAAGTTCGACCTGACCCGGCTGCCGTCGTCGGACGAGGAGGTCTACCTCTTCCAGTGCGTGGCGAGGGAAAACCGGGCGGACGAGCGCCTCGTCGCGTTCGCGCAGGTACGGGACCTGACCGAGCTTCGTGAGCAGGACGGCCGCCTGGTCGCGCTGCCGACGACCGAGGACGCCATCGCCGCCTGCCTCGACTCGATCCGTCGCGCACAGTCGCGGCGACCGTCGAAGACGCGCTTCAACACCAACCGGATCGTGGTCTACGTCTGGCCGCCGAGCGAGCTCACCCGCCAGGAGATGGAGATGATCGCCGGGCGCGTACGCCCGACGACCGTTGGCGCCGGGCTGGAGGAGATCCTGTTCATCGCGCGGCAGCGCGACCGCCGGACCGGCGAGCTGACCAAGATCGCCGTGCGGATCTCGTTCGACGCCTCGGGCGGGGCCGACCTGGCCGTCGGTGAGCCGCCGGTCGAGCCGGTCGAGCCGCTCGACGAGTACCGGCTGAAGGTGCTGCGCGCGAGCAGCCGCAACACCGTGTACCCGTACGAGCTGACCGGCCGGCTCGGTGACTTCGTCGAGTACGACCTCGACGACGACCATGTGTTGGTGCCGGTGGACCGGCCGAAGGGACGCAACAGCGCCGCGATCGTCGCCGGGGTGGTCACGACGCCGACCGAGCGCTACCCGCAGGGTGTCACCCGCGTGGTGCTGCTCGGCGACCCGACGAAGTCGCTGGGCGCCCTGTCGGAGCCGGAGTGCCGGCGCGTGATCGCCGCACTGGACCTGGCGGAGCGGATGCACGTGCCGTTGGAGTGGTGGGCGCTGTCCGCCGGCGCTCGGATCTCGATGACCTCGGGCACGGAGAACATGGACTGGGTGGCCGCGGCGCTCAAGCGGATCGTCGAGTTCACCCAGGCCGGTGGTGAGATCAACATTGTGGTCGCGGGCATCAACGTCGGCGCGCAGCCGTACTGGAACGCCGAGGCGACGATGCTCATGCACACCAAGGGCATCCTGGTGATGACACCGGACTCGGCGATGGTGCTCACCGGCAAGCAGTCGCTCGACTTCTCCGGTGGTGTGTCCGCAGAGGACAACTTCGGCATCGGCGGCTACGACCGGGTGATGGGGCCGAACGGGCAGGCGCAGTACTGGGCGCCGAACCTGACGGCCGCACGGGACGTGGTGATGTCGCACTACGACCACACGTACGTCGCACCCGGCGAGGACGCGCCACGGCGGGCGGCCACCACCGACCCCGCGGACCGCGACATCTCCGACTTCCCACACGACGTGGCGGGCAGCGCCTTCCGCACCGTCGGGGAGATCTTCTCCGTCGAGTCGAACCCGGACCGCAAGAAGCCGTTCGACATCCGTACGGTGATGCGCGCCCTCTCCGACCAGGACCACCCGGTGCTGGAGCGCTGGGCGGGCATGGCCGACGCGGACACCGCGGTCGTGCAGGACATCCACCTCGGTGGCATCCCGGTCTGCCTGCTCGGCATCGAGTCCCGGTCGGTGCCGCGGCACGGCTTCCCGCCCACCGACGGTCCGGACACCTACACGGCGGGCACGCTGTTCCCCCGCTCGTCGAAGAAGGCCGCGCGGGCGATCAACGCGGCCAGCGGCAACCGACCTCTCGTCGTACTGGCGAACCTGTCGGGCTTCGACGGCTCACCGGAGTCGATGCGCAAGCTCCAGTTGGAGTACGGCGCCGAGATCGGCCGGGCAATCGTGAACTTCCGGGGGCCCATCGTCTTCTGCGTGATCTCGCGCTACCACGGCGGTGCGTTCGTGGTGTTCTCGAAGGCGCTGAACCCGAACATGACCGTGCTCGCCCTGGAGGGTTCGTTCGCCTCGGTGCTCGGTGGCGCCCCCGCCGCCGCTGTGGTGTTCGCCGCCGACGTCAACGCCCGTACGGCGGCCGACGCCCGGGTGCGGGACCTGGAGACCCGCGCCGGTGCCGCGACGGGCACCGAACGCGCCGCGCTGACCGCCGAACTCGACGAGCTGCGCTCGTCGGTACGCGCGGAGAAGCTCGGCGAGGTGGCGACGGAGTTCGACCGGGTGCACAACATCCAGCGCGCCGTCGAGGTCGGCTCGGTGGACGCCGTCATCCGCGCCGCCGAACTGCGCCCGCGCATCATCGACGCCATCGAGGCCCGCCTGGGCTAGGGGAACGCAATCGGGCCTTCACCCCTCGACGTGAGCGAACACAAACCAGGCGATGGCGCAGACCGCAGCCGACATCAGCAGAGCCCACCCGGTGCCTGCGGCAACGGCAGCACCCATGACGACGACGCCGAGGGTGGCGCCGACCTGGCGCACTGTGTTGAGCAGGCCGCCCACCGCGCCGGCCGTGCCAGCCGGGGCGGCGCCGACGAGGGCCACGACCAACGCCGGCAAGGCGTAGGAGACGCCAAAGCCGGTCAGCACGAGGCCGACCGCGAGCCACAGGTAGCCGCCGTGGGCGAAGACCACGCCTGCCAGCACTGCACCTCCAGCGGCCAACAGAGCCAGACCGGCCAGGATCGGACGGCGGGGACCTACCCGCGCCACGATCTTGCCGGTGAACGGCGGATTGGCCGCGAAGGGAATCGTCAGCGGCAGGAACGCCAGCCCGGTCTCCAGCGGGTCCAGGTGCCGCTCCTGCTGCAACAGCAACGGCAGCACGAACAGACCCCCGGTCAACGCGAAGTTCACCGCCGCAGCGGCCAGCAGCCCGGCCCGCACCCGGCCGGACCGCAGCAGTGCCCGGTTCAGGACCGGTGCCGGGCTGCGGCGCTCCAGGCGGAGGAACACCAGCACCGACACCGCGAACCCCAACGACGACGACACGGCGTGGGCCCAGGCCTGCGAACCAGCAGCGATCAGCGCGTCCGTGGAGAGGGCGAGCACTACGGCGGCGGCCACCTGGGCGGACCAATCGATCGGGCGGTCACTGCGCGGGCAGGCCACTGCCCGGCCCAGCGTCAGCGCCAGCACCGCCAGGCCGATGGGCACGTTGACCAGAAAGATCGACCGCCATCCGGCCGCGTCGACCAGGGCACCGCCCACGAGCGGACCGGCCGCGACGGCCGCACCGCTGATCGCGGCCCAGGCCGAGACCGCGCGCGCCCGTGCCGCCGGTTCTGGATAGAGCTGGGCGATCATCGCCATCGAGGCGGGCACACACGCCGCCGCGGCGACCCCCGAGACTGCCCGCAGGAGGACCAGTGCCCACAGCCCCGGCGCGAACGCACTGAGCAGGGATGCGAGCGTGAAGACCGTGATGCCGGCCCGGAAGAGCCGTGCGGCACCGAAGCGGTCCGCCGCCGCCCCCGCCGAGAGCAGCAGCGCGGCGAACGCCACGGTGTAGCCGGCGGTCACCCACTGCAACCCGGCCATCGAGGTGTCCAGAGACGACGCCAGATCGGGCTCGGCGACCGACAGCACCGTCATGTCCAGCAACACCATGAAGTAGCCCAGCGAAATGCCGGCGAGGGCGCTGGAACGCTTCCGCGACGGACGGGGATTGGCTCCTGTCGATGCAGATAAACCCAGAAGGACCATAGCTGGGGCAGCTCCCGAAGACGACGGTGGAGGGACGCCACCACTGTGCATTTGGGCAGGCCAACGGCTCCACCGCCGCAGCCGTACGACGCGTTCGGAATGTCCGAACGCGTCGTGCTGTTGTTCGGCGGGTGGAGCTACGCCAACTCAGGACCTTCGAGGCCGTTGTCCGCCACCGCACCGTGACCGATGCCGCGGTCGCGCTCGACCTCGCCCCGTCGTCGGTGTCCCAGCAGATCCGGGCTCTCGAGGAAGCACTCGGCGTGGCCCTGTTCGTGCGCGGTCCGAGGGGAATGCGGCTGACTTCGGCCGGACAACGGTTGCAGGGATGGGCACGGTCGCTGCTCGACCAGGCCCAGCAGGCCACGCGCGACGTCAGACGCGAACGGCAACTGATCCGGCTCGGCGCGTTGGAAACCATCTCCAGCACCTACGGCCCCGCCGTGTTCGCCCGGTTCGCGGAACGCCGGCCCGACATCGACCTTGAGATCCATTCCGAACGCGCCCGCGACGGCCTCCTTGCCGAGGTGATCGAGGGACGACTGGAAGCGGCCCTGCTGCTGGATTCAGGCGACGATGTCGGCGGCCTCGGCTTCCCCAGCCCCGCCGAACCGCTCGCCTTTCTCGACCTCGACGCGGTCCCCCTCGCACTGGTGGCCACGTCCGCGCACCCACTCGCCGGCCGAGCGGCACTGACTCCCGACGACCTCAAGCACGAGCAGCTCCTGGTCAACGTGCCGGAGTGCTCGTTCTGGTTGGCAGGGAACACGATTCTGGGCTCCGGTCCCAAACGGGTCAAAGTCGGAGGCGTTCCGGTGATGCGGGCATGGGCCGAGCACGGGCTCGGAATCTCGCTGCTACCCCGGTTCGCGGTCGCCGAGAGCCTCCGCTCCGGCGCCCTGATCCAACTCGACCTTCCCCTCCCGGATCTCAGCCTGCGGCTGATCTGGCGAGAAGACCAGGAGTCGTTGCCCGGCATGCGCGACATCCTGTACGCCGCAGCCTGTCCCTGACCACACCCCACCCGCCTGGCGAGGTGGATCAATCTCGGGCGGCGCGGCGCAGCTCAGAGTGCAAAAACAGTGAACGCTGCACGGTTTCCACCCTCAGCCGGTTCGCTTCCCACGGGCCGGGCCAGTGTCGGCCTGCCAGGCCGTGACGAGATCCTCGCGAGCCCGGGCGACACGGGAGCGGATCGTGCCGACGGGGCACTGGCAGACGTCGGCAGCCTCGGCGTAGGACAGGCCGAGCACGTGGGTGGCGACGAACGCCTCGCGACGCTCCCGGGTCAGGCCGGCGATCAACCGGTGCAGGGTCACGCCCTCGTCGATGCCGGCGGTGATCGCCCCGGCAGCCTCGGCCGCTGCCTGCCAGTCCGGCACCGATGCCGTCCTCGGCCGAGCCACCGCCGTCCGGACGTGATCGACGGCAACGCGCCGGGCGATCGTGAACACCCACGTCCGGGCGGACGAGCGACCGGCAAAGCGGGGCAGGCTGCGAAATGCCCTCAGGAACGTCTCCTGGGTCAGGTCGTCGGCCTCACCCGGCCCGGCCAGATGCGACAGGAACCGCCAGACCTGGTCCTGTAGGGCCCGGACGAACGCCGTGGCGGCCTGCCGGTCGCCCTGGCCCGCGTCCTGCGCCCACCGGGTCACCTGGTCGTCGTCAACGACGCCCTTCCGCACCGACCACCGTCCTGTGTGCCACGGGCGCTCCTCCATGCCGAGATGCCGTCGTCGGAACGCCGCCGGTCAGCCGCGCACTCTGGTTGTCGGAGGCGGGTCCGGAAAAGTTCCCGGGGCTCCCCCGTTCGGCGGATTTCCCGGATGTCCGACTCGGTGGGAACCGACACCGCCCGCCATCCGACTACCGATTCCGACCGCCCCGCGCATCGAGTCGATCGGATACCGCATGACGTCCACCGTTGAGACGCCCGAATCCACTCCCCCCGCGCCGGCTCCGGCCGCGACGTCCGGGGCCCGCGCGGGGTGGGGCGGACTGCTGCTGCGTATCCACTTCTACGCCGGGATCCTGGTCGCCCCGTTCCTCGTCGTGGCGGCGCTGACCGGCCTCGCGTACACGGTCACGCCACAACTGGAGAGGATCGTCCACGGCGAGCAGCTCATGGTCGACAAGGTCGGCGACGACGCGCGTCCGCTGGCCGAACAGATCGCGGCCGCCCGGATCGCCCATCCTGACGGCGCCCTCGCATCCGTGGCGCCCGGCGACGGGGACGCGACGACCCGGGTGGTGTTCGACGTCGCTGCCCTCGGGGACCGGCAACACACCGTCTACGTCGACCCGTACACCGGCGAGGTGAAGGGGACGCTGACGACCTGGTTCGGGTCGACACCGGTCACGACCTGGCTGGACGACCTGCACCGCAACCTGCACCTCGGCGTCGTGGGCCGTTACTACTCGGAGATCGCCGCGAGTTGGCTGTGGGTCCTCGTGTTCGGCGGGATCATCCTGTGGTGGCGTCGGCAGCGCCCCGGCGCAGGTCGGGTGCGACGGCTCTTCGGCCCCGATCTCGCGGCCCGTCGGGGTGTGCGGCGCACCCGTGGCTGGCACGCGGCGACCGGGCTGTGGCTCGCCGTTGGTCTGCTGTTCCTCGCCGCCACCGGCCTGACCTGGTCCCGCCACGCCGGGGAGAACTTCGGCGCGGGGCTGGACGCCCTCGATTCCCGTACCCCCGAGGTGTCCACCGTGCTGCCGGGTGCGGCCGCGCCCACCGACGACGCCGGCCACCACGGCGGCGGACACAGTGGGCAGGCCACCGCGATCGACCCTGCCGCCACCGACCGTGTCCTCGCGATCGCCCGCAGCGCCGGCCTGGACGGCCCCGTCGAGATCACGCCCGCCGCCGACACCCACACGGCGTGGACCGTCACGCAGGTGGACGACACCTGGCCGGTCCGCAAGGACAGCGTCGCCGTCGACCCTGCCGCCGGCACCGTCACCGCCCGCAGCGACTTCGGGTCCTGGCCGCTGCTGGCACAACTGAGCAGCCTCGGCATCCAGGCCCACATGGGGCTGCTGTTCGGGCCGGTCAACCAGATCCTGCTCGCCGCCCTCGCCCTCGGGCTGCTCTGCGTCATCGTGTGGGGCTACCGCATGTGGTGGCAACGCCGCCCCACCCGCACCGACCGTCGCGCCCCCGTCGGCACCGCCCCCGAGCGCGGCGTCTGGCGGCTGGTGCCCGGTTGGGGCCTCGTCCTCGGCGTACCCGTCGTCATCGCCGTCGGGTGGGTGCTACCGGTGTTCGGGGTGACCCTGCTGGCCTTCCTCGCCCTCGACTGTGCCATCGGGGCCTGGCGGACCCGCCAGGCCAGAGCCACGGCCGGATGAGGCACGGGTGCCCCGCTCAGCCTGGGACGGGCTGGTTCTGGATCTGCTCGGCGCTCTCGCGTCTCCTCGGCACCACGAGATCGGGCATGCTCCAGGAGCGCCACAGCTGGCTGTACCCGCCGCCGGCGTCGAGCAACTCGGCGTGTGTGCCGTGCTCGGCGATGCGCCCGTGGTCCATGACGATGACGCGGTCCGCGGTGGCCGCCTGGCTGAGGCGGTGGGCGACGATCAGGGTGGTGCGGCCCTCGGTGGCGGCTACGGCGGCGCGGTCGAGGTCACGCGCGCCCGCGCTGCCCGCCTCCGCGGTGGCCTCGTCGAGGACCGCGACAGCGGGGTCGGCGAGGACGAGGCGAGCCAGTGCGAGCTGCTGGGCCTGAGCCGACGTGAGGTGCCGTCCACCCTCCCCCACCGCCGTGGCGAGACCGTCAGGCAGGGTACGCAGCCAGTCGGTGGCGCCGACGAGGTCGAGGGCGGCGGTCAGCTCGGCGTCGGTGGCATCCGGGTTGGCCAGCCGCAGGTCGTCGGCGAGCGGCCCGGCGAAGACGTGCACCTCCTGGCTGATCAGGGCGATCTCACGACGGAGGCGGTGCTCGCCGAGGTGCGCCAGCGGCACACCGCGCAGGCTCACCGCACCGTGGCTGGGCGCGATGATGCCGGCGATGATGCCGGCGAGCGTGCTCTTGCCCGCTCCGCTCGCGCCGACGAGAGCGACACGCTCCCCGGGTGCGAGACGGAGGGCAATGTCCCGCAGCACGACGGGTCCGTCGTCGTAGCGGTGCTGCGCGACGGTCACCTCCAGTGCCGCCGGCTCGGGCCGCTCTCGTCGAGCGGGCCGAGTGCCGTCGGAGGACGCGGTGTCCGGCAGCGTGGTGACGCCGACGAGCCGGGCGAGGCTCGCCCCGGCCTGCAGCACGGAGTCCGATTCCATCAGCAGCAGGCCGATGGGGTTGAAGAGGCGGTGGAAGTAGAGCGCGGCGGTGGTGGCCGCTCCCACCGTGACGAAGTCGTCGCGTACCAGCAGGAAACCGGCGAGCAGCACGGCGGCGAGCCCCACGAACTCCGACCGGTTGATGCGCAGCCCGAACCGCGTGAACAGGCCGAAGATCTCCAGCGACAGGTCACGGGCCACCGCGGAGCGATCCGCGATCCGCGCGATGTGGGCGTCCTCCATCCGGTAGGCGCGTACGGTCGCCGAGCCGCGAAGCGCCTCGGCCGTCGCCTGTGTGCGCTCGCCCGTCGCCACTCGCTCGCGGGCGTAGAACGACACCGACCGCTTCAAGTACCAGCGCAGTGCCATCGCGTACGCCGGGACGGCGACCAGCCCGGCGATGCCGAGCCGCCAGTCGAGGGCGAAGAGCCCCGCCGCGGTCAACACGATGGTCAGCAGAGCACCGAGGAACGCGGGGCCACTGGTGGCGATCACGTTCGTCACCACGGCCACGTCGTCGCCGGCGCGTGCCACCAGGTCCCCGGTCCCGGCTCGCTCCAGGGTGGCCGAAGGTAGGTGCAGAGCGCGGTCGAGGACACGCTCCCGGAGCCGGGCCAGCACGGTCTCGCCGAGGCGTGCGGCGACCGCCGCTCCGACCGCCGTGAGGAGTCCAGCGAGCACCGCGGCGCCCGCGATCACACCCGCCCAGGACACCATCTGTGGCGTGTCGGACCCGGCGATGACGTCATCGACGAGGCGGCCGAGCACCCATGGGGCGACGAGCCCGGTCGCGGCCGCGGCGACCAGCAACGTGCCGGCGACGGCGCTGAGCCCGGGCAGGCGGGTCAACTCGGTACGGAGAGCGGCCCAGGTCTGCCGGCCGGTGGCCGTTGGCAGCAGTTGCCGGGGCTCAACGCCGGTCACGATCGACTTGTCGGTCATCGCAGGATCTCTTCCCGGTAGCGGGCGTCGCTGGCGAGCAGCTGCTCATGCGGGCCCTCGGCGACGACCCGCCCGCCGTCGATCACGGCCACCCGGTGTGTGACCCGCAGCAGGGCCGGGCTGGTGGTGATCAGCACCGTGCCACGGGTCGCCGCCCCGCGAGCCGAGGCCAGACCCTCGGCGAGCAGCCCCTCGGTCACCGCGTCGACCGCCGTGGTGGGGTCGTGCAGCACCAGCACCGGCGGGTCGGCGGCGAGTGCCCTGGCCAGTCCGATCCGCTGCCGCTGCCCGCCGGACAGGTTCGCTCCTCGCTCGGTGAGCAGGCGGTCGAATCCGTGCGGGTGCGCGGCAAGCACGTCCTCGGCTGCGGCAGCCCGCACAGCGGCACGCAGGACAGTGTCGTCGAGGTGGGCGCCAGCGCTGAGATTGGCGCGCAGGGTCCCTTCGAACAGCGCCACGTCGTGCTGCTCGACCAGGACCGTGGCGCGCATGGCGTCGATGTGCAGCTCTTCGGCGGGCACGCCGTCGACGTACAGCGTTCCCCGGTAGTCCTGGTGGGGCACCCGGCCGGACAGCAGCGCGACCAGCGCCTCGGCGTCGCTCGGATCGTAGGCGAGCACGCCCAGGATCTCACCGGCGCGGACGTGCAGGCTGACGTCGTCGAGGTCGGCGTGACAGACCGCGTCGAGGGTGAGCCGCGACGAGCTCGGGGCGGGCGGCCCAGCGGTGCCCGGCCGGATGACCGGGGCGGCACCGAGGACCCGGGCGACCCGACCCGCGGAGGCCCGGGCCATGGCGAACAGCTGTACGCAGTACCCGAGCGTCTGCACCGGCTCGGCGATGAACTGGGCCAGCCCGACGACGGCGACGAGCTCGCCGATGGTGAGTCGGCCCTGTAGCGCGAGCCAGCCCGCGACGCCGGCGACCGTCGCGAGGAAGAGGCCGTTGACCATGGTGGTGAGCCCGAGGTGCAGGCCCTTGGTGGTGGCGGCACGCAGAGTGACGTCGAGGGCGTGGCGGCTGGCACCGGCGTACCGGCGTGCGGCGTGATCCTGGGCGCCGATGCCGCGCAGCACACGCAGGCCGGTGACGAGGTCGACGGCGAGTGCGGTCGTGGCCGCGAGGGCCTCCTGTTGCGATGTGCTGCGGCGGGTGAGCAACGGCGCCATCCGTTGCAGGGCGACGACCAGCAGCGGTACGGCGATGAGCACCCCGAGCCCGAGAGGAACGTCGACGACGAGCAACGCGACGGCCGCGACCACGATGGCGGTGAGCGCTGCCGCGGTGAGCCCCGCGACCCGCACGACCAGGGCGGACAGCTCGGCGTCGGAGGCCGTGACGGAGAGCAGTTCTCCGTCACGCATGCCCGAGCGGCGCCCACGCGGGTCGAGTGCGCTCTGGGCGATCTCGACCCGGATGGCGTGCGCCTCGTGTTCCACCGCGGCGTACGCCATCCGGGCACCGGTCCGATAGGCGAAGGCGAGAACGGTGAACAGGGCGGCAAGGCCGGCGAGCGAGAGCAGCAGCGCGCGGACATCCCCGGTGGCAACCGCACGGTCGATGACCACGCCGATGGCGACCGGGACGAGGGCTTCGGCGGCCTGGTGTGTGCAGAGCAGCGCGATGCCGAGAGTTACCCGACCGCGCTGTCGGCGCAGGGCGCGGCGCAGCACCACTGTGCCGCTGATCTCGGCGACTGTCATGCTCGGATCAATGAGGGCATGGCGGCAGACTCCACATGATTTAGGGCAGCCTAACCTAACATGCCGTCGCGAGACCGGGCCGGCCGGGCGGGTGCCGACAGTTTCTCAGAAGACCCGGTGGCACGGAGGCGCGGCGACGATCCAGTGACCGCCGCCACGCCCTCGTCCACAAGCCGATCAGGCCTTGTCGTACTCGGTGACGCAGTTGTACCGATCCCCGCCGCCCCAGTCGACGCAGAGCACGAACTTGTAGTTGGCGCCCTCGACGAGGTCGTACACCCCGCCATTGGAGGCGGACCGGGTGACACAACTCCCGTTGCTCTTGGCCTGGATGGTGTAGCGGTGGGTGTTGGTGCTGGCGGTGTAGACCCGCAGGTCGATGTAACGGCCGTCTGCCTCTTCATCGCAAACGGTGAGCACGTCCCCGTAGCTGGTGAAGGTCATCGAACCGGCATCGCCGTTCCACGTCCACACCGGACCGAAGCTCGCGTGGGCGGGCACGGCCACCGCCAGTGCCGCCAGGACTGCGGCACCAGACATGCCGAGGCTGGTCAACGTACGACGCATTCTCATTGCGTTTCCTCCCCGACCTACGCGGTCTGGTTGATGCTCCGGCAGAACCGCAACCCGCCGTCGGCGTTGTCGAGACACACCACGATCCGGTACTCCCGGCCCTCGACGAGGTCATGTGACCCGCCCTGACTGGCCCGCGCCATCGTGCAGGTGTCGTTACCGTGCGCCTGAATCACGTAGATCAGCTTGGAGCCGTGATACACCCGGCCATCGACATAGAACCCGTCGGCCTGGAGGTCACAGATCTCGACGATGTCGCCGTAGGCTTTGAACATCAGGTCGCCGCCGGGGTTGTCGTCCGAGGTCCTGATCCAGGTGTCTGCCATTGCCGGTGCGGCGAACAGGAACGACCCGGTGATCATGGCCAACGACATGCCCGCCGCAGCGAGCCAGCGCTTTGTTCTCAACACACTCCTCAACAATCCGCGACCTTTGTGCTGTTGTCGTTCCACCAGGCGGCCTTGTCCTCACTGCCCTGGACATAGTGGATGTCGTCCCACAGCCTGATGTTGAACCGGTAGCAGCCCTTGCCGACCCCACGCTCGACGAGGTCGTACGCGCCGCCCTGGCTTGCCCGGCGGGTGGTGCAGTTGCCGTTTCCGGACGCCTGGATGCTGAAGCCCGCGCCCGTGAAGATGTGGGTCACCACCATGTTCACGTGCGCGCCGTCCGCCTGGATGTCGCACACCTGGATGATGTCGCCATCCGGCCAGAAGTCGACGCGTCCGCCCGGCGTCCCGTCATTGGTGTACATCCAGTAGTGCGGACCGGCATAGGCCTGCGCCGGGCTGCCCACCATGACCGTTCCGAAAAGTGCCATCGTGATGGCCACGAACATCGTGGTCATCCGTCGAAGCGTCACGGACGCCCTCCCATCGATCGTCCGCGCCAAACCTGACGCGGGTGTCCCGGCGAGTTGTCGCTCGCCAGGACACCCACTATTCGACGGCCGTCCTGCAGGTCCCCTGCAAACGGCTTGCAGCGTCGGCTACCGCTCCTCCACCGGGAGCGAGACGGGCAGGCCGAGGCCCTTGACGGCCGCCACTATCAGGGCTTCCGGAGCGAGCGAGACGTCGAGTACGAGCACCGACTCGTCCGGCTCGGCCGGTTCCAGCGTGGCGAGCTGTGATTCGAGCAGGCTCGCCGGCATGTAGTGCCCCTCGCGCCGAGCCATTCGGGCCCGGATGACCTCCGCCGGCCCGTCCAGGTGCACCACGTCCACCGACAGCGGCCCCTGACGCAGCACGTCCCGATACGACCGCTTCAGCGCCGAGCAAGCCAGCACCGTCGACCGGCCCTCGGCGGCGCGGTCGGCTGTCCAGGCGGCGATGTCCCGCAGCCACGGCCAGCGGGTGGTGTCGTCCAGCGGTACGCCGGAGCGCATCCGCGCCACGTTCGCCGGAGAGTGGAACTCGTCCGCCTCGGCAAACACCAGCCCGGTCGCCGCGCTGATCCCCCGCGCCACCGTGGTCTTGCCGGCCCCGGAAACACCCATCACCACGACGTGCCGGCTACGCGGCTCACCAGTCATGAACCGTGCCGTCCTTGAGCCGGTTGAACGGCAGGTAGGCCGGCTCGTACGGGAATCGGGCCGCCGCCTCCTCGTCGAGCTCCACCCCGAGCCCCGGTTGGTCGCCCGGGTGCAGGTAGCCGTCCGTGAAGGTGAACGACTGCCGGAACACCTCGTTGGCCAGCGGGGTGTGCTTCATGTACTCCTGGATCCCGAAGTTGTGGATGGCGAGGTCCAGGTGGAGTGCCGCGGCCATGCCCACCGGGGAGATATCGGTGGGGCCGTGGATGCCCGACTTGATCTGGTACTGGGCGGCGAAGTCGAGCAACTTGCGCATGGCGGTGATGCCGCCGGTGTGAGTGACCGCCGACCGGACGTAGTCGATCAGCTGCTCCCGGATCAGGGTCTGGTAGTCCCAGACCGTGTTGAAGACCTCGCCGATGGCCAGCGGGGTGGTCGTGTGCTGGCGGACCAGCCGGAGTGCCTCCTGGTTCTCGGCCGGGGTGCAGTCCTCAAGCCAGAACAGGTCGTACGGTTCGAGGGCCTTGCCGAGCTTGGCGGCCTGGATCGGGGTCATCCGGTGGTGACCGTCGTGCAGCAACGGCAACTCCGGGCCGAACTCGCCGCGGACCGCCTCGAAAACCGTGGGCAGGTGGCGCAGGTACGAACGGGTGTCCCAGTCCTCCTCGACGGGCAGCGGGGTGCGCTGCGCCGGTTCGTAGTCGTACCGCTGCCCGGTGGCGCTGGGCTGCGCGGCCACGCCGTAGACCGCGTTGATGCCCGGCACCGAGGTCTGCACCCGGATCGACCGGAAGCCTTCGTCGAGGTGACGGCGGATCGAGTCGAACAGCTCGGGGATGTCCCGACCCGACGCGTGCCCGTACGCCATGATGCCGGTGCGGGACGCGCCGCCCAGCAGCTGGTACAACGGCATGCCAGCGGCCTTGGCCTTGATGTCCCAGAGTGCGACGTCCACCGCGGCGATGGCCGCCATGGTGACCGGCCCACGCCGCCAGTACGCCGAGCGGTACAGGAACTGCCAGGTGTCCTCGATCCGGTGCGCGTCCCGCCCCATCAGCAGCGGGGCGACGTGGTCACGCAGGTACGACGCGACGGACAGCTCACGGCCGTTGAGCGTGGCGTCACCCAGACCGGTGATGCCCTCATCGGTGGTGATCTTCAGGGTGACGAAGTTCCGGTCGGGGCTGGACACGATGATGTCCGCAGCGATGATCTTCACGGGGTGCCTTTCGTTCTGTCCAATGCCGGTGGCGGTGAGTTCCGTGGCGGGATCGAGCGCAGTGCGCTTCACCATTCCGCGTAGGAGCCGTCGGGGTGCCGCCAGGTCGGGCTGCGCCAGGCGTGTCCCCGCTTGTCCGCTGTCCGCACCGCGTGTTCGTCGATCTCGATGCCGAGACCGGGTGCGGTCAGCCGCGACACGTACCCGTCGACGAAGGTCAGCGGAGTCTGGTCGAGGCAGTAGTCGAGCACCTCGGCGCCCTGGTTGTAGTGGATGCCGATGCTCTGTTCCTGGATCAGGAAGTTGGGTGTGGCGAAGCCGACCTGGAGACACGCGGCGAGGGCGATCGGCCCGAGCGGGCAGTGCGGGGCGAGCTGCACGTCGTACACCTCGGCCAACGTGGCGATCTTGCGAACCTCGGTGATACCGCCGGCGTGTGCGAGGTCCGGCTGGGCCACGGCGATGCCGGCCTGCAACACGGGCAGGAACTCCTGCCGGCTGTAGAGCCGCTCCCCGGTCGACACCGGCGTCGTCGTGCAGCGGACGACGTCACCGATCAGGTGCGAGTTCTCCGGCACCACCGGCTCTTCGAGGAAGAACGGCCGGTACGGCTCCAGGAGCGGGGCGACCCGGCGGACGTTGGCGAGGGTGAACCGCCCGTGGAAGTCGACCGCGACGTCCCGGTCCTCGCCGAGGACCTCGCGGGCGACGGCCACCCGCTGCACCACCGCGTCAAGTTCGGCAACTGAGGCAAGCGCGCTCATCCGCCCGGAGGCGTTCATCTTCACCGCGGTCAGGCCCGCCTCGATCCGGGCACTGATCTGGTCGCGGATCTCGGCGGGCTCGTCGCCGCCGACCCAGCCGTAAACCCGGATCCGGTCCCGGACCGGGCCGCCGAGCAGCTGGTGCACCGGCGCGCCGTAGTGCTTGCCGGCGATGTCCCAGAGTGCCTGGTCCAGGCCGGACACCGCGCTGGCCAGGATCGGGCCACCCCGGTAGAAGGATCCCTTGGTCAGCACCTGCCAGTGGTCCTCGATCCGCAGCGCGTCCCGACCTACCAGCACCTCGCTGAGCTGGTGGACGGCCGTGCGTACGGTCTCGGACTGGCCCTCGCAGGTCGCCTCGCCCCAGCCGACGATGCCGGATTGCGTCTCGATCCGGACGAACAGCCAGCGCGGAGCGACCAGGAAGGTCTCCACCTTTGCGATTGTGGTCATGGAGTTGTCAGCCCTTCGTGGCACCGGCGGTGAGGCCGGAGACGACGTACTTCTGCACGAACAGGGCGATCAGCATGATCGGCAGAGTGACCACGGTCGCCGCGGCCATCAGGCCGCCCCAGTCGATGCTGGCGTAGCCGACGAAGTCGAAGATCGCGACGGGAAGCGTCTTCGTGTCGGAGCCGGACAGCACCAGGGCGAACATGAAGTTGTTCCAGGAGAAGATGAAGGAGAGGATGCCGGCGGTCGCGATGCCGGGCACTGACAGCGGGAGGGTGATCCGCCGGAACGCGCCGATGTGGGTCAGACCGTCGACCAGCGCGGCCTCTTCCAACTCGATCGGCAGGCCGTCGAAGTAGCCCATCATGATGTAGACGATCAGCGGCAGCGACACGAACATGTGGCTCAGGATCAGCACGGTGAACCCGCCGACAAGCTTCAGGTTCGAGAAGACGTAGTACCAGGGCACCAGGAGCGAGACACCGGGAATCACCCGGGCCATGAGCACGACGAGCGCGGACTTCTTCATGTTGAAACGGCTCATCGAGTAGGCGGCGGGCACCCCGAGGAGGAGCGAGAGCGCGGTGGCCGCGAAGGCCACCCAGAGGCTGTTGCCGATGAACTGGACATAGTCCGCCTGCTGGAGCACGGTCTCGTAGTTCTTCAGGCTGGGCGAAAATACGAACGCCTTGGCGGTGTCGTAGATGTCCACATTGGTCTTGAACGACGCGGCGATCATCCAGAGCAGCGGCGCCATCAGCGCGAACACCACGACGACGAGCGCCGACGTGCGGAAGACCTGGTACGGCTTGCTCGGCTTCATCGGCCCAGCCCCTTCTTGCGATAGGTGAGGGCCCACATCACCCCGATGATGATCAGGAAGAAGATGATGAGGACGGTCGATGAGACGCCGTAGTCGTTGTAGTCGAAGCTGAGGCCGTAGGCGTACACGTTGAGGGTCTCGACCTCGTGGAAGGAACCGCCGCCCCGCCCCTTGGTGGCGTAGAGGATGTCGAACGTCTTGAGCGCATCGATGCCACGCAGCAGGATGGCGACGATCACCGTGGGCATCAGCAGCGGAAGGGTGACGTGCCGGAACCGCTGCCAACTGCTGGCGCCGTCGATACGGGCTGCCTCCTGCGGCTCGTCGGAGAGCGAGGTGAGCCCGGCGAGCAGGATCAGCACGACCATCGGGGTCCACTGCCAGATGTCGATGAACATCGTGGTCGGCAGGGCCGAGTGCTGGCCAGCCAGCCAGGGCTGGGGGCCGATCCCGATCCAGCCGAGCAACTGGTTCGCCATCCCGATGTTGGGATCGAAGATCAGGCGCCACATCATGCCGA
This sequence comes from Micromonospora sp. NPDC005291, assembly GCF_040607415.1. Taxonomy (NCBI): domain Bacteria; kingdom Bacillati; phylum Actinomycetota; class Actinomycetes; order Micromonosporales; family Micromonosporaceae; genus Micromonospora; species Micromonospora sp. NPDC005291. Next base: position 244,593 of record NZ_JBEXGR010000002.1, read on the forward strand.
CCGCGACCGGAGTCGCCACCAGCGGCAGGAGGATCGCGACGCGGACCCACTTCTCACCGCGAAAGGGCCGCCACAGCAGCAGGGCTATCGCCATGCCGAGAACGACCTCGAAGAACAACACGACGCCGGTGAAGAGAACCGTACGCCAGACCGCCGGCCAGAACCGGTCGGCGTCGCTGAGCACGTCGAGATAGTTCTGGAAGCCGATGAACTCGGACTCGGCGCGCACAGAACCCTCGGCGTCAGTGAGGCTCAGATACCCGGTCCACGCCACCGGGAAGATGATCAGCACGGCGACGAATGCCATGGCGGGTGCGGCGAAGAGCCACTTGCGGTGTTCGTTGGCCCAACGCGACCAGGCCGACGTCTCCGTGGACGTCGGCGGGGCCTCGGCCGAATCGGTGCGGGATGTGGTGACGGCTGACATTGAGATCTCCGGGTTCGGGGGTCAGGTCCCGGCGGGGCGGCGGAGCCCGTCGGCTCCGCCGCCCGGCGGTTGGGCTACTTCGCCTCGTCGTCGAGGAACTTCTGGAACGCCGCGTTGGCCGTGTCCGCCGAGGCGGCGGCGTCCTTGCCGGTGATCGCGTCGACGATCGGCTGACCGACGATCTCTCGCGCCTGAGCCACCTTGACCACCACAGGGCGGTCATGCCCGATCCCGTTGGCGGTGCTCACCATGTTGACCTCGGCAAGGTCCTTCGGGTAGGAGGCGGCGCCTGCCGGGTTCGCCCAGACCGAGGCGCGGGCGCCAGGGACGCCAGCGGTCTGCTGCGCCAGCGCCTGCTCCTTGCCGGCCGCCCACTGGATGAACTTCCAGGCGTTGTCCTTGTTCTCCGAGTTGTCGTTCACGCCGAGCGCCCAGGAGGGGATGTTGTACGGCTTCGAACCGGCCGGACCGGCCGGGAAGGCCGCGAAGCCGACGGTGTCGACGACCTTGGACTTGGTCGGGTCGGTGGCGTTCTTGTAGAGCGAGTTGGCCTCGGTGTAGAAGGCAGCCTTGCCCTGCGTGAAGATCGCCATCGCCTCCGACCAGCTCATGTCGGTGCTGATGTTCTCCGGACCGTGGTCCCTGAGCAGCCCGCCGTAGTAGGCGTACGCCTGCTTGGCCTGCTCGGTGTTGACAGTGGCCTTCCCACTGGCGTCGACGAAGTCGCCACCGAAGCTGAAGAGGAAGCTGGAGAACTGGGTGACGGCGGCAGCCTTGCCGGTACGAGCGACGAAGCCGGCGACGCCGGGGTTGTCGGCCTCGACCTTCGCCGCCTGCGTCTTGAGCTCGTCGAGGGTCTTGGGCGGCGCGGTGAAGCCGGATTTCTGCAGCAGGTCCTTGCGGTAGTAGAGGACCTCCTGCTCGGTGATGATCGGTACCCCGACCACCTTGTCCTCATAGGTCGTCGTCTGCACCGGCCCGGCCTGGAAGTCACTGAATTCGAAGGCGCTGTCGGACTTGGCCTTCTCGCTCAGGTCGGCGAGGTACTTGTTCTTGCCGAACTGCTTCCCCTCCTGCAGGGGCCGGTACATCATCACGTCGAGGTCACTGGACCCGGCGTTCAGCTTGACGTTGTACTGGTCGGAGAGCTGGTCCTCGCCGAGCTGGGTGACTTCGACCTTGAGGCCCGACTGCTTCTCGAACTCCGGCAGGGCCTTCTTGATGTTCTCCGTCCAGACGTGGTTCACCAGAGTCACGCGAACGGTCTTCGAGCCTTCGCCGCCGCCATCGCCGCCACCACAGGCGGCCAGGCCCATGGCTGCGACCACGGCCAGAGAAGTGCCGATTATCGATCGACGTCGCACGCTTGTCTCGCCTTCTGTCGTGGTCACCGCCCCCAAGGGAGCCGCTACCTCGGTGTTACATCCGCTTAACATCGGGATGCTAGGCCGAAAAACCTGATTAATTCAAGAGGTACATCTAACTGATATGATCTTTGCGTGGAACCGTCCTCATCAGAGGTTGCAGCCGCTCAGACCGCCCCTGCCGAGACCGGGCTGCACGCCCGCGTCCTCGAACACCTCGGCACCGCCATCTGCGGCGGCGAGCTCGCACCCGGATCGGTTCTCAACATCGACGATCTGGTCGAGCGGTACACCGTGTCCCGCTCGGTTGTCCGCGAGGTGCTGCGGGTCCTGGCCTCGATGGGGTTCATCGAGGCACGCCGTCGGGTGGGCGTGATGATCCGACCCGCGAGCGTGTGGAACGTCTTTGACCCGCAGGTGATCCGCTGGCGTCTGGCTTCGGCCGGCCGGATGGCCCAGCTGCGGTCGATCACCGAACTACGCACCGCTGTCGAGCCGCACGCGGCCCTGCTGGCCGCCGAACGGATCGGCCATGACGAGGCGAGCGATCTCGTCGGTCTGGCGGCGAAGATGTGGGCCGCCGGCGAGGCCGGTGACGAGGAGCGCTTCCTGCATCTCGACATCGAGTTTCACCGGCGCGTCCTGGTCGCCTCCGGCAACGAGATGTTCGTCCAGCTTCAGGAGCTGGTCGCGGAGGTGCTCACCGGCCGACACAAGCATCACCTCATGCCGCACCACCCGCACGAGCAGGCCCTCCAGATGCATGCGGACGTCGCCCAGGCGATCCAGCGGCGCGACGGTGAGCGCGCCCGGCAGACGATGGTGCAGCTGATGGAGCAGGCGTTCGGCGAGATGAAGTCGTTGTGGGAGCAGACCGGCGTGCCCGACCGGGGCAGCGACCAGACTGCATGATCGACGATCGCCTCCTCATGCTCAGGTGACCGCCTCCGGTCCGTCGCCCAGCTCAACGACCAGGTGCAAGAACCCCAGCGGACGAAACGACGTGATGGCGGCCGATCGGCAGCATCAGCGGCTTACCCGACGTCGGATCGATGATGACCTTGCTTTCCAGGCCGAACACGGCGCGCACGCACTCCTCCGTCAGGACCTGCGCCGGCTCACCCGCGGCGTGCAGCCTCCCATCGGCCAGCGCGATGAGGTGGTCCGCGTACCGGGCGGCAAGGTTGAGGTCGTGCAGCACCATGACGATCGTCGTTCCGCGCGTCTGGTTGAGGTCGGTGAGCAGGTCGAGGACGTCGACCTGATGACTGACGTCGAGGAACGTCGTCGGCTCGTCGAGCAGCAACAGGTCTGTCTGCTGGGCCAGGGCCATGGCGATCCAGACCCGCTGCCGCTGGCCGCCGGAGAGTTCGTCGACCGAGCGGTCGGCGAGGTCCGCCGTCTGGGTCGCGTCCAGGGCCGCCGCCACGGCAGCGTCGTCCTCCCTGCTCCAGCGCGAGAGTACGCGCTGATGCGGATTGCGCCCGCGCCCGACGAGGTCGGCCACGGTGATCCCTTCGGGCGCTGTCGGTGACTGGGGAAGCAGGCCGAGGGTACGGGCCAGTTGCTTGGCCGGCAGCCGGTGCACCTGCTTGCCGTCGAGCAGGACGTGGCCGGCGCGGGGCGCGAGGAGGCGCGACATCGACCGCAGCAGGGTCGACTTGCCGCACGCGTTCGCGCCGACGATCGCGGTGATCTTCCCGGGCGGCACCTCGAGGTCGAGCGAGGAGATGACGACGCGGTCCTTGTAGCCGAGCATGAGACTCTCGACCGCGAGCGTATGAGTGGTGGTCACAGCGAGCCTCCCGCGCGGTTCGTCCGGATGAGCAGGTAGATGAGGTACGGAGCGCCGAGCACACCGGTGACGACACCCACGGGGTAGCGCGTGTCGAAGGCGAACTGGCCGGCGAAGTCCGCGACCAGCACGAGGAGTGCGCCGACCAGGGCGGACGGCAGCAGCAGCGACCCTGCCGGCCCGATGATCCGGGCGGCGATCGGCCCGGAGAGGAACGCCACGAAGGCGATCGGTCCGGTCGCCGCGGTGCCGAAGGCGATCAGGCCGACGGCCGCGATGATGATCAGGATCCGGGTGCGTTCGAGGCGGACCCCGAGCGCCGCCGCCGTGTCGTCACCCAACTGCATCATGGAGAGGTTGCGGGCCTGGCTCAGCAGCACCGGCGCCAGGACGGCCACGGCGATGGCCACCGGAATGGTCTCCTTCCAGGTGGCGCCGTTGAGACTGCCGGTGAGCCAGCGCAGCGCCTCCTGCAGGTCCCATTCGGCGGCCTGGGTCAGGACGTACGCGGTCAGGCTGTCGAGCATGGCGGCCATGCCGATGCCGATCAGGACGAGGCGGGTACCGGCGACGCCGTCCTTGAACGACAGAAGGTAGATGACCAGCGCCACCGCCAGCCCGACGACGATCGCGAAGGCGGACACCCCCGCCCCACCGAGGTGCAGTGTCACGATGGCGAAGGCGGCTGCGGCGCTCGCGCCGGAGCTGATGCCGATCATGTCGGGGCTGGCGAGCGGGTTGCGCAGCATCGTCTGGAAGGTGACGCCGCCGAGCCCGAAGCAGGCGCCGACCAGGATCGCGAGGACCGCCCGCGGTAGGCGGAGCGTGCCCACCGTGAAGGAGGCCCCGGGGACGTCCTCGCCGGCGATCACCGCCAGGACGTCGGCCGGCGGATAGAAGGTGCGTCCCGCCATCAGCGAGACGGCGAACGCGGCGACGACGAGGACGGCGAGGACGATCAGCACGACGAGCCGTCGGCGCGTACGTCGGACCCGGCCGTGGGTGACGGCCTGGAGAGTCGTGGTGCTCACAGCTCGCGTACCTTCTGCCGGCGGACGATGTAGATGAAGAACGGGGCGCCGATCAGCGCCGTCACGATGCCCACATCGATCTCCGCCGGACGTGCCACCACCCGGCCGACGACGTCCGCGGCGGTCAGCAAGGACGCGCCGAGAAGCGCGGAGAACGGGAGCAGCCACCGGTGGTCGAGCCCGATGAGAAGGCGGCACACGTGCGGCACGACCAGGCCGACGAACCCGATGGGTCCGGCGACCGCCGTGGCGGCGCCGCAGAGCAGCACGGAACCGGCGCCCGCGACGACCCGCACCATGGCGACCCGCTCGCCGAGCCCTGCCGCGAGGTCGTCACCGAGCGCGAGCGAGTTCAGGGCTCGGCCCGACAGGAGGCAGATCACGAGACCCACGGCGAGGAACGGCAGAGCCTGCCGGATGCTGTCGTAGGTGGCACCGCCGACCCCGCCGATCTGCCATGAACGGAAGTTGCCGGCAACGTCGTTGCGGGGCAGCACGAAGGCACTGATCAACGACGCGAGCGCGGCGGATGTGGCGGCGCCCGCGAGTGCGAGCTTCAGCGGCGTCGCGCCACCGCGTCCCAGGGAGCCGACGGCGTACACGAAGACGGCCGCGAGGCCGGCGCCGAGGATCGCCACCCAGAGGTAGCTCGTGGGCGAGGAGAGGCCGAACGCGACCATCCCGGTGACCACGGCGAGCGACGCCCCCATGTTCACGCCCAGGATGCCGGGGTCGGCCAGCGGGTTGCGGGTCACGCCCTGCATCACCGCGCCGGCCAGGCCGAGCGCCGCGCCGACGAGCACGGCGAGCAGGGTTCGCGGGATCCGTTTGGTGACAGCGGCCTGTTCCATGGTCTCGTCCACGCCCTGGAACGCGGCGAGGATGTCCGACCAGCCGACGTTACGGGAACCCAGCGCGACCGATGCCGTCATGAGCGCCAGCAGCACCGCTGCCGCGACGAGAAACCACAGCAGGCGCACACGTGCCGGACGCCGCACAAAGGCGGCGTCCGGCAGGGCATGCGAGTCGAGCTGGGTCATGACACCTGATCGGCAGCCTTGGCGAGCATCGCGACGTAGTCGTTCAGCACGAACGGGATGGCCAGCGGGGTCGGGTTCGCCGCGGTGCCCAGCGGGGTGGCGCCGGAGAGCATGACCACCGAGCCGCGCTTGATCGCGGGGATCTTCGACAGCAGCGGGTCGGCCTGGGCGGCGGCGAGGAGCTTGTCGTCACCGTAGGCGACGATGACGTCCACGTCGTTGAAGACCTGGATCTGCTCGGCACTCTGGTTGAGGCTGAACTTGTCCGTGCCGGCGGACAGCGTGGCGATGCTGCCCGGCACCTTCAACCCGAGGTCGGCGAAGAACTGCGCCCGGGTGTCGTGCGTCGTGTAGAAACCGATCTTGCTCAGGTCGGTCGGGTCGACGTGCGTCATGAACATCGCCGACTTCCCCGCCAGCTGCGGGTGCTTCGCGGCGGCGTCGGTCATCTGCTTCTCGAAGTCGGCGATCAGCGCGTCGCCCTCCGCCGCCAGGCCGAGGGCCTGACTCTCCAGCTTGATGGTGTCGCGCCACGCCGTGGCCCAGGGCGCCTCGGGGTAGGCGACGACCGGGGCGATCTTGCTGAGGGTCTCGTAGTCCTGTGCCGTCAGGCCGGAGTACGCGGCGAGGATGATGTCGGGCTGAGTGTCCGCGACCGCCTCGAAGTTGATGCCGTCATTCTCGTCGAACAGCACCGGCGCGGTCCCGCCGAGCGTCTTGAGCTTCTCGGCGACCCACGGCAGGATGCCGTCGCCGTCGTCGTCGCCGAAGTTGGCCTTCGCCATCCCCACCGGAACGATGCCGAGGGCAAGCGGAACCTCGTGGTTCGCCCAGGCCACGGTGGCGACCCGCTTCGGCTTCTCCTTGATCGTCGTCGTGCCGAGCGCGTGCTTGATCGTGATCGGGAAGGCGGCGGAGCTGCCACCGGCAGGGGCGTCTTCGGCCTTCGACGATTCGCCACAGGCGGCGAGCGCCAACGTGGCGGCCAGGGCGACGGCCCCGGCGAGGAAGCGGTTTGCACGCATAGAACAGCACTCCGTTGCTAAGTAAGGGGAGGCTAACCTAACACACGAACGTGAGGTGTTTTCACTCCCCAGGCCGCTGGGGGCGCCGGTCGACAGTCGAGTCACCCAGGGGCGATGCGAGGCGCAGTGAGGGCAGGCTAACCTAAGCCCGGAGGCGCATCGGGGACCGGCGTACGGCCTGGTGTCAGCCGCACCATCGGCTGGCCACCGAGCACGGGTGGTGGCTCACGATCCACGAAGGAGCGACATGTTGACCGTCGACGCCATTCCGGTCGAGGCCACGCTGATCAGGCGCCCGATGCTCGTCGAGGTTGTCGCCAGCCGGCTACTCACGCCCCATCTGCGGCGCATCACCGTGACGGGCGCGGAGCTCGACCGCTTCGCGTACGAGGGGCCGGACCAGCTGGCGCGAATCTTCCTCGCCCCGGCACCCGGGGTCGAGCTGCACCTGCCGGACTCCGAACAGTGGTGGCCCGGCATCCAGGCCATGCCGGCGGATCTGCAGCCGGTGGTCCGCAACTACACCGTCCGGCGGCTCGACGCCGATCGTCGCGAGATGGATATCGACTTCGTGCTCCACGGCGACGGCGGACCGGCGTCCGCCTGGGCACGCAGAGCCGCGCCCGGCGACCGGATCGGCGTACTCAGTGACGGCGCCGACTACGCCCCACCCGCTGACACCGAGTGGCAGTTGCTCGTCGGCGACGAGACCGCTCTGCCGGCGATCACCGCGGCCATCGAGGCGCTGCCCCCGGAAGCACGGGCGATCGCGCTGATCGAGGTGGGTTCCGCAGAGGACGAGATCGAGGTACGCACGCCCGTCGGCGTCACGCTGACCTGGCTGCACCGCGGCGGCACACCGGCGGGCGGCAGTGACGTGGTGATCCGTACGCTGCGCGAGCTGACATTGCCGGCCGGCACGCCGTACGCCTTCGTCGCGGGGGAATCCTCCATGGTCACCACCGTCCGCCGGCATCTGTGCACCGAGCGCGGCATCGCCAAGGAGCGGATCTACTTCGCCGGCTACTGGAAGGTCTCCGCGCACTGAGCGCACGGTGGCTGATGCCGGAGTAACGCTGGCCCCCAGCCGGTGCCGCGCGACCCTACCGGGCGGCGCCGCCCGGTCGACCTGCGCCGGTGGCGGTGGGCCGGTGACCGATGCGGGGAGCCCGCACCACCGGGGAGCTGCTGGTTCCCGGGCGGAAGTCCCGTGCCGCGCTGGCCACCATCTCGTCGGGATCGCGAGCGAGTGCCTGCCGAATGTGCGGCGGAATGACCTCGGATGTCGCCATCGCCAGTCGGACCTGCACCGCACGGTCGTCGACCAGGCGCTCCAGATCCGCCTCGTCCAACTCCACCGAACGGACCAGCGCGGCGCGGACGTCGACCACCGGGTCCGCGGCGAGCGCGCTGCGCTGCTCGGCGGTGGTCCGCGGGTTGCGGGCAACCCCCTTGCGTACGCGTGCGGTGCGATCGGCCAGCAGCGCGGTGATCGCGTCGGGGTCGTGGGTGTGGGTGGCGAGGCGTTCCCGTACCTCGGGTGAGACGTCGTCGGTCAGCTTGGCGGCCAGCTCGGGCTCCAGCTCCCGACTCTCCGCGAGGAGACCGCGAAGCTCCTTGTCCGAGGCCTCTGACATCGTCCGGCGGATCGACTCGTCACAGGCCGGGTTGCTGGCGACCGCCCAGCGGACCCACCGGTCGGCGTCCTTGACGAGGCGCATGAGGTTGGCGATCGAGGCCGAAGGGTTTCTCGCCACAGCCTCCCGGACCTGACGATCATGGTCCCGCGTCAGCGGTCGCAGTGCCTGCGCGGGTGCGTCGGCCCGAGCGGCGACCGCCTTACGGACCATGGGCGACGGGTCGGAAGCCAGGTCGATAAGGGTCATCTGTGGCGTTGTGGGGTCCTGCGCGAGGGTGAGCCGTGCGTCAGCGCTGCCACCGATCGGACGGTGGGCGGTGGTGCCAGACTCGCTCTGACGGTCGGGCTCGCCGACGTCCTGCTGTTTCCCCATGGCGCAATCATGTCACGCGCCCGTTTCGGCGGTGCGAGCCTGACCAGCGGGTGCGGGTGTGACCTGGGCGGGCAGTCGAAGGCCGGACATACCCCCGTCCACAGCCAGAGACGATCCGGTCACCGACCCGGTCGTGGGCGACGCGAGGTAGACCACGGCGGCGGCCACCTCGTCGGCGGTCACCAGGCGCCCGGTTGGCTGGCGCGCAGCGAGCTGCCGCTTCTCCGCCGTCGGGTCGGCCGCGCCGGCGAGCAGGCGGGCCACCCAGGGTGTGTCCACGGTGCCGGGGGCGACACAGTTGACCCGGATCCCCTCCGCCACCAGGTCGGCGGCCATGGCGAGGGTGAGGGCGTGTACGGCACCCTTCGACGCCGAGTACAGAGCACGTCGGGGCAGGCCGATGCTGGCTGCGATCGAGGAGACGTTGACGATCGCCGCGGACGACGACCGGCGCAGGTACGGCAGGGCGACGGCGCTCGTACGGGCCACGCCGGTGACGTTGACGTCGAGCACCCTGCTCCACTGCTCGTCGTCGTTGTCCTCCACCCTGCCCACGGCGGAGATACCGGCGTTGTTCACCAGGATGTCGATCCCGCCGAACGCCTCGGCGACCGAGGCGACAGCCCCGCTGAGGGAGGAACGGTCGGCCACATCCGCCCGGACGCCATGGACGCGAGGGTCCTCGGGCAAACCCGACAGATCCAGGTCCAGGACACCCACCCGGGCGCCGGCGGCCACCAACGCCCGCACGCAGGCGTCGCCGATCCCAGAGCCACCTCCGGTCACCACCGCCACGAGTCCGTCACACCGCATGTTTCTCTCCCATTCCGCTGAGTTGACGCACCGCCGTCAGGAAGGCCGTGCGGTCGAGCGTGTCGAGGTCTGTCAGACCCATGCCGGCCCGTCGGGGTACGCGTACATGGCGAGGCTCTCGGGACGCATCGCGGCGGAGAACCCGGGGGCGGTGGGCGCGACGTAGTGCCCCTCCCGGATCACCACCGGGTCGAGGAAGTGCTCGTGCAGGTGATCGACGTATTCGACGACCCGGTTCCGCGTCGAGCCGGTCACGGCCACGAAGTCGAACATGGACAGGTGCTGAACCAGTTCGCAGAGGCCAACTCCCCCGGCGTGCGGGCAGACCGGCACCCCGTACTTCGCGGCGAGCAGCAGGATGGCGACGTTCTCGTTGACGCCGCCCACCCGGCACGCGTCGATCTGCACGATGTCGACCGCGCCGGCCTGCAGCAGCTGTTTGAACACCACCCGGTTCGCCACATGCTCGCCGGTGGCGACCCGGATCGGCCCGCCGTCGGGTGCGCTGGTGGCGAGGGCCGCACGGATCGCCCCGTGGGCGAGCACGTCGTCGGGGCTGGTCGGCTCCTCGATCCACCACGGGTCGTACGGCGCCAGCTCCCGCATCCGGGCGACCGCCTCGGCGACGTCCCAGCGTTGGTTGGCGTCGAGAGCGATCCGGATGTCCGGGCCGACCGCTTCCCGGGCGATCTTCAGGCGGCGTACGTCGTCGGCGGCGTCCGCGCCCACCTTCAGCTTGATCTGGGTGAACCCGTCGGCCACCGCCTGCTCGGCCAGCCGGATCACCTTGTCGTCGGGGTAGCCGAGCCAGCCGGGCGACGTGGTGTACGCGGGGTAACCCCGCTCGGTCAGCTGGGCGATTCGGTCGGCCCGGCCCGGCTCGGCGGCGCGCAGGATCTCCAGCGCCGCGTCGGGGGTGAGCGCGTCGGTGAGGTACCGCCAGTCGACCAGGTCGACGATCTGCTCGGGGCTCAGGTCGGCCAGGTACCGCCAGACCGGTTTGCCGGCTCTCTTGGCGACGAGGTCCCACATCGCGTTGATCAACGCTGCGGCGGCCAGGTGCATCACCCCCTTTTCCGGGCCGAGCCAGCGCAGCTGCGAGTCGTGGGTGAGCGAACGGGCGAACGCACCGAGATCGACGGTGTCCGGGTCGAGGCCGACGGCGTACGGCACCAGCGCGTCGATCGCCGCCCGGCAGACGTCGTTGCCCCGCCCGATGGTGAAGGTGAACCCGTGCCCGTCCGGGCCGTCGTCCGTGCGCAGCACCAGGTACGCGGCCGAGTAGTCCGGGTCGGGATTCATCGCGTCGGAACCGTCGAGGTCACGCGAGGTCGGGAACCGGACGTCGTACGTGTCGACGGAGGTGATCACGGCCATCAGGCGCTCCGCAGCGTGTTGCGCTGCCGGCCGAGACCGGCGATCTCGACCTCCATCACGTCGCCGACGGCCAGGTACGGGAACCGGCCGGAGAGCGCCACCCCCTGTGGGGTGCCGGTGTTGATGACGTCGCCCGGGTCCAGGACGGTGTACTGGGACAGGTGCCACACCAGGTACGCCACGTCGAAGATCATGTCCTTCGTGCTGGAGTCCTGCCGGGGCTCGCCGTTCACCCAGGAGCGCAGCCGCAGTGCCTGCGGGTCGCCGATCTCGTCGGCGGTGACCAGCCACGGGCCGAGGGGTTGGAACGTCTCGCAGGACTTGCCCTTCGACCACTGGCCGCCGGAGACGGCGAGTTGGAAGTCTCGCTCGGAGACGTCGTTGGACAGCACGTACCCGGCGATGTGCCCGAGGGCGTCGGCCGGCGAGGCGAGGTAGCGGGCCCGCCGGCCAATGACCACCGCCAACTCCACCTCCCAGTCGGTCTTCGTCGATCCCCGCGGAATCAGGACGTCGTCGTGGGGGCCGACGACCGTGTTGGGCGCCTTGTAGAAGATGATCGGGGCGGTCGGTGGCTCCGCGCCGGACTCGGCGGCGTGCGCGGCGTAGTTCTGCCCGACGCAGAGGACCACCCCGGGTCGGGCGATCGGCGCGCCGACCCGCTGACCGGTGATGTCGATCTCGGGCAGGTCGGTGGCCTCGCGGACCCGCTGGACGGCGTCGCCGGCGAGGAACTCCCCGTCGATGTCAGCGGTGAGCGACGAGAGGTCGACGTGCCGTCCGTCGACGTACAGCACGGGGCGTTCCCGCCCCACGGGCCCGACGCGCATGAATCTCACGAACCAACCTCCAGTGCATAGGTACGAATCGCGGTGCCGGTTCGGCTCCACGCCCCTGCGGCGAGCCAGGGGTGGTCAGCGGCCCACAGGTGGTGCTCCGCATCGATGGTCAAGGCGTCGGCACGTCCCTCGGTAGCAGACCCTCGGCCTTGAGATCTGCCCACAGTGCGCCGGGCACGTCCCACTCGAACATCGCCACGTTGTCGGCGACCTGCTCCGGGTCGCGGGCGCCGATCACCACGCTGGCGACCGCGGGATGACCAAGCGGGAACTGGATCGCCGCGGCCCGCAGGGGCACGCCGTGCCGCTCGCACACCGACCGGATCGCCGTGGCTCGGTGGAGCAGCTCCTCGCCGGCCGGGACGTAGTCGTAGTGGGCACCCGGCCTCGGGTCGGCCAGGAGGCCCGAGTTGTAGACCCCGGCGGCGAGGATCGAAATCCCCTTCTCCTGGCACAGCGGCAGCAGCTCGTCGAGACCGGACTGGTCGAGCAGGGTGTACCGGCCGGCGAGCATAAAGCAGTCGAAGTCGCCGGCGTGGGCCAACTCGACCAGCGCCGGGGCCTGGTTCATCCCGGCGCTGACCGCGCCGATCTCGCCCGCTTCCCGCAACCGCACCAGCGCCGGGTACGCCTCGGCGACCGCCTCGGCGAGGTGGTCGTCCGGGTCGTGGATGTGTGCGATGTCGATCCGGTTCAGCCCCAACCGGGTCAGGCTCTCGGCGTGTGAGCGGCGCACCCCGTTGGCGGAGAAGTCGAACCGCGGCGCGAGGTCGGTCGGCTCGGCCCAGAACTCCTGCCCGTCGCCTCCGTTGGGCAGGAGCAGCCGACCCACCTTCGTGGAGAGGGTGAACGCGCTCCGCGGCTTGCCGGCGAGGATCGCCCCGGCCCGCCGCTCAGAGAGGCCGCAGCCATAGAGCGGGGCGGTGTCGAAGTAGCGCAGCCCGAGGTCCCAGGCCGCCTCGACGGTGGCGTGGGCGACCTCGTCACCGACGGCGGTGAAGAGGCCACCGATCGGGGCGAGCCCGAGCCCGAGCCGGGTCACGGCCACGTCGGTACGCCCCAGGGTCACCTGTTCGGTGGCCTTCACGCGGCGACCCCCTGCCCGTCGTGGATGAACCGGATCACCGACTGGCTCATCCGGTCGTAGTCGTGGTCGTTGTCCAGTTCGCCGACAATGGCGAACTCCCGCATCACCGCGATCCGGTCGGCGAGGGTGACCATCTCCGGCAGGTCCGACGAGATCAGCAGGATGGCCATGCCCCGCGCGGCGAGGCCGGCGATCAACTCGTGGAAGGCCGCCTTGGTGCGGACGTCGATGCCGACGGTGGGTTCGTCGATGATGAGGACGTCGCAGTCGGCCGCCAGCCACTTGGCCAGGCTGACCTTCTGCTGGTTGCCACCGGAGAGCTGGCCGGCGTGCTGATCGGGCGAGGCGAGTCGGATGCCCAGCCGATCGGCGTACTCGTCGACCAACAACCGCTCCGCCCGATCGCGGACCAGTCCCAGCCGGGCCAGCCGGCGCCACACGGTCACCGCGGTGTTGCGGGCGACGGTCTGGTCGAGGAAGAGGCCCTCCTCCTTGCGGTTCTCGGTGACGTATCCGATCCGGTACCGGTACAGGGCGTCGCCCACGTCCCGGATCCGGGCCGGGCGCCCGTGCACCCGCACCTCGCCGGCGGTGATCCGGTCGAGTCCGAGGAGCGCCTTGGCCAGCTCGCTGCGGCCGGCGCCGACCAGCCCGTACAGGCCGACGATCTCACCGGGGCGTACGGCGAGGCTGACGTCGTGGTGGCCGGCGGTGGTGGCGACGTGATCGAGCGCCAGCACCGGTTCGGCGTCCGCCGCGACGGTGCGGGTGGCGAGGTGCACCTGCTGGTACGCCCGGCCAACCATCAGGTCGACGATCTGCTCGCGGCTGTGGTCGGCGAGGGACTCCGCCTCGGCGACGCTGCGCCCGTCGCGCAGCACGGTCACCGTGTCGGCGACCGCGAAGACCTCTTCCAGCTTGTGGCTGACCAGCACCGTGGCGTGGCCCCGCTCCGACAGCCGACGCACGATCCCGTATAGCCGGTCGGCCTCGTCGTTGGTGAGCGACGCGGTCGGCTCGTCGAGCAACAGCACGGTCGAGTCGGCCGACAACGCCTTGGCGATCTCCACCAACTGCATCTGGGCCACCGACAGCCGCGACACCGGCAGGTCGGGGTCGAGGTCAAGGTCGAGCAGGTCGAGGCAACGGCGTGCCTCGGTACGCAAGGCCGCCCGGTCGAGCAGGCCGGCGCGCCGGGGCAGGTTTTGCAGGCAGATGTTCTCCGCGACGGTGAACGCCGGGATCAGGTTCCGCTCCTGGTGCACCACACCGATGCCGGCCCGCTGGGCGTCCTGCGGGTTGCCGAGCTGCACCGCGCGCGGCTGCCCGTCCGGCCCGGGCAGTCGCAGCTGCCCGCCGTCCGGCCGGTAGACCCCGGTGAGGATCTTGATCAGGGTGCTCTTGCCGGCGCCGTTCTCGCCGAGCAGCGCGTGCACGCTGCCGGCGGTCAGGGTCAACGTCGCCTCGTCCAGGGCACGCACCCCGGGGAATGTCTTGACCAGTTTCTCCGCGGACAGCACGACGCTCATCGCCAACCTCCGGACAGCTTGTTCCGGAACTGACCGAGCAGCACCGCACCGAGGACGACCGCGCCGATGATGAGGTCCACCCACCGCCGGTTGATGTCGAACTGCGACTGGCTCACGTCGACCAGCCGCACCAGGAAGGCCGCGAGCACCGTGCCGGTCACGCTGATCATGCCCCCGGCCAGGGCGACCCCACCGATGATCGGCGCGGCGAAGCTGGGCAGCAGCAGGTCGTCGCCGATCGAGGCGTTCACCGACCCGAAGGCGGCCACCACGATCACGGCGGCGAAACCGGCCAGCAGGCCCGACAGGGTGTGGGCCAGCACCAGCGCCCGGTCGTTGGAGATGCCCGACAGCCGGGCGGCGAACGGGTTGCCGCCGGAGGCGAGCAGGTGCCGTCCGGGCACGGTGCGACGGAAGAAGAGTGCCGTCGCGACCGCGATCGCGACCGCCAACAGGAAGACCACGGGCACGCCGGCCAGGGACGCCTGCCCAAGCTCCCGCAGGCCGGGCGAGTAGCCCTGGTAGGTGCCGGTGCCGTTCACCCCGTACCGCAGCCCCTCCAGGATCGTCATGGTGGCGAGGGTGACGATGAACCCGTTTATTCGGGTAAAGATCACCAGTAGACCGTTGACCAGTCCGACGGCGGCGCCGAGGGCCAGCGCGGCGAGCACCGCGACCGGGGCGGGCAGCCCGGCGTCGACCATCAGCCACCCCGAGGCCACCGCGCAGAACCCGGTGAGCACACCCACCGACAGGTTCATCTGACCGACGGCGAGCACCACCATCTGGGCCAGGCCGATGACGATCGGCAGGGCGAGGAACCGCAGGAACGCGTCCAGGGTGCCGGCGGTGAGCAGGTTGAAGTCGGTGGCGACCGCGAGCGCGGCGAACCCGACAGCGGCGATCACCGCGAGGGTGAACTCGTTGGTCCGGATCAGGCTCCTCATGATGTCGACACCGCCCTTCGCTCGGCGATCACAGCCCGAAGCCGGTCCAGCGACAACGCCGCGAGCAGGACCAGTCCGATATAGAGCTTCAGCTCCTCCAGGGAGAACTGCAGCAGGTTGAGGCCCTTGTAGATGACCTGGGTGAGGGTTGCGCCGAGTGCGGTGCCGAGGACGCTGACCGCCCCACCGGCGAGCAGTGTGCCGCCGAGCACCGGGGCCAGGAACGACGGCAGCAGGAACGACTCACCGATGTTGGCCGAGAAGGCCCCGTTGTTGGCGGCCAGCAGGAAACCGGCCAGTGCGGCGAGCAGCCCGCTCAACGCGTGCGCGGCGACGACTCGGCGGTGCGTGGGGATGCCGGACAGCTTGGCGGCGACCGTGTTGGAGCCGGTCATCAGGATCTCCCGCCCCAACCGGGCATGCCGGAACAGCAGCCCGACGCCGAGCGCCGCGGCCACCGCGATCGGCACGATCAGCGGGATCCGAGGTCCGCAGACGTCGCCCATGCAGTAGTCGGCGAAGGTGTCGAAGCGCAAAGCGGCCAGCCCGCTCGGCTGCACCGCGAACGCCACCCCGCCGGTCGCCCACGTGTAGAGGATCGTGACCAGACCCAGCAGCCCGAAGTCGAGCGCGAGGGTCACCACGAAGGAGTTCACGCCGGTCTTGGCGATGAGCAGGCCGGCGAGCGCGCCGATGCCCGCCCCGACGACGAGACCCACCAGCAGCCCGACCAGCAGGGGTACGCCGAGCCGGTCGTAGGCCAGGCCCATCGCGAAGGTGGACAGCGCGGCCATCCGGCCGACTGCCATGTTCATGTGCCCGAGCGAGAGCACAGCGAGCTGGGCCAGACCGACCACCACGTACACGCTGATGTCGGCCTGTAGCGGCGCGAGCGTGAGGCGGGGATCGAGGAACGCGGGGGTCAGCGACGAGAAGAGGACGACCAGCACGGCGATGACGATGAGCAGCCCGAGCCGGGGGTTCGCCCAGACCGGTAGGGCCCGGGCCGGCGGCCTGGGGTCGGCGGCCGGAGGCACCGCTGGCGCCTCCGGCGCTGTTTCCGTCTTCACGCCACCCTCCTGTCCTCGATCGCGTCGCGGTCCCAGTCGATGCCGAGGCCAGGCTCGCCCGGGGCGAGCGCGTGGCCGTCGACGATCGCGACCTCGGTCCGGGTGATCGCGCGCAGTTGCGGGATGTGCTCGACGTAGCGGCTGTTCGGCACGGCCGCGCAGAGGCTCACGTGCAGCTCCATGAGGAAGTGCGGGCAGACGACCACGTTGCAGGCCTCGGCCAGATGCGCGACCTTGAGCCACGGGGTGATGCCGCCGATCCGCGCGACGTCGACCTGGACGATGCCGGCGGCCTGGCGGCGCAGGTACTCGGCGAACTGGCCGATCGAGTACATCGACTCCCCCACCGCGACCGGGATGCTGGTCGCGCGGGCGAGCAACTCGTGCCCGGCGACGTCGTCGGCCGGCAACGGCTCCTCGAACCAGGCGAGCCGGTGCGGTTCGAGGAGCCGGGCTCGGCTGATCGCCTCGGCGGCGGTCAGTGACTGGTTGGCGTCGACCATCACGTCGAAACCGTCGCCGAGGGCCGCCCGGACCGCGCCGATCCGTGCGGCGTCCTCGGCCGGGTTCGGCTTGCCCACCTTGAGCTTGACGCCGGGCCAGCCGGCCGCCTGGGACTCCTTCGCCCCAGCGACCAGCTCGTCCTCGGTGAGGTGCAGCCAGCCACCTTCGGTGTCGTACAGCGGGATCCGCTCCTTGGCGCCGCCGGCGAGCACCCACAGGGGCAGTCCGGCGGCTCGGGCGCGCAGATCCCACAGCGCGGTGTCGACCGCTGCGAGAGCCAGGGAGGTGATGGCACCCACCGCGGTGGCGCGGGTAGCGGCATGCAGGTCACGCCAGACCGCCTCCACCCGGGCGGCATCGCGGCCGACCAGGTGTGGCAGCAGGTAGTCACGCAGCAGCGCGAGCACCGCGGTGCCACCGGTCCCGATCGTGTACGCGTACCCCGTGCCGTGCCCGCCGTCGACCGTACGCACCTCGACGAAGATCGTTTCCTGCTTGAGGAACGCCTGCACCGCGTCGGTGCGAACGGTCTCGACGGGGATGTCGACGAGGTACGCCTCGGCCGTCGTGATCTTCGACATCAGCTGCACTTGAGGAGGTCGCCGTCGAACTTCTTCCTCAGTGCGTCGGTGGTCGCGGTGCGGTCGGTCTCGTAGCCCTCCAGGTTGTCCTTGGTCACCACGAACGATCCGGAGTCGATCGTCACTCCGGGTTCGGCCATCGTGCAGCCGCCGCTGAGCTTCATCAGGGCGTACGAGCCGACACGGGCCTGGCCGACCGGGTTCTGCAGGACGGTGGCAGCCACCCACCCGCCACGAAGTCCGTCGAGGACCGCCGGGTCGTCGTCGATGGCGATGACCTTGATGGGCAGCTTCGACTGGCGCACGCCTTCGGTGGAGGCGACCGCCGGGTTGTAGGCGGTGTTCACGATCGCCTGGATCTGCCGGCCCTTGGCGGCGAGCAGGTCGGCCACGGCCTTCTGGGCGCTCTGCAGGTCCTTGTCGATGTCGGTGACGCTCTGGATCAGCACCACCTTGCCGCCGGTCTCGGCGACCGCCTTCTCCACGCCCTTGATCCGGCGCTGGGTGTTGGAGTCGACCTTGTTTCCGGTCAGGTGCACCAGGTTGCCCTGACCGCCAATGGAGTCGATGGCGGCCTTGGCACCCTTGTACGCGGCGACTTCCACGTCGGTGGACAGGCAGAAGTCGGCCTTGTTGTCCCCAGCCGGGCAGGAGGCCAGGGAGGCGACGGGGAAGCCCTGCCGCTTGAGGTCCTCGAAGGTGGAGTTGATGTTGTCCGGTGAGACACCGAAGACCCCGAAAGCGTTGTACCCCTGGGCGGCCAGCGACTTGAGCACGTCGTTCTGTTTGGTCTGGTCCCAGCCTGCGGTCTCGTTGAAGGTGACGTCGCCGAGTGCGAGTTCCGTCTTCGCCGTGCCCCCGGCGTCCTTCCAGGGCTGGAAGTACGGGTGCGAGCCGCCGGGTACGAGCGCGACCTTGACCTGCGCTGGTTCGCGACCGCCGGCTTCGGTGTCGGTGGCGTCGCTCTTCTTCGTGCAGGCCACGGTCGTCGTGGCGAGGGCCAGGACGGTGAGGCCAGAGCCGATCCGGGACAGCGTGCTGCGCGGCATGAACGTCTCCTCGGGGGTGGTGGTGCGGCGGAGGCGAAGCGGGGGAAACCTATTTCCTATAGGATGTTGCTTTGCTAGTGTGTACTCGCTCACACCGGCACAGTCAAGGGGTTACTTAGGAGACGAGATGGCCCAGCAGGAAGCTCGCGAGGGTCGACTCCGTCCCGCCCGACGACTCACCCTCGCCGAGGACGTCTACGAGTCGATCAAGACGCTGGTCATGGACCACATCCTTCCCCCCGGCGAGCGGGTCAACATAGACGCTCTCGCCCGGGAACTCGACGTCTCCCCCACACCGGTGCGCGAGGCCCTCGCCCGGCTGGAAGCCGACGGCCTGGTCCGCAAACGCCCGCTGTCCGGCTACACCACCACGCCCTTGCTGAGCCGGACAGAGTTCGACGACCTGTTCGACGTCCGCCTCCTGTTGGAGGGCGCCACCGCCGGCCGGGCCGCCGCGCACGCCTCCACCGAGGCGCGGCAACGAATCAGCGCCGAGGCGGCGGCGCGCATCGACGTGGAGGCCGGCGACGGATACCGCCGACACGCCGCCTTCACCGCGCTGGACGCGAAATTCCACGACCTCATCGCCGAGGTCGCCGGCAGCCCACTGCTGCGCGACAGCATCACGCGACTGCACTCGCACCTGCACCTGCACCGGCTGTACTTCCCGGTCGCTGGCGCTCCGGACACCAACACGGAGCACCAGCGCATCGCCGCCGCCATCGCCGCCGGCGACTCCGCGGCGGCCGCCGATGCGATGCGGGCCCACCTGACCGCCGCACGGGAGCGCCACCTGCCCGCCTTCGAACGGCTTCCCGACCCCGGCGCACCGCGCGACCCGGTGTGACCCACCCCGAGACATCCGAGGAGCCGCCATGCGGATAGCCCTCTTCATCACCTGCGTCAACGACATCGCATACCCGGCCACCGGCATCGCGGTCACCCGCATCCTGCGGCGACTCGGCCACACCGTCGACTTCCCCACCGGCCAGACCTGTTGCGGGCAGATGCACGCCAACACGGGCTACCGGGCCGAGGCGATGCCCCTGGTGCGCAACTACGTCGACGTCTTCGACGGGTACGACGCCATCGTGGCGCCGTCCGGGTCGTGCACGGCGATGATCCGCGACCAGTACCCGCACCTGTACCCGCCGGCCGCATCGGTGGCCGCCCGCACCCACGAGCTGTCCGAGTTGCTCGTCGACGTCCTCGGCGTCACCGACGTCGGTGCCGAGTTCCCGGAGACGGTCACCTACCACCCCACCTGCCACGGCCTGCGCATGCTGCGGCTCGGCGACCGACCGCTGCACCTGCTGCGCCAGGTGCGCGGGATCCGGCTCGTCGAGCTCGGCGACGCCGAAGAATGCTGCGGCTTCGGCGGCACGTTCGCCCTGAAGAACCCGGACGTCTCCACCGCGATGCTCACCGACAAGTGCGCCCGGGTCCGAGAGACCGGAGCACGGGTGCTCGCCGCCGCCGACAACTCCTGCCTGGCGCACATCGGGGGCGGCCTCGACCGCCACCGGTCCGGCGTGCGGGCCGTGCACTACGCCGAGATCCTCGCCGCGACAGGGGCCACCTCATGAACCGTCCCGGCGTGGACCGGTCTGGCGGGTCGGTCGCGCCGGCCACCGGAGGCGGGCGGATCCGCACACCACTGCCCTTTCCCACCGCAGCCGCGTCGGCCGTCGCCGACACGCAGCTGCGGGCCAACCTGCACCGGGCCACCCGCACCATCCGCGGCAAGCGCGCCCGAGTCGTCGACGAGGTCCCCGACTGGGAATCCCTCCGGGACACCGGCTCCGCGATCAAGGCGGACGTCCAACGCCGGTTACCGGAGCTGCTGGAGCAGTTCGAGGCGTCCGCCACCGCTGCCGGCGCCACCGTGCACTGGGCCCGCGACGCCGCCGAGGCCTGCCGGATCGTGATCGCGTTGACCCGGGCAGCCGGGGCCGACGAGGTCGTGAAGGTCAAGTCGATGGCAACCCAGGAGATCGAGCTCAACGAGGCCCTTGAGGCGGCCGGGATCGCCGCGTACGAGACCGACCTCGCCGAGCTGATCGTGCAGCTCGGCGAGGACACTCCCTCGCACATCCTGGTGCCGGCGATCCACTACAACCGGGCACAGATCCGGGAGATCTTCCAGCGTCGAATGCCCGACGTGCCGGCCGACCTCAGCGACGAGCCGGCGGCACTGGCCGAGGCGGCCCGCGCCCACCTGCGACGACGGTTCCTCTCGGCCCGGGTCGCCGTCTCCGGCGCCAACTTCGCCATCGCCGACACCGGCACGCTGGTGGTCGTGGAGTCCGAAGGCAACGGGCGAATGTGCCTGACCCTCCCGGAGACGCTGATCAGCGTCGTCGGCGTCGAGAAGCTGCTGCCGACATTCAGCGACCTGGAGGTCTTCCTGCAACTGCTGCCGCGCTCCTCGACCGGCGAGCGGATGAACCCGTACACCTCGATGTGGACCGGCGTCACCCCCGGTGACGGCCCTCAGGACGTGCACGTCGTGCTGGTCGACAACGGCCGGTCCGCGGTGCTCGCCGACCCGGTCGGGCGGCCGGCGCTGTCCTGTATCCGCTGCTCCGCGTGCCTCAACGTCTGCCCGGTGTACGAGCGGGCCGGCGGGCACGCGTACGGCTCGGTGTATCCGGGGCCGATCGGCGCGATCCTGTCGCCCCAGCTGACCGGCGTGGCCGACAACGCGTCGCTGCCGTTCGCGTCGACCCTCTGCGGCGCTTGCTACGACGTGTGCCCGGTAAAGATCAACATCCCGGAGATCCTGGTCCACCTCCGCCAGCAGGCACCGCATCCGCTGGCTGAACGGGCCACCATGCGCGTCCTGGCGTGGGTCATGCGCAGCCCCCGACGGTGGGCTGCCGCCCTACGCCTGGCCCGGGGCGGCGCCGGCCCTCTCGGGGCGTACCGCGAACGGCGCACCGGCTCTCGTACGCTGCGCAGGCTGCCCTGGCCCGCCTCGGCCTGGACCCGGTCGCGGGACCTGCCGCTGCCCGCGCCTCAGACCTTCCGGGAATGGTGGGACAAGCAGTGACCGCACGCGACGAGATCCTGGCACGGCTCCGGACGGCCCTGGCCGACAGCCCGCCGCCGGTGGAGGTGCCCCGCCGGTACCGCCGGGTCGACGATCGTGCCAACCTGGTCGAGATCCTCATCGACCGGTTGGAGGACTACCGGGCGGTCGTCCACCGGGGCATCGACAGCCTGCCCGGACTGTTGGCCGAGGTCGACCGGCTCGCCGTTCCCACCGACATCCCCACCCCTTGGCTAACCGGCTACGCCGGGCAGGTTCACCGCGATGCTCCCCCGCTGTCACCGGCCGACCTGGACGGCTTGGACGCGGTCCTGACCGGCTGTGCGGTGGCGGTCGCCGACACCGGCACCATCATCCTCGACGCCGGCCCCGCCCAGGGGCGGCGGGCGCTCACGCTGGTGCCCGACCGGCACATCTGCGTCGTACGCGCCGACCAGGTCGTCGGACTGCTGCCGGAGGCACTGACCCGTCTGGACCCGCGCGCGCCACAGACCTGGATCTCGGGCCCGTCCGCGACCAGCGACATCGAGCTCAACCGGGTCGAGGGGGTGCACGGCCCTCGCAGGCTGGAAGTCGTCCTGGTCGGTCTCGACGACAGTCCCACGGGACGCTGACAAGCAGCCTGGGGCACGGCGCGAAGTCCGGGCCGGCGGCCGTAGAGGGTTGGGTCAGGCTGGGGCGAGGAGGCAGAACTCATTGCCTTCCGGGTCGGCGAGGACCGTCCACGGGACGTCGTTCTGGCCCAGGTCGACGGCGGTGGCGCCGAGAGTCAGCAATCTGGCGGCCTCGACCTCTGGATCGCCACCTGGGTATGGGCGGACGTCGAGATGGACGCGGTTCCACACGGTCTTCACGTCGGGTGTGCGGAGGAACTGCAGATATGGGCCGACGCCCTTGGCGGAGCGCAGTACCGCGTTGTGGTCGGTCACCTGGTGCACGGTCCAGTCCATGGCCTCGCCCCAGAAGCGGGCCATGGCGCGCGGATCCGCGCAGTCGACCACCACCGCGGCGATCGGTCCGGTGTCTCGGATCGGGTCGCGCCAGTCCAGCACACAGAACTCGTTGCCCTCCGGATCGGCCATGACCGTCCATGCGACGTCGCCCTGGCCCACGTCGGCGGGTGTTGCGCCGAGATCCACCAGGCGCGTGACCAACTCCGCCTGATGGGCCGCCGAGGTGGTGGCGAGGTCGACGTGCACGCGGTTCTTCACCGTCTTGGGTTCCGGGGAGGCGATGAGGTCGAGGCAGACGGCGACGGGGTCGGGGTAGACGAAGCCCTCGGGTTCGAGGTTGGTCACGCCGGGTCCCTCGCTGGAGACTGCCCAGCCGAGCGCCTCCGCCCAAAACCCGCCCAGCGTGGAGTCGTCCCGAGCCTTCATGTTGATCTGAACGAGCCTCGTTGCCATGCCGGCGATGCTAAGGCCTGCGTCGAGGGGCGGTGTGCCCGACCTGAAGTGACCGTTCGGCGAGTCGCCGCCATCAACGAGTGGCGGTGGCCGACTTCAACACAGGCTTCGGTCCGCCTCAGGAACTCGGCAACACCTGCTCATCACTGCGAGCCTCGCCCGGCGTGGCCGTCTCCCTGAGTGGAATGCCACGCACGTTGAGCAGCATGACCACACCCACGCCGACGACCAGTGCGATGTCAGCGACGTTGCCGACGAAGAATCCGGCATAGTCGATGAAGTCCACCACGTGGCCGCGGGCGAACCCCGGTTCGCGAAAGAGGCGGTCCAGCAGATGCGTCGCCGCGCCGCCGAGCACCAACCCCAACGCCACCGCCCAGGGACGCGACGTGACCCGCCACGCCACGACCGTCACCGCGACCACCGCCGCAGCCGCGAAGACCCCAAAAATCCAGGTGTACCCGGAGCCGATCGAGAAAGCGGCACCCGGGTTGTACACGAGCCGCAGTTGCAGCAGATCGCCGACGATGGGAATGGTCTGCCCGTCGGACAACGCGGATTCGGCCCAGTACTTCGTGAGCTGATCCGAGACGAGCACCACAGCAGCGATCAACACGACGGCGCGGAACACCCCGGCACCCTAGCCGGTCGGCCCCGACCGTCACCACCATCGGGGACGGTGGTCGCGGTCCTGCCACGGCCTGCCGCCGCCGCGAACGACTTTCCGTCATCGAGGCGTCACGGAGACGGCCGGGACCTTAGACCACGGTCTGTTTCGTGGTCGGCAACTCGTCGACGATCGACTTCTGCACGTTGATCGTGTCCGCGATGATCTCGTGGGGCGTGTTGGCCATCCACTGCATCACCGAGATGTCCTCGAACCGGGGATGCCGGAACATCTCCAGGAACACCAGCGGCTCGTCGCCGGTGTTCTCGATGTAGTGGCCGTACGCGAAGGGGACGTAGCCGACGTCGCCGGCCTGGAAGTCGAACGTCCGAGCGGCGGCCTGAGCCGCGAAGACGCCCATCCGGCCGGTGCCGGAGATGTAGTACTGCCACTCGTCGGTGGTGGGGTGCCAGTGCAACTCGCGCATTCCTCCGGGCTCGACCTCGACGAGGGCGGCGGCGGTGGTCACGGACGCGGCGAAGTTGGTCGAGTCGGTGATCCGGACCGTTCCACCGCGGAAACGCTGCGGGGTCTGCGCGATCATCCGGTGTTTGAAGCTCCGCGGGATGTCGCCGGTAGGGCTGATCACCCGATCCTGTTGCAGGGGCGGTGGGACATCGCCCTGGAAGATGTACTTCTCCCGCTCGGGCAGGTTCTCCATCTGTTCCATCGTCCAGCCGAAGTTCTTCGCCAGGACGTGCCGAGGCGTGTGTGCGAAGAAGTCGCTGAGCAGGAACGTGTTGTTCTCCGAGAAGGCGCCGTCGTCAAAGACCAGCAGGAACTGGGCGCCGTCGGCCAGCGCCTGGATGTTGTGCGGCACGCCCTGCGGAAAGAACCACAGATCGCCCGCTTTGACGTCCTCGATGAAGTTGCGTCCCTCGTGGTCGACTGCGCTGATCCGGCAACTGCCGCTGAGCATGTACGCCCACTCCGACTGTTGATGCCAGTGGATCTCCCGGTACGCGCCCGGTTCCAGGCCGAACTGGACGCCGGACATCTGGCTGGCGATCGGTAGATCGCGGGCGGTGACCTCCCGGGTCCAGCCGCCCTTCTCCACACGGGTGTGCGCCTGGGAGAACGAGAACTTGAGGTTGGGCACCAGCCGGCTGTCGGTCGTTGGCGGCACCAACAGGTCGAGGTTCTGTCGCTCGACCTCGACGTTACGGCCCGCGAAGGGCGGGCCACCCTGGTCGCCGCGTCGCGGCTCAGGATCGCTGTTCGCCATGATCGCTGTCTCCTCACTCCGGCTGGATCGGATGGGGCGTGGGAACGGATCCGCCTCGTGGTCGCAGCCGGGACGGCAGCCCCAGCAGGGTGCGCACCGCAGGCCGGCCGTAGTGCACCGCGATCGCGGCGGGAATCGCCACCGCGATCACCGCCAGCACGACGCGGGTCCACGCCGGGGCGTCTCCACCCGCGCCGGTGCTGGCGAACAGAACGAACACCAGCAGTACGGCCCGGAGCCGGTACACACCGGGAAGCCTGGTCCGGCCCGGGAGCCGCCCTTGATCGTTGGTTGCTGAACAACAGTCGGGCCGGCGTGTCGCACTGCTCAGCAGCCAACGATCAAAGGGCGACGGCGTCGAGTGGGCCATGCATTCGATGTTGCGGGGCGAGGCCTTGACGTCGCATCACGTGATCGCGCCATTGCGGCACGTCAGATCCCGGACGCCCTGGGCCATTCAGCGCAAACGACGGCAGGTGGGCACCAGCAACCGCTGGGCCGCATCCTGTCGGTTCGTCGATCTGGTCGCTGGCCCCTGCCGCCGTGGTTAGGCTCGATCTCAGGACGGTACTTCGACGCGCCGGGTAACCACCGGGGAGAACGCCATTGTCCGAATCACCCAACGCCGTAACGGTTCCCCACCTACTCGGTCGCCTGGCGCAGATCGCGGCACGGGAACAGCCGTCGGTCGTCCTCGCCGGCTTGCGCGAGGCGCTGAGCCAACGACTGGACACTCGGAGCCGAAGTACTCTGCTCGCCATGATCGCCACCGTCGCAGCCCGCGTGGGACATCCGGACGCCGACGCCCTGCTCCGCGACGCGGGCACCGCCCACGCCGCATCGGGTGACCAGTCGTCCGCTCGCCATCTCGCCCTCGGCCGGGCCGCTCGCTCGCTGTCGCACGGGGACCTACCGGGTGCCCACGCCGTGTTGGCGGCACTGGATCCCGACACCTGGGCGGCACGACGGGACGCCACGTCGATCCGGGCCGAACGAATCCTGGTGCAGCTCGGCCTGGGCCGGCACCAGGACGCCCGGACCGCGACCCGCCAGGCGTTCGATGACACGGCGTCGCCCGGCACGCCGGTGAGCAGCAGGCTGACCGCCCTGGACTGCCTGCGCATGGTCGCGGTGGGAGAGCTGCCCGAGGCGGCCGCGCTGGCTGTCACGACGCTCAACTCGGGCTCGGCGGACATCAGCCAGGAGGTGCGCGCCCTGCTGGTCGCGGTGATCGCCGAGGTTCACTACCGCCGTGGCGAACACGACGCCGCGCGCGCCGTCCTCCGCAGTTGTCTCACGGAAGGACGATGGCCGGACAGTACGATGTGGACGCCTGCCTTCTGTGTCGCAGTCCGCGACCCTGCCCTCAGCGAGCCGGCGGGGCTGCTCACCGCAGTCGTGACTGACCTGCACCGATCGGTCCGGTCACTCCTGCCTGTGCCACAGTTCGGCCCCCGACTGGTGCGCGCGGCGGTGGCCGCTGGCGACACCCGGGCCGCTCGCCGAGTCATCGAGCTGGTCGCGCTGGTGGCCACGCGCACCCCGGTCCCGCTCTGGCACGCACTGACCGACCAGACCAGAGGGCTGCTCGACCGCGACCCGGACGCACTCCGATCGGCCGTCGACGGACTGCGCACCACCGCCGCGTGGCCGGCTCTGGCCGACGCGTTGCTCGACCTCGCGAACAGCTCTGGGCTACGGCCTGCGGAGGCGTGGGATGCCGCGCACGAGGCGGCTGCCCTCTACGCCCGGATCGGCGCCCCCGGCGACCAGGCGCTGGCCGACAGGCGATGCGTCGATCTCGCTGCCACCCCACACCACCGGCCGTCGACCGACGAGCCACTCCGCTCGGGCATCGACGCGCTCACCCCCGCCGAGGAACGGGTGGCAGAAATGCTCGCCGCGGGCGCTACGAAGAAGGAGGCGGCCGGGAACCTCTTCGTGTCCTTCCACACTGTGGACACCCAGCTCCGATCGGTCTATCAGAAGCTGGGGATCCACAATCGGATGCAGTTGGTGCGGGCCTGGGACCGGTACAGGGCGACCAGCGGCTGATGGCCACCTGACCTCCCAGCCAGCCGGGGGTCACTTCTCGCTGTCGAGGACAGCCATCATCGTCGTCGCGTACCGCTGCCCGGAGGCGGCACCGGCCGGCACGGCCCGCTCGATCTCGTCCAGTGCCGCCCGGTCCAGCACCAGGTCGACCGCGGCCAGTGACTCGGTCAGCCGATCCCGCCGCCGCGCGCCGACCAGCGGCACGATCTGCTCGCCCTGCGCCGCCACCCAGGCGATCGCCACCTGGCTCGTGGTCGCCCCCAGCCGCTGCGCGACCCGGCCGAGCGCGTCCACGAGGCGCAGGTTCGCGGTCAGGTGCTCCCCCTGGAACCGCGGGCTGTTCGCCCGGAAGTCCGTGCCGGTCAACTCACGGTCGGCCGACCAGTGCCCGGTCAGCAGCCCTCGCGACAGCACCCCGTAGGCGGTCAACCCGATGCCCAGCTCTCGCAACGCCGGCAGAATCGTGGCCTCCGGGCCACGGGACAGCAGCGAGTACTCGATCTGCACGTCACTGATCGGTGCCACCGCCGCTGCCCGACGGATGGTGTCCGCGCTCACCTCGGAGAGCCCGATGTGCCGGATGTAGCCGGCCTGCTGCATCTCGAGCATTGCGCCCACGGTCTCCTCCACCGGCACCTGCGGGTTGAGCCGCGATGGCCGGTAGATGTCGATGTAGTCGGTGCCCAACCGGCGCAGCGAATACGCCAGCCGGTCCTTCACCGCCACCGCCGACACGTCGTACGGTGCCGCCTGGAAGCCGCCGTCCGGCGTTCGGCGGGAGCCAAACTTCACGCTGACGACGACCTCTTCCCGACGACGCTCCCGCAGCACCCTACCGATCAGCATCTCGTTGTGACCCGACCCGTAGAAGTCCGCGGTGTCGATCAGGTTCACGCCGGCGTCGATGGCCGCGTGCAGCGTCGCGACGCTCTCGGCCTCGTCCGCCGGCCCGTACAGGTCCGACATGCCCATCGCGCCGAGCCCGATCATCGACACCTCCGGCCCGGAGGCACCCAACCGTCGCCGTCGTAGACCCGTCATGTCACTCGTCTCCTTCGGTCGTCACTGCGGTGGATCGCGTGGCATCGCTGTGTACGCTGTGTCCATATAACCACCGTGGAGACACTCTGTCCATATAACCGGGAGGACCCGTGGCCCAGCTCACGCCGGACGCCAACACGCCACCCCGCCGGGGTCGCGGCCGCCGGCCCGCCGACCAGGTACGGGCCGAGATCCTCACGGCCGCCGGCAACCTCCTGCTGGCGGAGGGCATGGCCGGATTCACCATCGAGAAGGTCGCAGCCCTTGCCGGGGCCAGCCGGATGACGATCTACAAGTGGTGGCCCTCCAAGGGGGCACTCGCCCTGGACGGCTACTTCACCGTCGTCGCACCCACGCTGGCCTTCACCGACACCGCCGACATCGTCGCCGACCTGACCAACCAGCTCGTCGCCTTCGTCCACCTCATGCGGGACACCTCCGCCGGGCGGGTGATCAGCCAACTCATCGCGCAGGCACAAACCGACCCCGAGTTGGCCACGGCCTACCGGCAGCGCTACTCCGGCCCCCGCCGAGCCCTCGCCGTCGAAGCCCTCACCAGAGCGGTGACCCGCGGGCAGCTCCGCGCCGACATCGACCCCGAATCCGTCGTCGACCAGCTCTGGGGAGCCTGCTACCACCGGCTCCTCGTCCCCGACCTGCCGCTCACCGAGGACTTCGCCCGCACGCTGGTCGACAACCTCATCCGCGGGCTGCGCTGACCACGCTCGCCGCCACCCAGGCGAACAAGCCGGTCGCGGCTCACTCAGGCGGCGTGGCCCCCGACTGCTCGCTCACCATGTACGCCGCGTACCAGTCGGGCCAGTTCTCGTCCCGCTCGCCGGTGCGCTCTTCGTGCTCGCCGTGGGCGGCGGCCGCGCGCCGCAGCGCGCTCGCCACGTCGCTGGCGGAGCCGAACGACGTCAGCCCGCCCTCGACGCGCCCGGGAAGCCGGGTCGTGATCTCCTGCATCAGCCAGGTGTTGCCGTCCGGGTCGCGAAACGTGGCGCGCGAGAAGTAGCTGCGCCGCTCGGGGTCCGGCCCGTCGACCGGGCCCTCCGGGCTGACGTGGAAGATGTCACCGACGTCGACACCAGCAGAGACCAGGGCATTCCGGGCCATCTCGATATCAGAGACGATCAGGTACGCCGTGGCCGAACCGGGTGCCGCGGACGTGAGTTTCGGGCCGAACTGCACGGAACACCCGGAGCCGTGCGGCGTCAACTGGACCACGCCGGGCGGTGTCTGGTCGAGCCGCCACCCGAGGCGTACGTAGAACTCCTTCGCGCGGTCGACGTCCGCAACGGGGACGACGATCACCTCGAGTTTCAGGTCGAGGCTCTCGACGCGCGACATCCCACTCGCGTCGCCCTGGGCACTCTTCGGGCTCATCGGGGCCTCCCCTGGCTCGCGTGCGGTTCATGCGCTTGCCTGGCGTACACCTGAATTCTCCGGCCGGCGTGCCGCGACGGCCCCGAGCGCTGCCTGCGACGCGGCCTCACTCAGCACGCTACTGGTCGCGCCCTTGCCCGGCGCCGGCTTCCCGGGGCATCAGCCCGACGGCGTCCTCGTGGCACCGCGTACCCCCGATCAGGGCAACCAGCGCGGGCGACGCCGTGTCAGCCCTCGGTGTCGTGGCCGGTTGCCGGGAGGCTCGCCACGCCACGACCCAGCGCGGTCCGGAAATCCCGGTAGAGGTCGGGACCGAGCGTGTCGGAGAGTTTCTGCTCGATCAGGTTCACGACGCCGTCGGAGACCTCCATGAATCTGAGGCCCCGATCCGTCGGCATGATCAGCTTTGCCCGACGGTCGGCAGGGTCGGGCGCGCGGCGGACGTAGCCCAGCCGCTCCAACTCGTCGAGGATCGCGCCCATCGTCTGCTTGTTGCGTCCGGCCAACCTAGCCAGTTCGCCGGGCAGCGATCCTCTCCGCGCCTGAGCAGCACAAGGGCATGATCTACACACCGACCGGCCCGGAGAGCATCACGCTCGACCAGGCGGCTGACGAGATCGCCCGTACGCTCGGGCAGCCGGTGCGGTACGTACCGCAGAGCCCTGAACAGGCACGCGAGGGCCTGCTCCAGGCGGGCCTCGACCAGTGGTCGGCCGAGGTTCTCGCCGAGTACCGGGTCGCCTACGGCTCCGGGTGGGGCGACTTCACCAATGATCATGTCGCCCGAATCGTCGGCAGGCAGCCGCGGAGTTTCGCCGAGTTCGTCCGCGATCACCGCGAGCACTTCGCCAGCGCCTGATCCGCCTGCGGCTGCCCTTCGGTGAGCCCCTCGCCGAAGGGCACCGCCGCGCAACCGTCCGAGTCACGGTTCGGTGGCGTCCTCGTCGTCCATCATCGGCGCCGGGTCACGCGTCGTTGCACGAAACCGCTGCTGGTAGGCGCGTGGCGACACCCCCACCCGGGCGAGAAACATCCGACGCAGTGTCTCCGGGCTGCCAATGCCGACCTGTTGGGCGCAGGCGGTGACCGACTGACCCGCGTGCAACAGACGGATGGCGGCGTCAATCCGCACGCCTTCCACGTACTTGCTGGGGCTGCTGCCGAGTTCCTGCCGGAACATCCGGGAGAGGTGACGCGGGCTGACATGCGCCCGGGCGGCGAGGGCGGTCACCGAGTGGTCGTCGGCCGGGTCAGCTGCCACCGCGTCGGTCACCTGCCGCAGCACGGGAGTGCGGGGTCGGGGCAGGGCCAGCGAGGGAGAGAACTGCGACTGGCCGCCGGGTCGCTGCAGGAACACGACGAGCGACTGAGCGACCGAACGGGCGATCTCCTCGCCGTGGTCGCGCTCCACGAGGGCCAGCGCGAGGTCGATGCCCGCGGACACGCCGGCGGACGTGAAGATCGTCCCGTCCTGCACGAAGATGGCGTCGGGCTCCACCCGTACCCGCGGAAACGCGGCAGCCAGCATCCGGGCGTGCCGCCAGTGCGTCGTCGCCCGCCTGCCGTCGAGCAGGCCGGCGCCAGCCAGGAGGAACGCGCCGGTGCAGACCGAGGCGGTACGAGCGGCGCGGTGTGACAGCGCCGCCGCTGCGGCGGTGAGTTCCGGGCTGATCGGGCTCACCGGCAGGACGTCGCCGCCAACCACGAGGGCGGTCCCGACGTCGGCCGCCGAGTCGACGGCGCCATCCACGGCGACGCGCATACCCGTCGAGGCGCGGACGGCGGCACCATCGGTGGAGCGCACCTCCAGCTCGTACCGTGCGCCGAACTTGGCGGCCTCCGCGAAGACCTCGAACGGCCCGACCAGGTCCAGGAGCTTCATCCCGTCGAAGACGAGGGCTGTGACCCGGTGTGCCTCTGCCGCCCCGCTTCCCACAGCGCCAACCCCCTCCGTGATGTCCCGATCCGAGGGAAGCATGGCAGATGGGACAGGGCGCCGGACAGTCCGCTCGGTGACGCTTGACGCATCGGAGCCCGACCCGGGGCTCCCGGACCGACAGGACATCCATGAGCCAGACGATCGCCGGCATCGGGATCCCCGACTCGCAGCTCGCCAACGACGCCACCGAGCTTGTCCGCCAGGCCACCGACGACCTGCTGTTCCATCACTCTCGGCGGGTCTTCGTCTTCGGCTCGCTCCAGGGTCGGCGGCTCGGCCTCAAGGCCGATCCTGAGCTGCTCTACGTGGGGGCGATGTTCCACGACCTGGGGCTGACCGCACGCTACCGCCGCGACGATCAGCGCTTCGAGCTCGACGGCGCGGACGAGGCTCGCCGTTTCCTCCGGTCGAACGGCATCGGCGAGCACGAGGCGCGGCTCGTGTGGGAAGGAATCGCGCTGCACACCACGCCCGAGGTTCCGTACCGGCTGGAGCCCGAGGTCGCCCTCGTCACCGCAGGCGTCGAGACCGACGTGCTCGGCATTGGCTACCACGAATTGTCGCCCGTTGACATCGCGGCGGTGACCGCGGCGCATCCTCGGCCGAACTTCAAGCGAGCCATCGTCGACGCCTTCGCCGATGGCTTCCGGCACCGGCCGGACACCACCTTCGGGACCGTCAACGGTGACGTCCTGGAGCACCGGGTGCCGGGTTACCACCACATCGACTTCGTCCGGGTCATCGAGGAGTCCGCCTGGCCCGAATGAACCGCTAGAGCTCGGGGTGGTCGTAGCCATCGTGCGGGTCAGCGGGTGAACGCTGCGCGCAGTCGCGATCCGTTGATCGGCACCGCGGCGGCGGCGAGCACCACCGCACAGATCGTCTGCAGGGCGACGATGAGGGTTCGGGCGGGGCGGAGAAGACTCATGAAATCCATGCGACGACGCTAGGAAGCGCGAGCTCTGACCGGTATGCGTCCAGGCCCACGTAACGGTGGGTCTAGACCCACTCCCGAGTGAATCATGATCGTGACAGCCTTGGATCATGCAACGAGTACGAGGGTTCGGGCGGTCCTGCACGGTGGTCGCGGTCACCGGGCTGGTTCCGGCGATGTGGGCGGCAGCGATCGCGGTCATGATCTGGTGGCGCAACCCGTGGACGTGGTTCGCGCCGCTCACGTTGGCGATCGTGGGCACGGTCGGATTGTCCGGCCCGGTCTGCCGCTGGGTCCGCTCACTGGTCGCACAGTGGTCGGGCGTGGTCATCCCGGCCGGGCACCGCCCGGCGCCGCCGATCGTGCAGATGGCCAACGGCTACTGGTGGAACGGCTTCACCTACGCGCGCAGCAGCCGGCAAGCCCGCCAGGAGCAAGAGCTGCGGGTCCGGTGGCAGGACCCGGCAACCTGGCGCGAGGTGCGGTTCGCGCTGATCGCCCCGGTCACAGCCGGGGTGGCCGCGACGGTGCCGCTACTCGGCCTGGCGGCGGTTGTCGTCGGGCTGATGCGGTCGACGTTCATCGGGTACGCCATGGCAGCGCTGGGAGTGGCCACGACGCTAGCGACGGCATCCAGCGCGTGGAAAGCGCTCCGACCGATGGCCGTACGACTCCTCGGCCCGTCGCAGTCGATGAAGCTCGCCGATCGGGTGCAGGAGCTTTCCACCCAGCGGGCTGACGTCACGATCGCACAGGCCGCCGAGATCCGCCGGATTGAACGCGACCTGCACGACGGCGCACAGGCGCGCCTGGTTGGGCTGGGATTGTCATTGGCCACCGCGGAAAAGCTCATGGACAGCAATCCCGGGCAGGCCAAGGAGCTGATGCGCCAGGCGCGGGCGGGCGCCGCCGCATCGCTTTCGGAACTGCGTGAGCTGGTCCAGGGCATCAGCCCGCCGGTGTTGACCGAGCGCGGGCTCGTCGACGCCGTGCGCGCGCTCGCCCTCGACTGCCCGCTCGAGGTCACCGTCGACGCCGACAGCCCGCTGCGGATGGACCCGCCCGTCGAAGCCGCTGTCTACTTCGGGGTTTCCGAGATGCTCACCAACGCCGTCCGGCACTCCGGGGCCGGCACCGCCCGAGTGTCTGTCGCCCGTCGCGGGGCCGGCATCGTCGTCGAGGTCACCGACGACGGCCACGGTGGGGCCGGCGCACGCGACGGTGGTGGCCTGGAAGGGCTGCGCCGCCGCCTGGCGGTCTTCGACGGCACCCTGGAACTCGACAGTCCGGTCGGCGGACCGACCCGTGTGACGATGGTGGTGCCATGCGCGTCCTGGTAGCCGAGGACCTCTACCTGCTGCGCAACGGAATCGTCCAGCTCATCGAGGCGTGCGGGCATCAGGTCGTCGCGACCGCCACCACCGGCCCGCAGACCCTCGACGCACTGCGACAGTGGCGCCCACACGTGTCCGTCATCGACGTTCGCATGCCCCCGACCCAGTCAGATGAGGGCCTGCGCGCGGCTTTGGCCGCCCGCGCCGAGATCCCCGGGCTGCCCGTGCTCATCCTGTCGCAGCACGTCGAGCAGCTCTACGCCCGCGAGCTGCTCGCCGACGGGAGCGGCGGGGTCGGCTACCTGCTCAAGGAAAGCGTGTTCGAAGCCGACCAGTTCATCGACGCGCTCGAACGCGTCGCCGGTGGCGGAACCGCCATGGATCCCGCTGTCATCGCCAAACTGCTGTCGTCCCGGTCAGACAAGCGCGGACTCGACCGGCTCACCGACCGCGAACGCGCCGTGCTCGGCCTGATGGCCGAAGGACTGTCCAACCAGGCGATCGGCAAGCGGCTGTTCCTCAGCGACAGCGCAGTCAGCAAATACACGACATCTCTGTTCGCCAAGCTCGACATCCGCGACCACACCGACACCAACCGCCGCGTACTCGCCGTCCTGGCCCACCTGAACCGAGACGCCGCCTGACCGGCACCCGCCGCATACGCGCGGGTGACGATGTTGCCGCAGCGGCACGGATGCCGGATTGCAGACTGCCGCGACGAAATAATCACCGCGACCGCCACCGCGAATACCCCGGCCTAGAGCTCGGGGTGGCCGAAGAGCCCCGGCAGCCCGCCGCTGTGCAGGAAGACGACCTTGTCGCCGCGCGGGAAGCTGCCGGCCAGCAGCGCCGCCATCGCCCGGCCGGTGTACGTCGGATCCAGGAAGACTCCCTCGTCGCGGGCGGTCGTCTCCAGCGCCGCCCGCGCCGCGTCGGTCAGCGAGCGGTAACCCGCACCCACCTGTGAGCCGTCGATCCGCAGTGCGCCCGGCTCGACCTCGCCGATGAGCAGCCCGGCGACGGTCGCACGAGGGTCGGGCAAGGCCCCGGTATCCACGCCGACCACCCGCTCAGCGCCCAGCTCACGCACCAACCCGGCCATCGTTCCGCCCGAGCCGAGCGCCACCACGACCTCGGTCCCGTCGATGTCCGGCACCTGGGCGCGCAACTCCCGGCCGCAATCGACATAAGCCTGGGTCGATGCGGGTGAGGTGCCGCCGAACGGGATGACGTACGCCGATCGCCTCTCCGCCTCAAGCGCCACCACCTCGGCGAGCGGGCTGCCGCCGGCCCAGACGATCTCCGCGCCGGCAAGCTCATCGAGGAGCAGGTTGCCACGCCGGTTCTCCGCGGGCGGGCCGGCGAGCACCAGCACGCAGGCAAGGCCGAGCCGCGCGGCCGCGGCAGCGGTGAGCCGCGCATGGTTGCTCTGCGGCGCCCCCGAGGTGATCACGGTCGTGGCGCCGACGGCGATCGCCTGGGCGCAGGTGTACTGCAACTTGCGGATCTTGTTGCCGCCTCCGCCGAGGCCGTTGAGGTCGTCGCGCTTGAACCAGAACTCGGCCAGCCCCAGCCGGGCGGCGAGCCGGGGCGCGGACTCCAGCGGTGTCGGCCACGTACCGAGGGAAACTGGGGTGATCATCCGTACAGCTAACCACTCCGCGGCTCATGCCCGGCGTACTGCGGCTCGCGACAGGGGGCCGATGTCCGAGTGGCGACCCGGGCGGAGCGGCCAGAACGCGGACCGGACGTATGAGTCGGGGCGTTGGCCCGGGTCAGCCTCGTTTACCTCCGTCTGCGCCGGGTAGGGTGTTTATCGGGTCAAGACATGCGCCCTCCAGTGGTCCACCCTGCCTCGGCACGCACGCGGCGAGCGGGCCACCCTCATCGAGGGCGGAGCAGCATGTGATCGACCAGAGTCCCCTTTCCCGGCCGCTGCGACACGACCCTCAGCTCGATTACCTGGCCGGCTTGAGCAAACCGATCATGTCCCTGGCGTTGAGCCGCGACGGCTCCCTCAGCGTGATCAGCGTTGCCGGCGAGCTCGACATGAGCAACGCCCATCTGCTCACCGAGCTGGTGGGATACCTCTGTCAGACACCCGTGCCACTGATCGCGGTGGACCTGTCGGCGGTCCGCTTCTTCGGCGCGCACGGCGTCAGCGCCCTACTCAAGGCCAACCGACTGGCCGCCGGGGCCGGGGGCCGGCTGACGCTTCGCGATCCCTCGCCGTTCGTTCGCCGTGTCCTCGGCGTGGCTGGCGTGACGCGGCACCTCGCAATTGCCGAGCCGTCGACACCGGTCGGCGCTCCGGTCACCGGCGCGGT
Organism: Micromonospora sp. NPDC005291; assembly: GCF_040607415.1. Lineage (NCBI taxonomy): Bacteria > Bacillati > Actinomycetota > Actinomycetes > Micromonosporales > Micromonosporaceae > Micromonospora > Micromonospora sp. NPDC005291. Next base: position 280,452 of record NZ_JBEXGR010000002.1, read on the forward strand.
CCCGCGACTCCCCCACGGTGCCCAGGAGTCGCATCGGCCACTGCTCGCTCAAACCTAGGCGAGGCAAAAGACCAGGCGTGGCCGTTAGCGGCAGTGCGCCGGGTACGACCTATATCCCCCAACATAGGAGAAACATGTTCAATCCACTGGACCACAAAGGGATCCCACTTGAGAGCCAGATTCGCAACTGGCGTGAACTGAACGTCGAGCCGATCGATCCGGAGGCGGTCGACCCGTACACCCGGTGCCGGATCATCACCATGAACGGCATCGAGGTCGAGGCGATCAACTTCCAGCACCAGTTCGCCCGGAACTGCCCGGACCAGGAGGTCCGCCGGCAGCTCGCCTACGTCCGGTACGTGGAGAGCCAGCAGCAGCGGGTGGTGAACTGGCTGCTACCCGGCGTCGCCAGCGTGCTCGAGACGACACTCGGCTACGAGCAGGTGGCCGTCGACCTCACCGCCTGGGTGGCCCGGCACGAACCTGACCCCTACCTGAAGCAGGCGTACGAGTTCGGCGTGCTGGAGGACTTCGACCACCTGTACCGCTACGCCAACCTCTACGAGATGGTCGAGCGACGCAAGGCGGAGAAGATCGTCGACGGCCTCACCGAGATCATGCCGGGCCGGCCGACGGTCCAGGAGCACCGGCATCCGTTCGACGAGGTCCGCACCCCGTACGACCGCAACTCGGTGGACCCGCGCTCCAAGCTGCACGCGTTGACGATCCTCTCAGCCGAGCAGCAGGTGATGTTCTACTACATGAACGTCGGTCCGCAGTACATGGAACCGATCGCGCGCCAGCTCTACCAGGAGATCAGCCTGATCGAGCAGGAGCACGTCACCCACTACGAGTCGCTGCTGGACCCGGGCGAGAACTGGTGGGAGCGGCTGCTCACCCACGAGTACAACGAATGCTGGCTCTACTACTCCTTCCTGCAGCAGGAGAGCGACCCTCGGATCAAGGCGGTCTGGGAGCTGCACCTGCAGATGGAGCTGGCCCACCTCCAACAGGCCGCCGACCTGCTCCGCCGGCACGACGGTCGAGAGCCCGAGGAAATCGTCGGCAGCGCCGGGTTGCCCGAGCCGCTGACGTTCGAGCCCAACAAGGATTATCTGCGCCACCTGCTGGCCACCCAGATCGACGCGACCAAGCTCGGTGAGGGCTACGTCACCGAGGCGCACGAGCGCTTCGAGTGGATGCAGCAGCAGCTGCACGACGGCCAGAAGCCGCCCAGCGAGCAGGTCATCGACATGCACCGGGAACGCTTCGGCGACGAGTACCGCATCGAGACCGAGGGACCGCACCCGATCGAGGCGCTGCGCGCCGAGGGAGGAAGCCATGCCTGACACCGGCACCCCGAACACGCCAGGGCCCGAGGAGGATGTCGTCGACCTGCTGCTCGCCCAGCACGCCCAGATCGAGCAACTCTTCCTGCTGGTCATCGGCAGCACCGGCGATACCCGCCGCGACGCGTTCGACGATTTGGTCAAACTCCTCGCCGCGCATGAGACCGCGGAGGAGGAGGTTGTCCACCCACTCGCTCGGACGCTGCCTGGCGGGGGTGGTGACGCCATGGTCGACGACCGGCTCGACGAGGAGCGGCAGGCGAAGGAGACGCTGCAGACCTTGATCGCCGGCGGCGTGGACGCCGACGGCTTCGACACAGGCATCATCCTGCTGCGCGACGCCGTGCTCATCCACGCCCGTTACGAGGAGCGCTACGAATTCCCCCAGCTTCGCCAGCACGTCCCGGTGGGCCGGCTGCGCAGCCTCGCCACAGCCGTGCGGGCGGCGGAAGCGTCCGCGCCAACTCGGCCACATCCCAGCGCCCAGTCGGCGAAGGGCAACCTGGCCGTCGGTCCCGCGCTGGCGGTCATCGACCGGGTACGCGACGCGATCCGGAAGCCCTCGGCCAGCTGACCTGAGGCGGTCGGGCATCGGCGTCATCGTCTGCGCGACTTGCCGAAGGGCCGCCCGCACGCGGGCGGCCCTTCGGCCGAGCAGTGTTCACCTGCGAGACACTCACACCCGGGTTCGCCGAACTGCCTGGGCGACAAGGGCCTCAGCGACCTCGCGCACCTTCCGGTTGGTGTCCTGAGAGATCTTCGACAGCAGCGCGAAGGCCTCCTCCGGCGAGCATCGTCGGTCACCCATGATGATCCCCTTGGCCTGCTCGATCACCGCCCGATTCCGCATTGCCTCCTGCATCTGCTCCGCCAGCGTGGCGGCGTTGTCGTACAGGTGCGCGTTGGCCAGTGCCACTGCCGCGTACGCGGCGAAGCCCTCCGCGCTGGCGATCGACGACGGGTTGAATGCGTGCGCCGAGTCGCCGTAGACGTTGAGCGCACCCACCACCGACCCCTGGATCGGGAGTCCGATCGACAGGGAACTTCCCACCCCGGCCGCCCGAGCCCTCGCCGCCCATGCCGGCCAACGCTGCTCGGCAGCCATGTCCGGTACAGAGATCGTGTCACCGCTGGCGGAGGCATCGAGGCACGGACCCCGGTGCTGCTCGTACTGCCGCTCGTCCAACTCACGGGCCAGGTCGCCGGTGAACGCCGCGGTCCAACCGGCCCGGCCCCGGACCAGAGTGACCGACACCTCCCTGGTCCCGAGGACGCTCCGGCTGGCAAGGTCCGCGATCCGGAGCAGCATGTCGTCGAGGCTGATCTCGTCGAGTCTGACCCGGCCCAACTCAGCCAACGCAGCGGCGGGATCCACAGTCGGCTGCATCATCGCAGTACATCCCTCTCGGTCCACGTACGCCGCCAGCGGCCGTCGTGGTTTCTGTCTTACCCCTGCCCCACCCACTCACACCCCGGCTCAGGGCCATGGTGAACCGCGTCAGCCCGTCACGCCGAGCCGACAAACTGGCTGACGTGGTAGGCGGTGCTGCGACCATCTGGCGTACGAGTCCACTTCGAGATCATCAGGTGCAGATCGTCGGCGTTGCGACTCGACCAGGGATGGATGAACCCACCGTAGAGTGCGGGCTCCTGCCAACTCGTCACCTGGACCTTCTCCGCAGTCCACACGCGGTCGGGTCCGGGTGCGGTCCGGGTGACCACGCACCCGTTCTGGCAGTTCAGGTATGACATCACCCAGGTTCCATCGCTCAAGCGACGCACCGACGGCTCACCGAAGCGTCCGGTGAGGATGGGCGTGCAGGGCCGTCCCCAGCCCCAGTTCGTGCCGTTCCAGCCCCACCCCTCGTACGACTCGGGGTAGAACAGCCGGTCCCACCGGACGCGACGCAGCATCATCGGGCCGTCCTGCCGTCCGGACCGTACCGAGAAGACGTAGACGTAGTCGCCGTCCCGCTGCATGGTCCACATCTGGAACGGGTCCTTGTTGTCCGGGCTGTTCCACCACTTGAGCGGAGTACGGATGAAGTCGTTGCCGTTGTCGGAGAAGGCCAGGCCCGCGTAGCGGGACTTCCACTGCGGCCCTGCCGGGCCGGCGGAGTTCCAGTTCTCGATGCTCATGTAGGAAATGAGCTGCCGACCGGTCTCCGGAAAGCTGATGCCGTCGTTGGGGATGACGGTCACCTCCGCAAGACCGTCGATGCCGATGCCGTGGCGACCGTTGTGCATAAGTTCCGGCGCACGTCCGTTGCCAGCGACCCGCGCCGCGCTGTCGAAGACCACTCCACCCGGCTGGCCGGGATGGACGGCGGAACGCAACATGACCGGTGACCGCCAGTCGTTCGGCAGCGGCGGGCCCTCGGGCCACGGTGTGTTGAAGGTGTCACCGAAGAGGTAGCCGATCGACCCGTTCTCCAGCACGTAGGGGATGCCCAGATCGGTGCCGGCCACCCGCCAGCGGCTGTTGGTGTCGAGGTCCGCGCCAGTCAACCGCTTCTTCCACACCGCCGCCTGGGCCGGAGCGGCGGTTGTCATGACCGTGCCGAAGGCACCGACCGCGCTGGCTGCACCTATCGCGGCGGCGCGACCGAGGAGCGAGCGACGACGTATACCCATGATCGTCCTTCCCTACGGTTGGACATCGGATGCGGGCGAGTAAACCCCCGACGATCGCCGACGTCAATACCTGCCTACGTTGACCGAAGCATTGAAGGAAATTTTCATGACGCATTGACAGCAATCATCGCCCTGATGACACTTTCAGCATCGATTTCCGTGTCAGAGGCAGCTGCGCCACGCCACCAGGCTGACCACCCGACCTCGCGAGGAGCATCGTGAGACGTACTCTCCTGGCCCTGCTGGTCGCCCTCGGCACCGCCGCGACGACGCTCCCTTCACCCAGAACGCCCTCGCCGACGTCTACGTGGGCACCTCCACCGGTAGTTCCTTCAGCGGCACGTCGGTGAAATGGAACGAATTCTTCTCCATCGGTGGAGAGACCGCCTCCACCGGCGACGTCAACGGCGACGGTAGGGATGACGTCGTCACCTTCGCCCACAGCAACACCGGTGACGTGTACGTCGCGCTGTCCACCGGCACCTCGTTCGGCGGCGGCCAGAAGTGGCACGACTGGTTCGCACCGGGCGCCGAGATCGGCACGGTCGGCGACGTCAACGGCGACGGCCGCGACGACATCATCACCTTCACCCAGGGCCCGGCCAGCGCCGCCGACGTGATCGTCGCGTTGTCGAGTGGCAGTGGGTTCGGTGCGGCGCAGAAGTGGCACGACCTGTTCGCCGTCGGCGCCGAGCAGCCCCGCGTCGGGGACATCAACGGCGACGGTAAGGACGACATCGTCACCTTCACCTGCAACGCCGACGCCGACGTCTACGCCGCCGTCTCGACGGGCACGGGCTTCGCCGGAACGACGGTGAAGTGGAACGACTTCTTCTGCCTGGCCGGCGAGTTCCCCTACCTCGGTGACGTCAACGGCGACGGCAGGGACGACATCATCGTCTTCACCAAGGGTGCCACCAACGACATCCACGTCGGGCTCTCCACCGGCACCGACTTCCTCAGCGCCATCAAGTGGCACGACTTCTTCGGTCTCAACGGCGAGACGACGCTGTGACCGCGAACTGGAGGCCCCGATGCGACTGACCCGGCCCTCGTGGCGCGCCCGCGCCCTCCTGCTAGCGGTGGCGCTCGTCGGCCAGGTCACGGCCGCACCGGCGGCCGCTGCACCCGATGCGCTCACGTCGGCCTTCGCCCGGGCAGCCGTCGAGTTCGACGTACCTCGGGACCTGCTGGTCGCCGTGGCCTACGGCGAGTCGAGGTTGGACGGGCACGGCGGCCTACCCAGCCAGGCCAATGGTTACGGGGTCATGCACCTGGTCAGCAACCCCGACCAGCACAGCCTGGAGCGCGCCGCCACGCTCACCGGCGAAACGATCGGCCATCTGCGCTCGGTCACCTCGGCCAACGTTCGGGGCGGTGCCGCGGTGCTCCGCGACCTGGCCGACAACGAGGGACTGACGAGCGGCGCACGCGGCCGGCTCTCCGCCTGGTATCCGGTCGTGGCGCGCTACAGCGCCGCCGTCAACGAGTCGACGGCGAGGCTCTACGCCGACCACGTCTATGACCTGCTGCGTACCGGTATCGCAGCCCGCTCCGTACGGGTCGCGCCGCAACGACTCCAACCCGAACTCGGCCGCTACGCGGGAGTCACCGCCGCGGGCGCCGCCGGTGCGAACGTTGCGGCTGCGGTGCCGGAGTACGCGCCGGCCCGCTGGGTGTCCGCCTACAGCGGGAACTACCAGGCCGGCCGATCGTCGCGGATAACGACGGTGGTGGTGCACGTGACCCAGGGGTCATACGCCGGCACGGTGAGCTGGTTCCAGAACCCCTCGGCGGGGGTGAGCGCGCACTACGTGGTGAAATCGAGCAACGGTGAGATCACCCAGATGGTCCGCGAGGGAGACACCGCCTACCACGCACGCTCGGCCAATCCGTACGCCGTGGGCATCGAGCATGAGGGGTTCGTGGACAATCCCGCCTGGTTCACCGACGCCATGTATCGGTCGTCCGCCGCACTGACCCGCTACCTCTGCGACAAGTACGGGCTGCCGAAGACCCGTGCGGCGATCAAGGGGCACAACGAGATGCCCGGCAACGACCACACCGATCCCGGCCCGAACTGGAACTGGAACTACTACATCTCCCTGGTCAACGCCGGCAGTTCGGGAGGCCGGTACCTGGCGGGGTCATCGACGGACTTCACTGGTGACGGCCGGGACGACGTCGTCAGCTTCACCCAGGGCAGCCTCAACGACGTCTACGTGGCCACCTCCACCGGCAGCGCCTTCGCCGGCACCTCCGTCAAGTGGAACGACTTCTTCGGCCTCAACGGCGAGACCCTGCTCAGCGGCGACGTCAACGGCGACGGCAAGGACGACATCGTCGCCTTCACCCACGGCACCCTCGCCGACGTGTACGTGGCCCTCTCCACCGGCACCTCGTTCGGCGGCGGTGGAAAGTGGCACGACTGGTTCGCACCAGGGGCGGAGGTCGCCGCGGTCGGCGACGTCAACGGCGACGGGCGCGACGACATCATCGCCTTCACTCACGACACGAACGCCGACGTGTACGTGGCGCTCTCCACCGGCACCGGCTTCGGCCCCGGCCTCAAGTGGCACGACTACTTCTCCATCGCCGGTGAGTTTCCCGCGCTCGGTGACGTCAACGGCGACGGCCGCGACGACATCATCACCTTCACCCAGGGTCCGCTCACCGCGAGCGACGTCATCGTCTCCCTCTCCACAGGCAATGGATTCGGCGCTGCCCAGACATGGCACGACCTGTTCGCCGTCGGCACCGAACAACCGCGCGTCGGCGACATCAACGGCGACGGCCGCGACGACATCGTGACGTTCACCTGCAACGCCGACGCCGACGTCTACGCCGCCACCTCCACCGGCACCAGCTTCGCCGGGACCACGGTGAAGTGGAACGACTTCTTCTGCCTGCCCGGCGAATTCCCCTACCTCGCCGACGCCAACGGCGACGGCAAGGACGACATCATCGTCTTCACCAAGGGCAGCACCAACGACGTGCACGTCGGGCTCTCCACCGGCACCAGCTTCCTCGGCGCCACCAAATGGCACGACTTCTTCGGCCTCAACGGCGAAACCACCCTCTGAGTACGACAGGAGCCTCGCCATGTCCCGGCCGTCGCGTACCCCCGTACACCGCGCTCTGGTCGCGCTGCTCACCCTGGCCGCGGCGGTCCTGACCGCCGTGGCGGTACCACCCTCGCCGGCGTTCGCCGCACCGAACTTCAAAGCGCCGTTCCCGTGCGGGCAACGGTGGACCTACGACCACCACAGCGCCGAGGTGCGGCAGGCGTTGGACTTCGTGCGCGTCGACGGCGGTGCCACCGGAGGCACCCCCCAGGTCGCCTCCGCGGCGGGTGTGGCCCGGCAGTACTCCCAGCCCAGCGGAGCCGGCAACTACATCGTCATCGACCATGGTGGGGGCTGGACGACCTACTACTTCCATCTCAGCGCCTACTCGGTCGCCGACGGCGCATACGTGCAGCAGGGCCAGCAGATCGGCATCACCGGCAGCACGGGCAACTCCTCCGGGCCGCACGTCCATTACGAGCAGCTCTACAACGGCGTCGGACAGACGATCGTCATCAACGGCGTCTCGCTCGCTCCCTACCCGGCCCAGTACAACCAGAAGTATCTGGTCAGTGACAACTGCGGCGGGTCGTCCGGCGGCCGGTACCTGGCCGGCTCGCCGACGGACTTCACCGGCGACGGCCGCGACGACATCGTCGCGTTCACCCGTGGATCGCTCAATGACGTGTACGTGTCGGCGTCCACCGGCTCTTCGTTCGCCGGAACGTCGGTGAAGTGGAACGACTTCTTCGGGCTGAACGACGAGACGTTGCTGTCGGGAGACTTCAACGGCGACGGGCGCGACGACATCGTGGCGTTCACCCACGGCGCGCTCGCCGACGTGTACGTGGCTCTGTCGAACGGGTCATCGTTCGCGGCCGCCACGAAGTGGCACGACTGGTTCGCGCCGAACGCCGAGGTCGCCGCGGTGGGGGACGTCAACGGCGACGGCCGCGACGACATCATCGCGTTCACCCATGACGGCGCCGGAGACGTGTACGTCGCGCTGTCCGGCGGTTCGTCGTTCGCCGGAACGGCGCTGAAGTGGCACGAGTACTTCTCGATCGCCGGTGAGTACCCGGCCCTGGGCGACGTCAACGGCGACGGCCGCGACGACATCATCACTTTCACCCAGGGCCCGGTCGCGGCGTCGGACGTCATCGTCGCCCTGTCCACGGGAGCCTCGTTCGGGGCGGCGCAGACATGGCACGACCTGTTCGCCGTCGGCACCGAACAACCACGCGTCGGCGACATCAACGGCGACGGCCGCGACGACATCGTGACGTTCACCTGCAACGCCGACGCCGACGTCTACGCCGCCACCTCCACCGGCACCAGCTTCGTCGGCACCACCGTCAAGTGGAACGACTTCTTCTGCCTACCCGGCGAATTCCCCTACCTCGCCGACGCCAACGGCGACGGCAAGGACGACATCATCGTCTTCACCAAGGGCAGCACCAACGACGTCCACGTCGGCCTCTCCACCGGCACCAGCTTCCTCGGCGGCGCGAAGTGGCACGACTTCTTCGGCCTCACCGGCGAAACCACCCTCTGACCCAGAAGGCACATTGGTGCTGCTCTCCGTGGCCGTGCTCAGGTCTTCGGCCCACTCGCTCACGTACGGGTCGAGCACAATGATCGCCATGGTGCGGAAGCAGGATCGTGTTCGGTGGGTGACAATTGGACCGATCGTGGGGACCGCCCTGGGTGCCGTCGACTCGGCCGTGAACCATGTGCCGATCTGGCTTGGCGAGGTCGGCACCGCGCGGGCCGATCGGAGTGCCTGGTCACAGGTCGCAGAATTCGCCAGCCTCGTCCTCGACGCCGGATGGGCGTGGGCCGCGGTGGCTGTCCTGGCGGGTTGGCTGGTGAGCCGGCGCATGGGACCGGCTGCGGGAATGGTACGCGGGGCGGCCGCCGGTGCGCTCGCGTTGGTGTTCGCCACCACCGTGTACTACGGCATGGACGTGATCTTCGACGGCGGCGCATGGTGGGGCATGGCAACCCGGTACTGGCTGATCAGCAGCGTGGTCCTCGGCCCTGTGCTCGGGGTAGCCGGCACGTTGATCTGGCGCTCCGGCCCCGCCGGGGTAGTCGCCGCCCTGCTGGTACCTGCCGGTGCCGCACTGCAGATGGTGGTCCTGCCTCCGCCGGCGGAAAGCCTCATGGCTCAGCCGGTACGCCTGACGGTGTGGGTTGCCGCGGTGGCAGCCGCGGTACTGGTCACCTGGGCCAGGGGCCGTCGGCGGCCAATGGTGCCTTCAGCCATGCCGAGCTGACGTGAAATTGGCCGGCTCGCTGTGGAACAACAGCACCGTAGGCACCGGGGGTCGCGGTAGCTTGGACAGTCATGGCCACTATCGCCGATGTTCGTCACGAACTCGCCAGCCTTGCCGACCCGCGTCGAGCCGAGGCATCGAGTCGGTTTCTGCAGATGACTCCCGGCGGTTACGGCGAGGGCGACCGGGCCATCGGTGTCTCCGTGCCGGAACAGCGCAGGGTGGCCGCCCGGTACTGGCGCGACCTTTCTCTGGCCGAGACAACGAAGCTGCTCAGCAGTGGCGTGCACGAGGAGAGACTGACGTCGTTGTTCATCCTGGTGCGAAAGTTCACCACGGGAGACGAGGACGAACGGGGCCAGATCTTCAGCACCATCCTGGCCAACACCGGTCGCATCAACAACTGGGACCTGGTGGACTCGTCCGCGCCGTACATCGTCGGCCCCTGGCTGATGGACAAGGACCGGAGCGTTCTGGATCGGTTGGCCGGGTCGAGCCTGGTGTGGGACCGGCGCATTGCCATCATGGCGACATTCGCCTTCATCAAGGCCGGCGACTTCCAGTGGACCTTCCGACTCGGTGAGCGGCTGCTGCGCGACCCGCACGACCTTGTTCGGAAGGCGGTGGGCTGGATGCTGCGCGAGGTGGGCAACCGTGACAGAGCGGCGGAGGAGGAGTTCCTGGCTGGCCGCTACCGGGTCATGCCACGGGTCATGCTGCGGTACGCGATCGAGAAGTTCGAACCGCAGCGGCGTCGGGAGTACCTGTCCGGCGTGGTCTAGACCGAGCGATCCGCGCGCTGACTCAAACTCGGCCGTACGACCATCACCGACCCAGCTCAACGGGAGCTTAGCCCTAAGATGCTTAGCATTAAGTAACTCATGACGTGCCACAATCAGGTCATGCGGCAGGAGCGAGAGTGAAAGCGACCGGCGACGGTGTGGACGTGATCGTGGGCCAGTGGGCGGTCGAGCGGCCCGACCTGGAGACCCTCCCGATGGAGGTCTTCGGCCGGATCTACCGGATCTCCCGGCTGATGGGCGACCGGGTCGAGCGCGCGTACGCGCCGTTCGGCATCGGACGCGGTGAGTTCGACGTGCTCGCCACTCTGCGCCGGTCCGGCGAGCCGTTCACGCTGTCGCCGAGCCAGTTGTCGGCGACCCTCATGCTCACCACCGGCGGCATGACCGGCCGACTCGACAAGCTGGAACGGGCCGAGTTGGTGCAGCGCATTCCCGACCCGACGGATCGGCGCGCGCTGCGGGCCCAGTTGACCGCCAAGGGCCAGCAGGTAGTGGACGAGGCGCTCACCGCCGGGCTCGCCGAGCAGGCAGCGGCACTGAACCAGCTTCCGGCCGCGCAGCGCAAGCAACTGGCCGGCCTGCTCCGTACGCTGCTCGCCGCCTGCTGATCCGCGCCGGCCCCTACGGAGATCGAGGTCGGCCGCACGGCATCCACTGTGGGGGAGTGGCATTGTCACGAGATGAGGCCAGTCCCGCGCAGAGCGGAGGGTGGATGATGACCACCGTTTCGGAACCGTCGGCGCTGATCGGCGCAGCTGTCCGCGTCATGAGAGACCTGGCGATACATCCGCTGGCGCTTGAGATCGACGGCGACGGAGCGCGCGTCCTGGCCGTCATGCGCGCTGAGGCGCTGCGGACGCGCAGCCGAGGCCCGTACAGCCAGGACGACCTGCCGCCAGAGGCCATGGCAATGGTCGACTGGATCGGCCTGCGGTTCTCCGTCACACCCGAGCCGGTGAATGTGACCATCGAGGGCGGCGGGCCGTGGCCTCGCCTGCTGGTGGAGCTGCCCGCCAGGCGGGTGGTCGTACGTTACGTGGTGCCGGAGGACGCCCCACCCGGGTATCAGCCGGAGTCGAACAACATCGGGCTGGCCGGCGATGTCAACATCGCACTGGAATACGTTGCCAAGTCCCTGTGCGCCCTGGGCGGGCGGCTGCGGGGTGAGCCGCCGATCACGCTGACGCTGAGCTATCCGGACGATCCGGATTACGAGCGGAACGTCGCGCAGGTGCCGGAGGAGTTCCGGCATCTCATCTCGCCGGTCCTGGCCGACATCACGGTCGACCGGAGTCGGCTCTCCCGGAAGCAGCGTGCCGTCCACGACGAGGCGCTGCGCGCGGCGGCGTACACCGATCATCCGTTGGAACCTTGGGGGCGCGGCGGGCTCACCACTCGGATCGGATCGGCACGCCTACGGGTCAGCTCGTGACACCGTGAAGTCGTAGTCCCAATCCAGCTCCCACAGCCGGATCGCCGGTCGGCTGTCCACCGACACCAGGTTGCGGCCGTCTGCGGTGAAGACCACCGACGAGACCGGCTCCGGGTGACCCTCGCACGTGTGTACGCAGCGTCCCGTCCGTACGTCCCAGATGCGCAACGCCCGGTCCCGGTCGGCCGTCACCACGTAACGCCCGTCCGGGCTCACGTCGAACACGTCGGTGTCGGACGTGAGGTCGCACAGCACCCGGCCCGTCGCCACCTCCCACACCGACGTCACCCGCCCGTGCGCCTCGCTGTACGCGGAGACGAGCCCGACGCGGCCGTCCCTGCTCAGGGCCATGGCGTCGCCCCAGCTATCCTTCGCGTACAACTGCCGGCCGGTGAGCACGTCCCAGGCGGTCAGCTGTCCCGTCGTGTTGACCAGTAGCCGCCGGCTGTCCGGGGTGAACCGCAGCGGCACCGTCCCGAATCCGGTGGGGATGGTGAGCAGCGGGCTGCCGGTGCCCGTTCGCCAGAGGCGGCACGTCCGGTCCTCGACGCCGGCGGAAACGGCGTAGCGACCGTCGTCGCTGAGGCGTACCGATCCGACCGGTCCCTGATGCGCCACCATCGTCCGGACCAGGTGGGTCGGCCGTAGACGCCACAGGCACAGTGCCCCGTCGGCGTCGCCGACGATCGCGTACTGGCCCGCGCCATCCATGGCGACCGCCCTGACCGCACCGTGATCGCCGTGCAGCACCGCCCGCCTCGTTCCCGCCTCCAGGTCCCACAGGTGCGCGGGGCCACCCCAGTCGGCGGTGATTGCGAGGTGGGCGTCCACGGAGAGCTCGATGGTGTGCGGCTTGCCCACTTGCTCCGGGAACGTGTGCAGCTGCTGCCCGGTCTGCAACTCCCACGCCCGCACCCGGCCGTCGGCGCCACCCGTCACCGCCAGCTCGCCGTCGACGCTCAGCGCCGGGCTCAGCCCTGGCACGAAGGTGAACGTGCCGCCGCGCAGTTCGTACCGTTGCCAGATGCCCAGCAGGTCGGTCCGCTCCCCCGCCGTCCGGCCCAGTCGCTCCCACAGCTCACGCAGCTCCGGATGGCGCTCGAACCCGACGACGTCGCGGGCGGTACGCAGTTCCTCGGCGGCCCTGGCCGTCATGCCCCGCTCGGCGAGTTCCGCCGCGCGCCCGATCCGTTCCCGCACCTGCGCCTCGGTCGACAGCAGCGTTCTGACCGCCAGTGGCCGCTCGTAGCTCCACGGCGCCCGGAATTCAGGTCGCGGCAGCCGGTAGAGGTGCAGGCCGCCGTACTCGTCACCGACGACGGCCGCGCTGCCGTCCGCGCTGATCGCCACGCAGGTGAGCGAGAAGAGGCCGGACAACTCCGGCGGCAGCCCGTCGGAGCGGGCGACGATTGTCCGCAGGCACCGGCCGGAACTCGTCTCCCAGATCCGTACCGGTTTGTCGAGGCCACCGGACCCGATGGAGACGGCCCTGCCGCCGTCGCCACTGAGCACGATCGTGGAGTAGCGGTTCAGGTTGTTCGGCACCGGCTCCCGCAGCCGATTGGGCGCGGTCTCCCAGAGGTGCGTCACGCGTGTCTGGTGACCGATCAGGAGGGCGTACGTGCCGGACGCGCTCAACGCCACCTGGTCGATGCCGGTCATCCGCATGTCCGCGGACTTGAGGAGCCAGTGCATTCGGCGGCCGGCCCGGACGTCCCAGACCACCACGCTGCCGTCCTCGGGCGCGGCCGACACCGCGATCGCGCCGTCCTCGCTCAAGCCCAGCACCGTGACGGGTGCGGGGCTTTCATGAATCTTCGGCAGTACGCGGCGCGTTCCCGGATCGACCTTCTGGTACGTGTGCGGCGGGTGGTCGAGCTTGCGCCGCACGCGCCCGCGTTTCGTGTCCCACACCTCGATCCGTCCGTTGTCGTACCCGATCGCGGCGGCACCCGAGCTGGTCAGCGCGAGCGCGGTCACGGTCGACCGCTGGCTGTCCAGTGCCCGTACGAGGACGGCCTGCCTCAGATCCCACAGCTCGACCCGGCCCTCGGGCCGTGCGACGAGCGCGGTTCGACCGTCCCGGGCGATCGCGAGGGCCGTGACAGCTGCCGCCGTGGTGTCATCCGCCGTCAGTTCGCGTTCGCAGCGGCCTTCGTTCAGGGTCCAGATCCGGATGCACCCGTCCTCGCTACCGGTGATCGCCACCCGACCGTTCTCGTCGACGGCGACGGCGGTCACCGCACCACGGTGGCCGGGCAGGCGCTCGGGTTCCGGTACCGTCCGGCGGTGCGCCAGAACGCTGGCCGCGGCATCCACGTCGGGGCTCGCAGGAGCGGGGGCCAACAGCTCGCGGGCGGCATCGTCATCGCCCCGTTCGGCGTGCACGAACCCCAACAGGTGATCGGCCTGCCAGCGCTCCCCCGCGATCACCTGCGCGGTTCGCAACTCCGCCAGGACCTGTTCGTCGGTGATCGTCCCGCGTCGCCACCGGTACACCGCCCAGTTGTAGACGGCGGAGGGGTGGTGCGGGTCGATGTCGATGGCGTTGCGCCACAGCCGTTCCGATTCCTCCGTGCGGGCGAGGTCGAGGAGGGAGAGCGCCTGGTTGGAGAGGCTGCCGGCGAGCAGGCTCGCCGCCTGTGGCGGCACTCGGGGGTACGGTGCGCCCACACTGTCGGCGTAGGTCTCGGCGACTGCCGTGGCCAGTTCGGTGAGGCTGTGCGGACGCGTCGCCGGGTTGACGTCGAAGCACCGCCACAGCAGGTCGGCGAGCCCCGGCGGCATCGGCTGTGCGCCCGGCCAGGTCTCCCCCGCTGCGAGGAAGTCGGCGAAAGCCTCCCGCGCCGTCTGGCCGTAGCGGCAGGGGCGGCGACCGGCGAACATTTCGAGTACGCAGAGAGCCCACGACCACACGTCCGTGGCCCGGGTGAGCGTGACCTGCCCGCCAGCGGCGGCCTCGGCCTGCTCGGGCGAGCAGTAGGCCGGGGTCATTCCACCGAAACTGGCCCCCAGACTGCCCTGCGCCACCGTGTTGGCGCTCTCGTCGGCCGCGGCCCGGGCACCTGCCAACCCGAAGTCGGTGACCTTCGCGGTCCAGTCACCGTCGAGGTCCACCATGATGTTCGCGGGTTTGATGTCCTGATGAACGAGGCCCTGCTGATGGGCGTGATCGATGCCCCACGCGGACTGCACGGCGAGGTCGAGCGCACGGGCGAGGAAACCGCCGCCGAGGTCGTCCGGATCTCCGTGCAGCCGCCCGCCCCGTACGACCTGCTCCAGTGACCCACCGGCAATCCATTCGGCGAACACGCAGGGAAGCCCGTCGACGCGGCGCACGTACGCGCAGCTGACCACGTGGGGGTGTAGTCCGAGCCCGACCCAGGTGCCGGCCTCGGTCTCGAAGCGGCCGCGCTTCCCCTCGGAGGCCAGTTGTTCGGGGCGCGGCACCTTGACGGCGAGGTCGGTGCCCCAGCTGCGGTGTCGGACCCGGTAGACCAGGCCCATGCCGCCTTCGAGGGGCTGGTCGAGCACCTCGTACAGGTCCAGAATCAGATCCCCGGGACGCCACGGCATAGCGGAAGCCTGGCACCCCGACAGCGTGCGGGACAACTACCGGTCGATGGCGGACGGTAATCTCGGGTGGGCGGACCGAGCCGGTGAGGGAGTGACAGTGAGCTTTCGTTACTACCTCTACATCAGCAATGCCAAGGTCGACATGCTGCTGTCACAGATCGACCCGGGTTATCACCGCAAACGATCCGCCGAGTTCAGCGTGAACCTCACGTTCGTCGGCGCGAAGCACACCGTCGAAAGCCCTGCCGCGGATCAGGTAGCCCGGCTGGAACGGGTGACGCGCTATCTGGACGACCACGCCGACGTCGGAGACGTGGACGCGCCCGGGCAGTTCTTCCGCGGGCTGCTGCCGATGCAGTGGGGAATCGTCCCGACCACGAACGAACGTGCGCTGGTCTACTTCGGCGGCCGCACCGAGGACACGATCGTCGGCCTCGGCGGGTCACCGTTTCACGTCATCGGCGCGTCTCCGCCGGACCCGGCCTCGCACGCGTTCGGCGGATCGTCCACGATGCCCGCTCTGCTCGACGGGCTCGTCGAAGGCGACGACACCGACCTGGACCCGGGCGTGCTGAACGACGGCATCACGGGCGCGGACGCCGCTGACGCGCAGGCGTTGGCCTCGGTGCACCGGGCCGGCACCCGTCTCCGGGGGCCTGTGCAGAACGTCGAGTTCCTCGCCAAGCGACTGCTGTCCGGGCCCAGCCCATACCCAGAGCTCGACGGCCGACCCGGCATGACCGTGCTGCTGGGCAGCCCGCTGTACGTGGCGCTGGTCGACTGACCAGTGCAGGCTCCCCCACCCGTCACGGTGACCGTTCAGGTTGGGTCCACCACTGAGGCGTACGTGTTCGTCGACCGTACGACCGTCGTGGTGGGGCGTGCCCCCGGCTGCGGGATCCGCGTCGACGACGAGCGTCGGCGGATCTCCCGCTACCACTGCCTGCTCGACGTCAACCCGCCGGCGATAAGGGTGCGGGACCTCGGCAGCCGTAACGGCACCTCCGTCAACGGTCGCCCGATCGACGGCGAGCAGGATCTGTCGCACGGCGACGAGGTCCACATCGGGCGCGCGACGCTGCGAATCACCGTCCCCGACAACCCGACGCCCACAGCCGCCGCACCGACCGGTCCGGATCCGGGTCGAGCCCTGCCGGCGCTGCTGGCCGCCGCGGCGGAAGGCTCCCCCGGCCTCGACGACTTCACCGACCACCGAGTGCTCCACGAGATCGGCCGTGGCGGCCAGAGCGTGGTCTACCTGGCCCGACATGAGCCGTCCGGCCGGATCGTCGCGTTGAAGACCCTTCTCGCCGACCGGGCCGTGGATCCGGCCGCCCGCGACGGCTTCCTGCGGGAGTTCGCCTGCACCAAAGGGCTGCGGCACCCGAATGTCGTTGCCCTGCACAGCGGCGGCTCGGCCGGGACAGCGTTCTTCTTCACCTGCGAATACTGCCCGGGCGGCAGCGTGGCCGAGCTCGTCGCCCGGCGGGGTGGCCGTCTCACGGTCGACGAGGCCGTACCGATCGCGCTCGACGCCCTGGCCGGCCTGGCCTACGCCCATCGGGCGGAGCTTCCGGTCATGCTGGCCGACGGCCGGACCGAGGTCGCCCGTGGCCTGGTGCACCGGGACATCACGCCACAGAACCTCCTCCTCGTCGCAGGGCCCCGCGGTGAGACCGTCACCAAGGTCGCCGACTTCGGGCTTGCCAAGGCATTCGACCAGGCGGGCCTGTCCGGGCACACCAGGACCGGCGCCATCGGCGGGAGCATCGCCTTCCAGGCCCGCGCCCAACTGATCGACTACAAGTACGCCCGGCCAGAAGTCGATCTCTGGGCGGTCACCGCATGCCTCTACTGGATGCTGACGGGCGCGACCCCCCGCGACTTTCCCGCCGGGACCGACCCGATCGCGGTGGTCCTGCGTACGCGGCCGGTGCCCGTGCGGCAGCGCCTCGGCTCCGTTCCCCCGCGACTGGCGGGCGTGATCGACGAGATGCTCGTCGACAACCCTCGCGTCCCCGCGACAACGGCGGCCGAACTGGCCGACGCTCTACGGCAGGCCCTCTGACGGAAAACCAGCACGGCTGGTGGGCGCACGGGAAGCGAGGTTGAGGACTCGGCACACCGTTGGGCCTCGTCCGTTCCGTGAAGGTCAGTGTGAATGACGGGGGACGGCGCTGCCGCTGCCACCGACGAGGAAGTCGAGGTCGGCGCCCTTGTCGGCCTGCAGGACGTGCTCGCTGTACAGCCGCGCCCATCCCCGGTCGGCCGCCAGCGGTGGTGGCTGCCAGGCGGATCGGCGTTCTGCGAGTTCCGCCTCGTCGACCAGGAGGTCCAGGCGCCGCGTCGAAACGTCGACACGGACCAGGTCGCCGGTGCGCACCAGCGCGAGAGGGCCGCCGACGGACGCCTCCGGGGCCACGTGCAGGACGCAGGTGCCATACCCGGTGCCGCTCATGCGGGCGTCGGAGATCCGCACCATGTCCGTGATGCCTGCGGCGAGCAGCCGCCGTGGCATGGGCACGTTACCCACCTCCGGAAAGCCGGGGTAGCCGCGCGGTCCGGCGTTTCGTACCACGATCACCGTGTCAGGGGTGACATCGAGGTCCGGGTCGTCGGCGGCGACGACGTAGTCCTCGATCCGGTCGAAGACGAGCGCCGGCCCGGTGTGCGTGAGCAGGTGGGCGGAGGCGGCGGAGACCTTCAGCACAGCCCCGGACGGCGCGAGCGACCCGCGCAGCACCACGGTCCCCGAGCCCGCTGGCTGGAATGGCTCCGCCAGGGTGCCGATGACCTGCCGGTTCCAGCACTGGACACCGTTGATGTTGTCGGCCACGCTCTTCCCGCTGACGGTGATGTGGTCCAGGTGCAGCAGCGGGGCGATCTCGTTCATCACCGCCGGAACCCCGCCCGCGTAGGCGAAGTCCTCCATGAGGTACGCCCCGGACGGCATCAGGTTGACAATCATGGGCACGTCGGCGGTGAGTGTGTCGAAGTCCTCCAGTGACAGGGGGACGCCGAGACGTCCGGCAATCGCCAGCAGGTGTACCACTGCATTGGTGGAACCGCCGATCGCGGCGTTGACCCGGATGGCGTTCTCGAACGCGTGGCGGGTGAGCACCGTGGACAGCCGTTGGTCCTCTTCGACCATGGCGACGATCCGACGCCCGGCGGCCTGCGCGAGCGCGTACCTCCGCGAGTCGACCGCCGGCACGGCGGCGGCCCCCGGCAGTTGCACGCCCAGCCCCTCGGTCACGCAGGCCATCGTGGAGGCGGTCCCCATGGTCATGCAGTGGCCCCGGCTGCGGGACATGCCGACCTCCGCCTCCGCGCAGTCGGCCGCGCTCATCCGGCCGGCCCGCATCTCCTCGGTGAAGCGCCAGACGACGGTGCCCGAGCCGATGTCCTGGCCGCGGAACTTGCCGTTGAGCATCGGGCCGCCGGTCATCATGAGGGTCGGTAGGTCGACGCTCGCCGCCCCCATCAGCAGACCGGGAGTGGTCTTGTCACAGCCGGAGAGCAGGACGACCCCGTCGAGCGGGTTGGCTCTGACCAACTCCTCCAGCTCCATCGCCAGCAGGTTGCGGTAGAGCATGGTCGTGGGTCGCATGAGGGGCTCACCCAGGCTCATCGCGGGGAACTCCAGCGGCAGGCCGCCGCTCTCCCATACGCCCCGCTTCACCGATTCGGCCAGGTCGCGCAGGTGGGCGTTGCAGGGTGTCAACTCCGACCAGGTGGTGGCGATGCCGATCACCGGGCGACCGTCGAAGACGTCGTCCGCGAACCCCTGGTTGCGCATCCAGGACCGATGGATGAACCCGTTGCGGCCTTCCGCCCCGAACCACTGCCCACTGCGCAACGGTCGATTCGTCGTCGACATCAGCACACCTCTCTGTCATCCGTCCGGCCGCGCGGCGCGCGGTGATCAATGAGCGCGTGATGAATTGGGCTGGCGGCACGAGCGAGCCCAGGATGATGAGGCTCCACAGGGCTATCCCGCCCCTGATTCCAGCCTCCCGTCGACTCGTCGTGGAATGGCGGTGAAGTCGTCTCGCAATTCCTCGGGAAGGATCCATTCCGGGGCGTTCTGCCACGCGAGCGGGCGAAGGAATCGCCGGATCGACGTGGCACCCACCGAGGTGTGCACGGCGTTGGTCGAGGGCCAGGGCCCACCGTGGTGCTGAGCCCACGACACGCGGACACCTGTGGGATAGCCGTCGAAGACGATGCGACCCGAGAGAGCGGCGAGCACGTCGACCAGCCGGCCCACGACACCGGCGTCGTCACCCGGTCCGCGATGGAGCGAGCCGGTCAGCGACGGCGGGACGGTCGCCAGCACGGCGTCGAGTTCGGCGACGTCGCGATACCGGACCACGACCATGAGCGGGCCGAAACACTCGTCGGCGATCTCGGCGGTCAGGCCCGCCAGACCGACCTCCAGGAGCGTCGGCGTAACGGTGAAGCCCACGCCAGGATCGACCTGAGGCCGGGCCGCGACGTGAGCGCCGGCCCGCTCGAGGGCCTTGGCCCCGTTCTCGTACGCGTCCCGGATGCGCTCGTTCAGCAGGACTGTGCCGCCCGATGCCGCGACCCGCCCCCGCATCGTGTCGAGCAGGTGCTCACCAGCTGGATCCGACGGGATGAACGCCAGACCGGGCTTGGTGCACAGCTGACCGCCCGAGCCCGTGAAGGAGGCGAACAGCCCTTCGGCGATCTGGTCTCCTCGGTCGGCGGCCGCGCCGGGCAGGACGACGATCGGGTTGACGCTGCTCAGCTCCGCGTAGAAGGGAATGGGATCGGGTCGTTCGTCGATGGCCGTCTGGATGGCACGGGCGGCGCCGACGGAGCCGGTCAGGGCGGCCGCGCGCATCGCGGGGTGGCCCACCAGCGAGCGGCCGGCCTGCTCCCCGTACACGGTGGCGATCACTCCGTCGGGTCCGCCCATGTCGCGGATGGCCGACTCGATCGCCTCGGCGGACGCGTGCGATGTCAGCGGGTGCGACGGGTGGGCCTTCAGGACGGTGGGACAACCCGCGGCGAGCGCGGCGGCGGTGTCGCCCCCGGCGACCGAGAAGGCGAACGGGAAGTTGCTGGCCCCGAAGACGGCGACCGGCCCGAGGGGTACGAGCATCCGCCGCAGGTCCGGGCCGGGTCCGAGCGGTGTCTCGCCGGCGTGGTCGATGGCTGCCTCGACGTACCCTCCCTCGCGCAGCACGTCGCCGAACATCCGGAACTGGAGCGCCGCCCGCGTGAGTTCCTGGTCGAGTCGCGGGTGGCTCAGCCCGGTCTCCGCCTCCGCGGTCGCGACCAGGTCCACGCGACGCGACTCCAGGGACGCGGCGATCGCTTCCAGCAGCTCCGCTCTGTCGAGTCTCCCCAGCCTGGACAGCCACTGCACGGCCCGGGTCGCCTGGCCGGCGATCGCCTCCAGCCGGGACTCGTCCGTCTCGGTGAGATCCGTCGCGCGACGTCGGCCATCGCGCGGATCGACCGTACTGACCACGTTCACAGCAGTCCTCTCTTCCCCAGATTTGCCATGAGATCCCGGACGCCGAACGTCCATGGCTCGCACCTCTCCGCGTGCCGCACCCGATTGACCAGGGTGCCGAGCGCAGGGCAGCTGATCCGTACCACGTCGTCGACCTTGTGGGTGAAGCCCTCACCGGGGCGGCCCCGATCCTGAATGGGCGCGAACATCGTGCCGAGCATCAGGACGGCGCCGTCGGGATAGTGGTGGTGTGGGCCGATCAACTGCCGCACCAGCGCCGCCGGGTCGCGCGACATCCGGGTCATCTCGGAGACCGCCTCCAGTTGGAAGCCGTCCACACCGCGGACGTCCAGACGCACCTCCAGCTCGCGCACCTCCTCCAGGCCGAACCGCTCGTCGAAGAGCCGGATCAGAGGACCGAGGGCGCACGAGGCGTTGTTGTCCTTCGCCAGGGAAAGCAGGAGCGCCGAGCGACCCTCGACATCCCGCAGGTTCACGTCGTTGCCGAGGGTGGCGCCGACGATCCGGCCGCTGGACTGGACGACGAGCGTGACCTCGGGTTCCGGGTTGTTCCAGGTCGACGCGGCGAGCACGCCGACCGGAACGGCGGTGCCGACGGCGGAGAGGATCTGACCCTTGGTGAAGATCTCGGCGTCCGGCCCGATCCCCACCTCCAGGTACTGACTCCAGATCCCCTCGCCGACCAGCAGGTTCTTGAGCCGCTCCGCCTCCGCCGAGCCCGGCGTCAGGCTGTCCAGGTCGGCGCCGATGTCGGCGGACATGCGGTGGCGGATGTCCGCCGCCACCGCCAGGTCTCCCCGTGCCCGTTCCTCGATGACGCGTTCGATCAACGAGACCGGGAAGGTCACGCCGGCGGCCTTGAGCGCCTGGAGGTCGACCGGGGCGAGCAACCAGGGCCGGGTGCGGTCAGGAGACGGGGCCCCCGTGTTGGCCAGGATCTCTCCGAAGTCGCCCAACCGCGGCCCGTCGAGCCCGGCCACCGTCGCTGCCGGATCCGGCAGCTCACAGATGTCCCGGACGGTCGCGAACCGGTGGCTGATGTCGATGACCTCGCCGTCCCGGACGATCACGGGTGAGGGGCCGTCGGCGGCCGGGTCCCAGACCCGGCCGATGAGGACGCTGCGGTCGTCGTCCGGCAGCGCCTCAGCGGCAGACCCGAACCAGTCCGCAGCAACGGCCAGCCCTCGGGGCTGTGGGACCGTCATGAACCGCTCCCCAGGTTGAAGAAGGGCCGCTCGTCCCGAGGACGGATGTCGTAGACGGCGTCCCGGAACATCCGGAGCGGATGCGGTGTGAACGGGTGCTGCTCGATCGCATCGAGATTCACCTCGATGAAATTGCAACGATCGTAGCGTCATGTGCAACGGTGTCAAGGGACGGTTGCGCATCGCAGGTACTACATTGCATATGATGCAACGACAACGACGGGGTCCCCCGTCGCGCGAAGGGAGACAGGACCTTGGCGCAATCCATTCGCCGCGCGATCGACCTCATCCGTCGATCGGCGGAGCACCCGCTGTCGCTCACGGACGCAGCGGAGGTGCTCGGCGTCCACAAATCCACAGCTCTGCGGATCCTGCAGACACTGGAGGCCGCCCGCTTCGTGCGCCGGACCGGCGCGGGCACCTATGTACTCGGCAGCGGGGTGATCGAGCTGTCCGAGCTTGCGCTCGGCTCGATGGACCTGCGCCAGTTCGCCGCCGCACACCTACGTGCGCTGCAACGGGAGACCGGCCACACCGTGCACCTGGCGCAGCTGACCGGCGATGAGATCATCTACATCGACAAGGTCGACAGTCAGGCGTTCGACTCGGTAAAGCTGCCGTCCCGGGTAGGGCGCGCGGTGTCGATCTACGCGAGCGCCGTGGGCAAGACCATCCTGGCTTACCTACCCTCGCAGGAACGCGACCGTCTTCTCTCCCACGTCGTCTTCGAACGGTTCACCGACACCACCTTCGCCGACCGCGACTCCCTCGAAGCCGAACTCACTCGCATCCTCGAACAAGGCTGGGCCGCGGACAACGGGGAGCACGACGCCTACGTGATGTGCATCGCCGCACCGATCAGGGATTCGCGAGGGCTGGTCATCGCGGCCGCCTCGATCACGGCGATCGAGGTCATCGCAAGCCTCGATCAGCTGAAGAGCAACCTCTCACTCCTGATGGAGACTGCGGACCGGATCTCGTACGAGCTCGGCTTCGCCGATGCGTGAGTCACCCTGATTCTTCACTCCGATGTCATGAGTCGCTCCCAAAGGTGACGTGTCGGTGTCTGCCCGCCGGAGTTGGCTGTCAGTCGTCGCGCTTGCCTTGATCAGGAGCTGATCCACGTGCCTTCCTCTCGTCGTACCTTCCTCGCTGGCGGCGCCGCCGCTGGCGTGGGCCTCGCCGTCGCCGGCGGCCTGCCGTCCCTGGCTCAGGCCAATCCGAGCCGGCCGCACCCGCCGGTCAAGGCCGGCCACGTGCCCTTCCCGCCGCTCGTGGACGACCCCCACGGTGTCCTGGCCCTGCCCGAGGGCTTCCGCTACACCGTGGTCACCCGGACCGGCGTCACCCGCCTCGACCGCGGCCAGGGCATGACCCCGTCCGACCACGACGGCATGGCTGTCTACGACGGCGGCCACGGCCGGTACATCCTGATCCAGAACCACGAGAACGACCCGGGCGCCGAATTCGGCGTACCGCACGTCAAGGGCACGGTCTACGACTCGGGCGCCGTCGACGCCGGCGGTTGCACCGTGATCACCACTGACCGTGCGGGCCGGAACCTTGGTGAGTTCGTCGCCCTCTCCGGCACCGTCGCCAACTGCGCAGGCGGGCCCACCCCCTGGGGGACCTGGCTGACCTGCGAGGAGACCGAGGACCGGGCCGGCGACAAGTGGGAGGAGGACGGCCGGTCCGGCGTCTTCCAAAAGGATCACGGCTACGTCTTCGAGGCTCGGGCCGACGGCGGCGCGGACCCCACCCCGATCAAGTGCCTGGGCCGCTACTCCCACGAGGCGCTGGCGATCGACAAGGACCGCACCAGGATCTACCTCTCCGAGGACGCCGACGAGCCCAACGGCCTCTTCTACCGCTGGACGGCGCCACGCGGCGTCAAGCTGGGTCCCGGCGTGCTCACCCGCCTCGCACCGAACGCCGGCGTGCTCGCCGCGATGCAGATCATCATGGATGACGGATCGGTGCTGCCGGACGTGGCCTACCTGACCTCCGCCCAGCTGGGCCGGCCCTTCCCCGTACGGTGGATCGAGGTGCCGGACCGCGACGCGCGGAGCAAGCCCGTGCGCGAGCAGTTCACCGATGGCCAGGTCACCCGCGGACGCAAGTTCGAGGGCGTGTGGGGCACCGACGAGGGCGTGTACGTGGTCAACTCCTACGCCTGGGACGACGGTGACCTGCCGGCGGACGCGGCTCCGCACGACGGCATGGTCTGGTTCTACAACGACAGGGCCCAGACCATCCAGCTGGTGACGTACTTCCCGCACCAGACCGCCTCGGAGGAGGGGACACCGGTCAGGTACAACGATCTCACCTTCGACGGCCCGGACAACGTGACCGTCACCCCGTGGGGAAGCCTCGTCCTCGCCGAGGACGGCTCGGGCGCCTCCCACGTGCTCAGCACGGTCCCGGGCGGCCCGACGTACGCGATCGCCCGCAACCAGCTCAACGACTCAGAGTTCTGCGGGCCGACCTTCACCGCCGACGGCAAGGTGCTCTTCGTCAACATGCAGGACCCCGGCCTCACCCTGGCCATCACCGGCCCGTGGGAGAAGTACCTGGGCTGACAGACCGGTGGGGGCCGGCGATCCGCCTGCCCCCACCGCATCTGCCACGCCAGGGTCGGCCGACGCCCGGCGGCGTGACTCCGGCGGTTCCGGCCAGTGCCATTATTTGGGTACGCCTCGCAGGGGTCGGCGCGTCGTCCCGCAGCGACCGGTCGGCGCGATCCAGGCATCGCCTCGGACGTGTCACGAGGCGCGCGGCAGCGCGAGCCAGTCCTGCCAGGTGATCTCGCGGCCCAGGTAACGGGGCTGCTGGAAGGGCCAGTCCGCGGCGATCCACTGCGGCACGAACGCGTCGAGCGCGCGCTCCCCCTCGCCGCCGACAAGGTCGTCCACCACCCACCAGGAGACCTCGCCGTCGGAGCCGGTGCGCTCGGGCGGGTCGATGTAGACGCAGCCGAGGATCGCCGTCTCCTCCTCGTCCAGCAGCGCGTAGTTGAACGACTGGTGCGCGGCTATCTCCTTCTCGTGCCGCAGCAGGTCGATGCGGTCCTCTTCGAAGGTCATCGTCTCCCGGGGCCACGCCCAGGCCGGTCCGAAGATCTCCCACAAGCGCTCACGGGAGCCCATCACGGCGGGGTAGTCGAGCGCGGTGTCGGCCTCCCGGATCGGCCGCAGATGAAGCCCGGTGTCGGGCACGGGCACGTGGACGGGGTGGACGAATTCGTCAGGCAGCCAGCTCATAAGGGCCGAGGCTACAGCCGGCCGGCGCAGAATGATCAAGGTGACGCGCGCGCCAGGGGGGTCTCCCCCGGGCCTTGACCAGGGCACTCCGGGCGGATGGCCGGCGGCGTACTCGTCCGCGCCGGCCACCCGCCTCGGGTGTCGTCAGGTCAGCCGAACGCCTTCACCTCCAGCAGTCCGACCGATCCCGTGCCACTCTGCAGCACCACCCGCAGACGGGTCGTGCTCAGGCTCGGGAAGGTGACCTGGTTGTACTGGTTGAGCACGGTCGGATAGCCGCTGACGCCGGGCACGTCGGCGTACGCGCTGCCGGTCCAGTACTGCAGTTTCCAGGAGGCGGGCAGACGCACCCCGCCGTTGTCGTCGAAGAAGTAGACCTGCGCCGACCTGATGGTCTGCGCCGCTGGCCACGTCAACGACGCCCACTGCTCACCGACGTTGGGCCAGGTGCCCCACCGGGGATTCACGGTGTCGTTCGACGACGGTGGCTCAGCGCCGTCATTGATCGCCGCGACGCTCTCCCAGGCGGAGGTGTACGAGGCGGTCGGCACCGCCGCAGTGGCCAGGTTGCCGCCCGGATCGGGATCAGGATCCGGATCGGGGTTGGTGCCGCCCCGGTTGTAGACCTTGATCTCGGTCAGGCCGGTCTTGTACCCGGCGGCGTGGGTGAACTGCACCCGCAGCCGTTGGGTGGTGACCGCGGTGAACCGGACCCGGTTGTAGTTGGCCTGGGCGACGCCGGGCGTCTTGACCTGGGCGGCGGCGTTCACCCAGGTGCTGCCGTTCCAGTACTGCACGGTGTAGGACGCCGGCGCCCGGTACCGGTTGGTGGCACGGTCGTTGCGGAAGTAGATCCGTGCCTCGTCCACGGCCCGGGACTGACCGAGGTTGATTTCGTACCAGTCGGAGCTGTTCGGTGAGCCGTAGCTGCCCCAGAGCGGCTCGTTGATCGGGAAACCGTCCAGCGCCGCCCCGGTGGAGGTGCCGGAGGCGGTGTACGAGGCGGTCCCGGTCGCGCCCTGGGCCAGGTTGGGGATGGTCGCGGTGAGATCGGCGCCAGCCTTGGCGAACATGTCCACCATGCGGGCGCTGTTCTGGTTCACCTGCTGTGGCAGTTGCAGGCCGGGCACGGCGGCGCTGTAGGTGACCGTGCCCGCGCCGCTCGGGAACGTGACCGCGCCGGTCGCCGGGTTGTAGAGCACCCGGGTCAGCCGGTCGACGGTGAAGGCCCGGGTGCCGTTGAGGTAGACCGAGTAGCCCTGCGGGATGCCGGCGTAGCGGGTCACCCCGTCGGCCGGGTCGTCCCAGACGACACTCAGGTCGGCGTTGCGGTAACGCAGGTTGTTGACCGCGAAGTGGGTCCAGCCGATGTTGATCGGGGACAACTCGATCTGCGCATCGGTACGCGGGCGCAGGCCGGCGACGTCCTCGACCACCGTCCAGTTGCTGCTGCCCAGGATGTTGTGGTGGATCCAGGACCGGTAGTCGATGCTGCGGCTGCCGGAGTTCCAGTCAGCCCAGAACTCGTTCGCGTCCGGCCACTGTGTGTTGCCCCCGATGTACTGGGCCCAGGCGTTCCAGTAGAGCAGCTTCTTGTAGTCCTCCGCCGACATCCACTGGTTGGGGTAGTTGCGCAGCACCGAGGAGTAGAGCCGGAACTGCACGGTGGAGTTGATGGTCGAGAAGTTGTTGCTGCCGGGTTGCCCGGCGGCGGCCGCTGCCGCCTTGTCCCGCTGGTTCGCGGTGAAGAACGGGAAGATCGGATACTCGGCCGGGTCGTCGTAGAGCCGCAGCGCCTCCCGGTACTGGGCGGTGTTCGGCATCAGACCAACGGAGTACGGGTAGTAGTTGTTGATCTCTTTCCACGGCACGTGCGTGTTGGTGGAGACGTGCTTGTGCTCCAGCAGCTGCCGGCTCGGGTTCCAGAGGACGTTGATCACGCCGTTACGGACCCGGTCGGCGAGGGCCTGCATCTCGTTGGCCTTCGCCGTGTTACCCAGCAGCGTGTATGCCTGCACAGCCGCCATCGCGCCGCTGTAGACGTACGCGGACTCGGCCCGGTCGAGGTTGCCGGCACGCCAGTGGAACGACACCGCGTCGGCGTCGTTGCCGGTCATCGCGCCCCAGTCGTACTCGATCAGGCCGTTGTTGTTGGTGTCGTAGGTCGCCAGCTGCCCCTTGACGTCACCCTCGGCATAGCGGGCCAGGTTGCCGGCGATGGCCGGTTGCCCGCCGTGGATCTGGTACGACCGCCAGGCGGCCTCGGCGATGTACTGGGTGTAACTGTTGGACCAGTTTTCCGGGTCACCGGGGTTGTCCATGAACCGGCCGTTGCGCGACGACTGCCCGACCGACAACCACGGCCCGTACGAGTAGATCGGGTTGCGCAGGTATTTCAGGTCGTCGATGTGCATCGGCTGGGTCAACGCGATCGCGTTGTTGTAGCCGGTGACCCCCTCGATCGACACCGGGAACTGGTAGTCCTGCCCGGGGATGTCGACGTCGAGGTAGTTGTACCGCATCAGCCACCAGCGGTAGTAGATGTTCTTCTTGATCGCCGGATCCGGCACGTCGATGTACGGGATGTTCTCCGCCCACCACCGGTTGTAGTCCCGCACATGGGTGGCGAACGCGGTCGCCGGGGTGTAGCCGCGGTAGGCGTTGTACTCGGTCAGCGACTCGGGGATCTCGTTCGTCACGAAGCCCATCACCACCTTGGTGGTGACGCTCTGCCCGGCGGCGAGGGTCACCGACCGGTTCAGCCCGCCGCTGCTGACGGTGAACCCGTCCCCGGCCAACCGCGGGTAGATGGTGGTCAGGTTGTTCTTCACCTGCCGGCTGCCGGTCAACTCGCTCCCGCTGCCGGTGGTGGCGTACGGCGAGGTGGCCCGCAGTTGCAGGGTCGAGCTGGCCGAGCCGTTGTTGACCAGCGTCAGGTTGGTCACCGCGACGTTGTTGTGGGTGATGAACTTCGACATCTCCACCCGGATCGAACCGCTGGTGAAGACCCCCTTCCAGTGGCTCGGCGACTGCCATCGGCCGCTCACCTGCTCGGCGAAGGTGCCCGGTGTGATGGCGACCGAGTAGGCGTTCTGGCTGCTGATGTTGTCCCAGTAGGCGACCTGGCCGCCGAAGCCGATCACCGACGGGGTGTGCGTGGTCATGAACAGTCCGCGACCCCGGGTCATCAGCCAGGTGCCGGCCGGGTCGTTGCCGGGCCGCGCGAGCAGCCGGTCCATCCAGAAGTCGGTGCCGCCCGCCTCGGCGTTGTAGATGGACTGCATGGTGTTGCCGGTGCTGTAGCCGACCGGTGGCGCGGGGATCGCCGGGCCGGAGAAGGTGGGATAGCCGATGGTCTGCGCGGCGACCGCCGGGGTCGCGGGAACGGTGAGCAGAGTGGCGACGAGGACGGTGGTGACGGCGAACGCCAGCGGTGTGCGGTGCTTGGGGACGGATGACACTTCGACACCTCCAGAGGGCGGAAGGGACGGGGCTGCTGGCTACGCCTGGAAGGCCATCCACTCGAGGACGCCGGTGGACAGCCCGGCCTTGGAGGTGATGGACAGCCGCAGCCGGGTCGTGCTGACCGAGCTGAACGTCGTGACGTTGTACGCGTTCCCGGCGACCGGGCAGCCGGACTGGTTCGGCACGTTGACGTACGCGCTGCCGTTCCAGTACTGCACCTGGCAGGAGGCGGGCAGGTCGATGCCCTGGTTGTCGTCGAACCAGTAGGCGGCGGTCCGGTTCACCGTCCGGGCCGACGGCCACTGGTACTCGATCCACTGGGTGCCCTGCTGCGGCCAGTTGCCGTACGCCAGGTTGCTCCGATCCTGGGAGTTGGCCGGCACGCCGCCGTTGTTGATCGCGGCGAGGCTCTCCCAGGTGGACACGTACGACGTGGAGCGGGTCGCGGACGGTGCGAGGTTGGTCCCGGCCGGCGGCTGGCCGGGGTTCGTGGGCGGCGGGGTGGTCGGATTGCCGCCACCGGGGTTCGGTGGTGGGCCGGTGGTGGTCTGGACCACCTGCTGGATGGTTCCGTCGGCGTTGAAGGACAACCGGTCCACCGCGACCGAGCGGCGGAAGTTACCGCCGCCGGGGGCGTTGGCGTTGTGGTAGACGATGTACCACTGGCCGTTGAACTGGACGATTCCGGCGTGGTTGGTGGTGGAGGAGACCTGGCCGAGCACGATGCCCCGGTGCGTCCACGGACCCATCGGGTTGGTCGCGGTGGCGTAGCGCTGGCAGGCGTAGCTCGATGAGGTGACGCAGCCGCTGGTGTCGTTGGCCGCGTACATCATGTAGTAGAGGCCGTTGCGCTTGAACATCCACGGCGCCTCCCAGTAGTTGGTGAGGCCGGCCGGGGTGACCACGGGTCCGTCCAGCTCGATCATGTTTGGCTTGAGCCGGGCGGCCCGTGCTCCCCAGTAACCGCCCCAGTAGATGTACGCCTGGCCGTCGTCGTCGACGAAGACCGTCGGGTCGATGTTGAGCCCGGACGAGTTGGCGGTGCTGTCGCTGATCAGCGGGCCGCCCTTGGCGTCGGTGAACGGGCCGAGCGGGCTGTCGCCGACCGCGACACCGATGTCCATCCAGCCGGGCCCGTTGCCGTTGATCGAGGTGTACCAGTAGTACCTGCCGTTGCGTGGCTCGACCTCTCCGGCCCAGGCGTCGGCGCCGGCCCAGCCGAAGGTGCCGATGTTCGCTCGTACGCCGTTGTCGGTCCAGGTGGCGGCGTCGGTCGAGGAGAGCACCCGCCACTCGCGCATGACGAAGTTGTTGTTGCCGGCCGCCGCCTCGTCCCGGCCGGCGTAGATGTACATGGTGTTGCCGACGACGAGCGGGGCCGGGTCGGCGGTGTAGATGTTGGTGATGATCGGGTTGGCCGCGTGGGCGTCGGGGGTCAACGCGACCCCGGTCAGCACGGTGGTGACGGTCGCCGCGGCTGCGGCGGCAAACCAGCGTCTTCTGGACATCGATCCTCCGGTCGGGGTGGGTGGGGGTGTGGGCTGGGCTACTGGCCGGTCGTGTGCAGGTTCGCCACCTCGCTGGCGGTCAGGGCGCGGCTGTAGATCCGGAAGCTGTCCACCGCCGCGTTCAGGTAGGGGTCCCCGCCGTACTGGGAGCGGCCGATCCAGTTCTGGCCGGTGCTGCCGAGGCTGGCGGGTCGCAGGCTCAGCGCGGTGTTGCGGGCCACCTCGACGCCGTTGACGTAGAGCACGCCGAGGTTGCCGTTCTGGGTGACCGCGAGGTGGGTCCAGGCGCCGACCGGCAGCGCTGCCGGGGCGTCGATCCGCTGTTCGGCGCCAGCGCCGCCGGTGGTGATGGCGTACCGGGCGGTGCCGGCCGCGCTGCGCGGTGTCAGGAACAGGTACGCGCCGGTGCCGGTGCCGAAGTCGAACAACCGGGCCCAGGTCGCCGAGACGTCCAGCCGTACCCAGGTCGCCAGGGTGAACGCGGTGGCCCCGGCGAGGATGCCGGCCGGCACCGAGACGTACGCGCTGGTGCCGTTGAGGTTGACCGCGTTGCCAGTGCGGCCGGTGGTCCAGTTCGCTCCCCCGGCCAGGGTGGCGGTACGTCCGTTGCCGGTGGCGTCCACCGCGCTGCTGCCGGACGCCTCGTTGAACAGGTAGTGGGCGACGAACGGCACCGGAGGCGGCGTGTCGAGCACCGACCAGTAGACGGTGTAGCGCTGGCCGTGGGTCTGGTAGAAGGGCAGCAGGGTCACCGGGCCGGTGCTCGCGGTCGCGGAGTACTGCAGCGGCGTACCGGTCGGGGCGAGGCTTGCCGGGTTGAGCGTGGGCAGGCTGCTGAGGTTGGTGGTGCCGTACTGCCCGGCGAGCACGATCGGCCCGTACCGGACCGCCTGCACGCTGGCGTTGTCCGGCGTGGACTCCCGGGTCAGCGCCATCGGCAGGGTGAGGTCGACGACGTCTCCGGAGACCCAGGTCCGGTTGAGTTGGGCGTAACTGCCCGGGGTCGGCGTGCCGCCCGTTGCCACGCCGTTGATCCGCACCTGCGCGCCGGTGGCCCAGGACGGGATCCGGATCCGCAGGTCGATGGCGCCCGAGCCGGTGATGGTCAGCCGGGTGGAGCCGACCTGCGGGAAGGTGGTGTCCTGCCGGATCGTGATACCGCGTCCCGGCCAGGTCAGCTCGGCGGCGATGAACAGGTTGACGTAGAGCGTGTTGCCGGAATGGAAGAAGATGCTGTTGCCGTGCTTGGTGTTGGTCTCCATGCCGGTGCCGTGGCAGCAGGTGAAGTCGTTGTAGTCGTTGCTGTAGGTCTTGATCCCGCCGGCTCGCAGCGGCGTGTAGTAGCTGTGGTGACCGTTCGCCGAGTTCGGGTTCTGTGCCCCCAGCAGGTGGTTGAACAGGGCCTTCTCGTAGAAGTCGAAGTAGTCGGCCCGGCCGGGGGTGGTGAAGAAGAGCTGCCGGGTCAGCTTCAGCATGTTGTAGGAGTTGCAGCATTCGCAGGTGCTGTCGGACAGTTCGCTGGCGATCCGGTTGGGCAGCTTGAAGTACTCGCCGTTGGAGTTGCCGCCGATGGCGTAGCTGTGCCGGTTGACCACCATCTCCCAGAAGTTGCCGGCGATGTCGCGGTACCGGGTGGTGCCGGTGGCGTGGTATTCGCGGATCGCCGCGAGAACCTTCGGGATCTGCGTGTTGGCGTGGTAGTTGTTGAGCGAGTCGGTGTTGGCCGCCAGCGGGTCGAGCACCTCGGCGTGGTCGAAGTACTGCGCGGCGGTCAGGTGGCTCGCGTCGTTGGTGACCTGGTAGAGGTTGACCATGGTTTCGCCGATGCCGCCGAACTCGGTGTCGAGCATGTTCTGCCGCGTCGCGTAGCTGAGTCGACCGTTGCGCAGGTTCACCCAGGCCGCCTTGCGCAACAGCACCTGGAGCGCCTGTGCGTTGCCGGCGAGCTGGTACATGTCGAGCAGCCCCGCCACGATCTTGTGCAGGGTGTAGTAGGGGGCCCAGACCTGCTGACGGGCTTCGACCCGGTCGATGAAGCTTTCCGGGTACGCCGACAGGTAGCCGGGGTTGTACCCGGCCGACGATGCCCGGTCCTGACAGGTAGCCAGCTCGGCGACGAGGTAGTCGCCCTTGGTCTTGAACGCGGTGTCGCCGGTGCTCGCGTACGCCTGGGCGAGCGCCGTGAGCACGTGGCCGATCGAGTGCCCGCGCAGCTCGGTGGTGGGTGACTCCCAGCCGCCGCACGGGGTGGCCGACGAGGGCAGCCCCACGTTGAGGCGGAACATGTGCAGCAGCCGGTCGGCGTTGAGGAACTTCAGGTAGGTGTGGGTGCGGGCGGTGTTGGCCTGGAAGGGGCCGGTGAGCAGCCGCACCGCCGACAGGGGGAAGGCGTACGCGGAGACGCCGGTGTCGGCGCGGTCGGCGGCGGCGGGCCGCGCGGGCAGTGCGCCCGCGGTGGCGAGACCCGCGGCGATGGCGGCTCCGGTCTGGAGCACGCTGCGACGGGAGACGGAGGGTGTGGGCATTCGCGTCACCTTCTCGTGGGCATAGATCGAAGTCGGTCGATTTATTGGGGTAGGGTCCGCCCCCCTGGATCGGAGGCGGGTGCCCGATCAGCCCTTGAGTGCGCCGGAGACGAAACCCCGGACATAACTGCGCTGCATGAACCCGAAGAGCAGCAGGCACGGCACCGCCATCACGACCACTCCGGCCTCCAACGCCGCATAGTCGATGGAGCCGTGACTGGCCGTCCGCATGTTGACCACCGCCAGCATGGTGGTGAACCGGTCGGTGGAGTTGAGCAGGATGAGCGGTGCGAAGAACTCGCTCCAGGAGGTGAGGAAGGCGAAGAGACCGACGGTGATCAGGCCCGGTCGGACCGCCGGCAGCATGATCCGGATCAGCGCCTGAAAGCTGTTGCAGCCGTCCATCGCGGCCGACTCGGCCAGCTCGTTCGGCACCGCCTCGAAGGAGTTGCGCATCATGAAGATGGAGAACGGGAGCTGAAACATGATCAGCACCAGGCTCAGCCCGATCAGCGAGTCCTCCAGACCGATCCAGCCGAGCAGTACGTAGAGCGCGATCAGGATCGTCGCGTACGGCACCATCAGGATCCCGAGAGTGAGCAGGAAGAGCACGTCCCGGCCGGGAAACCGGAACCGTCCGAAGGCGTACCCGCCCAGCGTGGCGACGAAGAGGGTGCCGACCACCGTCAGCGCGCTCACCGCCACGCTGTTGAACACGTGCTGTGGGCGGATGCCGTTGTCCGAGGTGAAGAGCCGGTCGTAGTTCTCCAGGCTGAACCCGCTGTCGGTGCGCAGCGAGGCCCACCCGCTCCAGAGCAGCGGGAACAGGAACAGAATGGCCAGCGCCGTACCGGTGACGTAGTAACCCCACCGCGAGGTCGTGCTTGAGCCGATCATCGCTGGCCTCTCGCTCACTGGGATCGACGGCGCAGGACGCCGAGCTGGATGACGTTGAAGACGATGAGCACCGCGAGCAGTGCCACCGAGATCCCCGCGGCCGACCCGAGGTCGAACCGGATGAACGCCTCGCGGTAGATCACCATCACCAGCGAGGTGGTGCTGTTGTCCGGGCCGCCCCGAGTGAGGATCCAGAACTGGTCGAAGGCGAGCAGCGAACCGGTCGTCATCATGGTGAGCACCAGGGCGATGGTGGGTCGCATGAGCGGCAGGGTGATCCGGTGGAACGTCTGCCACCGATTCGCCCCGTCGATCCTGGCGGCCTCGTACACCTCGTTGGGAATCGCCTGCAGCCCGGTCAACAGGATGAGCATGTTGAACCCGGCGAACCGCCACAGCACGAGCACGATGGCCGAGCCGAGAGCCGAGCCGGCGCTGCCGCTGGTCCAGGAGACGTAGCCGTCGATCAACCCGAGCCGGGACAGGATGCCGTTGACCGGACCGATCTCGTCGCTGAGCAGCCCGAGGAAGAGCAGCGAGGCACTGGCGAAGCCGACCGCCATCGGCATGAAGAAGGCGGTCCGGAAGAAGCCGACACCACGCCGGCGGTGCTGCACGAGCAGCGCCAGACCGAATGCGACGGCGAACAGCAGGACCGTCATGCAGACCGTGTACCTGACGGTGAACCAGATGGCGTCCCGGATCAGGTCGTTGTCGGCGATGTCGGTGAAGTTCTCCGGCGCGTTCAGCGACGGCGCCCCGAGCAACGGCCACCGGTGCAGCGACATCCAGATCACCAGCAACAACGGAACGACGAAGAACAGACCGACCATCAGTGCGTTGGGGAGGGCGTAGAGGGCGCCGACGAGCGACCGTCGCCGCGCGCCGACCCGGGTGGGCGGTCGAGACGTACGGCCCGGGGTACCGGTGCCGGCGTCCGCCCGGGTGATCACCGTCGTGGCCATCTGTTCCTCCGGTTGCGTGGTGGCCCGGTCGTCGCGTGGCGTCGGCCGGGCCACCGGTGGTCAGCTCTGCTGCAGGGACTTGGTGATCGCCGAGTTCCCGTCGGCCAGGGCCGTCGCGGCCGAGCCGAACAGCGCCCCCCGGACGGTCGACAACCAGGGGCTCTGCGGGTCGTTGAAGGACGCGTTGAAGTTCTGCGCGTACGGCGTCTTGCCCTTGGCCATCAGGTTGTTGATCATCACGATGCGGGGATCGGCGGAGGAGTACTTGTTGGCCGCGAGATCGGTCCGGGTCGGCACGCCCTTGTTCTTCGCGATCACCTCGACCTGCGCCTCGTCGGACATCGTCCACTGCAGGAAGTGCCAGGCCTGGGCGGCCTTCTTGCTGCTCGCGCTGATGCCGATGGCGTCACCGCCGACGAACGTCGACTCGCCGCCGGCGATGCCGCTGATCGGCGCGACCCCCATCCTGACCCCGGCGGACTCGATCAGACCGAGCCAGACCGACGGGCCGGGGGCGATACCGACCTTGCCGTTCTGTAGCGCGCCGAGCCAGGTGGGACCGGCCTCGTCCTTGGACGCCGGCGCCGCAACCCCCTCGTCGTACAGCTTGCGGTAGAGGGCGAAGACGTCGGCCATCTCCTTGGAGTCGATCTTCGCGTTGCGGCCGTCCGCGTCGATCACGTCGCCACCGGCAGCCCAGACCGACGGCCAGAACGTGAACTCGACACATCCGCCGCAGTTGCCGCCGAAGTAGGTGCCGTTGATGTCACCGCCGAGCTTGTCGATCTTCCGAGCGTGTTCGGCGTACTCGGCGAGGGTCGTCGGGCCACGCTCCGGATCGAGGCCAGCCCGCTGGTAGAGGTCCTTGTTGTAGAGCAGCACCGACATGTCGATGGTGTGCGGGACGGCGTAGTTCTTCCCCTCCCAGGTCGCCGCGTCGACGTGCGCCGGCGCCACCTTGCCCTTGAACCCGGAAGCGTCGAACCGGTCGGTGATGTCCTGCCACAGCCCCTGCGAGGCGTACTGGGCGGAGAAGACCACGTCGGCGGCGAAGAGGTCAGGCAACGCCCGCGCGCCTGCCGCGGAGGCCAGCTTCGCCGGGTACTCCTCCCCCGGGTACGCGGTCACCTCGATCTTGTTCTGATGCGTCTTGTTGTACGCCTCGGCGTAAGCCTTCGACACCGACTCGGTGGCCGCACGGGTCCAGAGCGTGAGCGTGCTGCCGTCGTCCACCCCCGCCGGGCCGCCAGCGGCCGGGTCCTGGTCATTCCCTCCGCTGTTACAGGCGGCCATCGCGACGACCAGGAACGCCGCGGTGACGACACGCGCCGTCCGGACTCCAATTCTTCGCTGCACAGGATTCTCCTTGGCTGGCAATTCAGGTGATGTGGTTGTCCCTTGGCAGCCAGACCCGCATGGTGGACGAACCCCGGCGGGCCCAGCGGTGGTAAGGCACCAGCCGCACCGACCCGAGGTCGGCTTCGCCGGACGCCGGACGAACGGGTACGTAGGGCCAGGTGTCCGAAGCGGGTGGCTCGGCGTAGCCGGCGACGACGGCACCGTCGGCCACCTCCTGCGGCGCGGTCGAGGTGTCGACACGGAGCAGGCCCAGGTCGACCTGTTCCTGATCGACGGACTCGGCGCAGAGCACCACCGGCCCGCGTTCCACCGCCACACAACCGCGCACCGCGTCGATGCGTGGATCCGGGAACGTCCACCTCGGACGCGTCGGCAACTCCAGCCGAAACTCGTCGCCAACCGCGAACACCCGGGTCACCTCGACGGTGCCCGGGGCGGCCGGACGACGCTGGTCGCCGTCGACGAGCACCGCACCCTCGCCCCAGTGCGGCACCCGCATCGTGATCGTGAACGGGCCGCCGTCGGACTCGGTGACCCGTACGGTGACGGTGCCGTCGTCGGGGTACCGGGTCTCCATCCGGATGCCGAGCCGACGGCCGTCGACCAGGCGGGTACGCACCTCGGCGTCGGCGTACTGATGCAGTTGCAGCCCGCGCTCGTCGGCGCTGGCCAGATAGGTCGCCAGTGCGGCGAGGGTGCGCCCCAGGTTGCCCAAGCAGCAGGACACCTCGAACCAGGGCGCGCGGGGGCCGCCGGCGAAGTCGAGCTGCTCCTGGTCCGGCGGAAGGTCCCGGGTCGGCGTCCGCTGGTGCAGGGTGTGGGCGTAGAAGAAGGAGGTGCCGTCGTCGCTGATCGCGGTGGCGAGCACGTTGTAGAGGATCCGTTCGATCAGATCGCCGTAGCGCGGCTCACCGGTGGCGAGCAGCAGCCGCCAGGCGACCATGACGGCGGCGACGCCGGCGCAGGTCTCCGAGTAGGCCCGGTCGGCGGGCAGGACGAAGTCGTCGCCGAACGCCTCGTCCGCGTGCCGTGAACCCATTCCACCGGTCAGGTACGTACGCCGGGCCACGGTCCGGTCGAACTGCCGGATCACCGCGTCGAGCAGTTCCCGATCGCCGGTCTCGACCGCCACGTCCACCGCGCCGCTGGTGAGGTAGAGGGAGCGGACCGCGTGCCCCCGCAGCACCTCGGCCTCCCGGACCGGGATGTCGTCGCTGGAGTAGGCCCAGCCAAACTGCTGCATGGGCAGGCTGCGGTGGCCCCGCCGCTGAAGGAACAACGCGGCCTGGTCGAGGTAGCGCTGCTCACCGGTGAGCCGCGCCAACTCGACCAGGGCCGGCTCGATCTGTGGGTGCCCACAGAGCCCCCACACACCGTCCGGGCCGAAGGTGTCGCAGACCTGGTCGGCTGCCCGGCGGGCGATCGCGAGCAGCTCGTCCGGTCCGGTGGTGCGGGTGCGCGCGACGGCGGCCTGCACCAGGTGACCGGTGCAGTACAGCTCGTGGCCGGAGCCCAGGTCGCTGTAGCGGGGGCGCTGGCCGGGCTGGCCGAAGGCAGTGTTCAGGTAGCCGTCGGGCGCCTGGGCCGCGGCGAGCATCGCGGTGAGCTCGACCACCTCATGGTCGCGGGACCGGTCCGCCTCGCGGCCGACCTCCCAGGACATCGCCTCGATGAGCTTGTAGACCTCGGAGTCGGAGAATTCGCGGCCGCGCCGCTCCTGCGACCCTCGGCCGTCCTTCGCGGTGGTGAAGTTGCCGGTCCAGCCGAGCTTGTCCATCCACGATCGGCCATGGTCGAGCGTGGCGCCACCGTTCACCTGCTGACGGAGGGCCCAGGCCCCGCCGGTGATGCGCGCCTCGCCCAGACCGAGCGGGCGCAGCGATCCCCGCGACGGGATCACGGGACGACCACCCGTGGGATCGGCGGCGGCAGACGTGACTGACATGTAGCTCCTTCGCCGGTGAGTCGACGTGGGCGGGATCACTCCTGTGTGCACTCACCCTGGTCTACGAAAAGGTTTTCGGCAAGATGCCAACACCGTTACGGATCGATAACACGCACCACCCGAAGTGGGTGGTACGCAAGTCGTTAGACTGTGTAGCAGAGCGGGTGCACCCACCCGGAAATCCGAGATCCGGTTAAGGTTTCGAAAGGCTTTCGTGGGCAGGCAACGATCAGAGTCAGTGACCCTCAGCGATGTGGCCGGCCGGGCGGGCGTCTCGGTGGCCACCGCGTCGAAGGCGCTCAACCATCGTGGCGAGGTCGCACCCGCCACCCGGGAACGGGTGCTGCGTGCTGCAGCCGAGCTCTCGTTCCAACCCAACGTCCTCGCCCGCGGGCTGATCTCCGGCCGCACCCGCACCATCGGGCTGCTCACCGACGAACTCGGCGGCCGGTTCTCCATCCCGATCCTGCTCGGCGTGGAGAACGCACTCGGCAACGAACAGATGTCCGTGCTGCTCTGCGACGCCCGGGGCGACGCGATCCGCCGCCAGCACTACATCCGTACGCTGCTGGCCCGACAGGTCGACGGGTTCATCATCCTCGGCGACAGCAACGACTTCCGGCCCTCGATAACCCGCGACATCCCGGTCCCGGTCGTCTACGTCTACGCCGAATCCACCGACACCGACGACCTCTCGCTCATCGCCGACGACGAGGGCGGCGCCAGACTCGCCGCTGAACACCTGGTCTCACTCAACCGGCGTCGGATCGGCCACATCACCGGCCCGGAGAGCTACCGGGCAGCCCGCGACCGGGTGACCGGCCTGCGCCGGGTGCTGGACGAGTCCGGGCTTCCGCTCATCGGCGGCGGCCCACGCTACGGCGAGTGGTCCCAGCGGTGGGGTCGTCAGGCCACCCGGATGCTGCTCGCCGCCGAGCCGGACCTCGACGCCATCTTCTGCGGCAACGACCAGATCGCGACCGGGGCGGTCGAGACGCTGCTCGACCACGGGCGTCGAATCCCCGACGACGTGGCCATCGTCGGCTACGACAACTGGGAGGACTTCGCCGCCGACTGCCGGATCCCGCTCACCACGGTCGACCTCAACCTGCAACAGCTCGGTGCCACTGCGGTAGCACACCTGTTCGCCGCACTCGGCGGTGAACGACCCTCCGGTGTGCTGCGCCAACCGTGCCGCATGGTCGTACGCGAATCCACCGGCCCGGTGCCAACGAACGCGAAGTGATCGCACGCCTCGGTGCGGAAAGCCCCAGTTCTGGGCTGACGCGTCGCCTCGTCGAGCGGTAGCAGCGGCGGGCTAGTGGACAAGGCCCGCACTATCGGACAGCATCTATTTCATGATTACCCGGTCCACCGGCGCTCGACAAACCGCCGAGAACGCGAGCACCGAACAGACCTCCGACGACCCGACACCGGGCGGGCGGGGCCGGTGGCGCTGGGCCCGTTCCGAATGGACCTTGGCAGCACTGGGCAGCCTGCTTCTGGCGGCGGTGCTGACCTGGCCGACGCTGCGGCATCCGGCGAGCACGATCCCCGGCGACCTCGGCGATCCGACGTTGCAGGCGTGGCAGGTCGCCTGGTCGGGGCACGCTCTCCTCAGCAATCCGCTCGACCTCTGGCACTCGAACACGTTCTACCCCGAGAAGTACACCTACGCCTACAGCGACACCCTGCTCGGATACGCCCCGTTCGGGATGATCGGTTCCGGCTTCGAGGCCGCCGTGATCCGGTACAACGTGCTGTACGTCTTGCTGCACGCGCTGGCGTTCCTCGGGGCGTACGCGCTGGCCCGGCAGCTCGGAGCGAACCGGTGGGGTGGGGCGGTCGCCGGGATCGCGTGGGCGTACGCGCCCTGGCGGTTGGCGCACTCCGGCCATCTGAACATCCTGTCCAGTGGGGGAATCGCGCTGGCCCTGGCGATGCTGGCCCGTGGGCACGGCTGGTCGCTGCGCCATGGGTACCGGCCGGAGCGACGACGGCCCGGCTGGGCGTTGGCCGGATGGCTGGTCGCCGCCTGGCAGGTCACCCTCGGCTTCGGCATCGGGCTGCCGCTGGTGTACTTCCTGCTGGCCACGGTGCTGGTGGCGGCCGGCTGCTACGGCTGGTCCTGGTGGCGCAAGCGGGAACGCCCGCCGTTCGGCCGGCGACTGCTGCTCGCGGATCTGGCCGGTGGGGCCGCGTTCGGCGCGGTGACGCTGCTGCTTGGTCTGGTCTACCTGCGCGTTGTCGACCTCAACCCGCAGGCCGAGCGGACGCTGGACTGGACGAAGATGTTCTCCCCTCCGCTGATCGGGTTCGTCACCGCGCCGGCCGACTCGTGGTTGTGGGGCGAGTCGCACGCCGCCGCACGGGAGCAGCTGTCCTGGCCGCCGGAGATGGCGCTGCTGCCGGGGATGACACTGCTCGGGCTGGCTGCGGCGGGGCTGTTCTTCTCGGTGTACCGGCCCTGGCACCGGGTCGCGCTGGGGCTGGGCGTGCTCGGCACGGTGCTGCTGGGCCTGGGCGCCACGCTCGGTGGTGACGGGGATCCCGGCTATCTGACCCTGTCCATGCACCTGCCAGGCTGGGACGCGTTGCGCACACCGGGCCGGATGATGCACTGGATCAGCCTGCTGCTGGCGGTGCTGGCCGCCGGCCTGGTGACGGCGCTGGCCGAGTCGTCGAGCCAATCGTCGACCCGCCGCTGGACGCGGATCCTCATGCCGCTGGTCCTACTGGTGCCGCTGGCCCTGGTCACCCTGGAGGGCGTCAACCGGACACCCCACCCGACCGTGCCGCAGCCACCGGCCGCGATGCGGACCGCACAGGAACCGATCCTGGTGCTGCCCGCCGGCGGCGTGGGCGACCTGACGTACATGTTGTGGTCGACCGACGGGTTCCCACGGGTGACCAACGGGCTGGGTGGGTTCGAGCCGGTCAGCCAGGCCCAGACCCGGACGGCAGTGGCATCGTTCCCCGACGCGGGCAGTGTGGCGTACCTGCGTGGGATCGGCGTGCGGTCGGTGGTGGTCGTGCCGAGCCGCGCCGCGGGGACGCCGTGGGATGGCATCGCGGCCCGGCCCGTCGACGGGCTGGGCATCACCCGGGAGGATCTTGATGGCACGCTGGTCTACCACCTCTGACCAGGGGTGCGCCGGGCCTACCGGCGTCGGCGGCGGATGCCCGGGTACGGGCGGGACGGTGTGACGACGGTGCGACTGTCCGTTGTGGTGCCCTGCTTCAACGAGGAAGCGTCGGTAGAGCGGTTGCACGAGACCTTGAGCGCCGCGCTCAACGAGCTGCCCGACGTGGACGTCGAGGTGGTGTACGTCGATGACGGCAGCGAGGACGGCACCCTCGCGGCGCTGCGTCGGCTCGCCGCAACCGACCCGGCTGTCTGCTACACGTCGCTGAGCCGCAACTTCGGCAAGGAGGCGGCCATGCTCGCCGGTCTGCAGCGGGCCACCGGCGACGCGGTCGTCATCATGGACGCCGACCTTCAGCACCCGCCGCGGTTGCTGCCCGAGATGGTGGCGCTTTACCAGCAGGGCTTCGACCAGGTGATCGCCCGCCGCGACCGGCGCGGTGACCGGTTCGTGCGAATGGTCGCCTCGCGGTCCTTCTACCGCGTCATCAACTGGTGGATCGACGTGCGCTTGCAGGACGGGGCGGGTGACTTCCGGCTGCTGTCCCGACTCGCGGTGGACGCGATACTGGCAATGCCGGAGTACAACCGTTTTTCCAAGGGCATGTTCTCCTGGATCGGCTTCCGGACGGCGGTGGTGGCCCACCACAACGAGACCCGGCAGACGGGGCAGAGCAGGTGGACGTTCAGCAAGCTCATCAACTACGCGTTCGACGGTCTGCTGTCGTTCAACAACCGGCCGCTGCGTCTGGCGATCCACGGCGGCCTGTTCCTCACCCTTATCGCGGTGGCCTATATGGCCTGGGTGGTCGCGGACGCCGTCGAGAAGGGCATCGACGTTCCCGGCTACACCACCATCATCGTGAGCGTGATCGGGCTCGGTGGCATCCAGATCACGATCCTGGGGGTCATCGGGGAGTACATCGGCCGGATCTATTACGAGACCAAGCGCCGACCGCACTATCTGGTGCAGGAGACCGAGCACCTGGTCACCGAGACCGGTGAGGCGCCACGGTTGTCGACCCGGGTCACGGCGCGGTCGACCGAGCGGAGCCAGCGGGTGGTGCCAGCCCAGGAGGATCCATCCCGGCGCCCCCGGCGGCCGGCCGCCGGGGAAACCATGACCGGCGACGCGACCTGAACGCGCTGGGCCTCTCTCGCAATGAAGGCACTCGCGGCCGCTTTGGCGCCTTCGTCGGGATAGGACGGACGTGCGAAACCAAGATCGGGAAGCCGACATCCTGGTACGAGACGAGGCGCGATGCGTTTCACTCCTGTGGGACGCCGAAGGTCGGCGCCAGCATGAGGGGGCTCACACGTGTCGCGACGCCAGAGAATGCTGGCCGACAGCTGGACCAACGAGTACGTGACCGAGCTTGAACGGCACATAGTCGGGCTGCGGGCGGCTCAGCTTCCTGCCCAGCTGACGCAGACCCTCGGTCAGGAGGCCGGCGACGCCTACCTGCTCAAGACCGCTGCCGGTCGTCACTGGGGCACACTGCGCGGACCGGGATCCGCTGTCGCGACCTGGGAGACGTACGTCAAGCAGCAGTACCCGAATGACTGGAACGAGATCATCGGACTGGTACAGCAGTTCGCCGCTGGTGTCCGACTGTCCTCCTGGTCGAGGATCGTGGTGCTGTTCAAGGAGTTCCTCGTCAGGCAGCGGACCGCCCCCACCCACAACGAATATTTCTGGCGGAACGCCCGTGACCTGCCGATCTCGGGTCAGCAGGCCGTCAGCGACATGAATTTGATCCGCGACGAACTTTTGCCGAGAGGCAACAGCGCGCCGCAGGATCTCCCGACCCGGGAGCGGAACCTGCGCAACGCGGTGGTGACCTGGCACGCGTTCACCCAGGAAGTGCTGCGCTGGACCGATTTCCCGGGCAACGACCAACTGAACAAAACCATCACAGTGGTACGCACCGAGAGCACCGAGGCAGTCAGGAATTTCCAGCGTGTCGATGGTGCCGCGTTGACCCAGAATGAGATCGAGGCCCCACTGTCCGTCAAGGACACGCCGTTGACCTGTGTTCGAGGCCCGTTGGAATCATCCTCGCTCTATACCGTGAAGACTATCTACGGCAACGTGGTGACCGAGGCGGTAGTGCCCTACCACCGGGTGTTCGCGCTCTATCTGACCGGCCGACCAGGAAGCCCCGAGCACCAAATGTCCTTCTTCGAGAACGACACGGAGAACGAGGTGTCCTTCATGCCGCAGGGACTGACGTTCCAGATCAAGGACCAGTCGGATCTGGCGTACGCCCGACCGGCGAACGCGGACTACGACAGTCTGCGCAGAATGAATTAGCCTCGGCCTTTCACTTGAACGCCGTTCCATAGTCGCTTTTCCATGGGTCGGGC
The DNA here is from genome assembly GCF_040607415.1 of Micromonospora sp. NPDC005291. Lineage (NCBI taxonomy): Bacteria > Bacillati > Actinomycetota > Actinomycetes > Micromonosporales > Micromonosporaceae > Micromonospora > Micromonospora sp. NPDC005291. The sequence goes on from NZ_JBEXGR010000002.1 coordinate 323,740, forward strand.
TCGCGTGTTCGGTACCGTTGTGTTGGCATGACGAGGGCCCGGAGCGGGGCCGGGTTTCCTCCGTGATCGCCGGTCGGACCGTGAGGCACGAGGTCAGCCAGCCGGAGCGACACGATCAGGGGACCCGTACGGCTGCCGCCGCAGCATTTGCCCGGTTCGTCCTAGTCTCAACACGTTCATGACTCACGTCCTGATTCGCCGTTCGCGATCTGGCACGCGGTGAGCACTGGGCGGCGTCCTGCTCAGGATCGCAATCGGGAGGCTGATGGTGAGCGAGAAAATACACCGGCGCCAGTTCGTCAGGCTCTCCGGAACCGCTGGCGCCACGGGTCTCCTCGGCCTGATGGGGGCAGGTGGTGCGCTGGCTGACGGGGGCTCGGCCGACGGGGGCCAAGCCCCCGAGCCACCTCCGCCGGGCCCTGGTGCCGCACCCTGTCCCACACCTTCCAGCCTGTGCGGCTACCCGAACGACACCGGAGGTAGGTACGACCTGTGGGACAGGGTGCAGGTCTGTGAGGGTACGAAGACCGGTCCGCCTTTCCCCCAGTGCCTCCAGACGACGTCCACCTACGTGGTCCTCAACGGGGGATCTGGGTCGAACCATGATTTCCTCCTTGTCCCCAGCTGCCGCATCAGCGGCATCGAGTGCCCGTTCATCGCCACCGCCAACGCGCCGAACTACTGGCTGGAAGCGTGGAACAACGCTCAACCAGGACAGCCGGGGCATGTGGTGTACCCACACATCGGATTGGGGGTCAATTCGGCCGACCCGACAATTCGCCAGCAGGACCAGCTCCATATCCACATGGCCGGAATCCACTCGGGCATTCAGACGCAACTGAACAACCACGACAGTGCGATCAGCAACGTCCCGTCGAGGTGGCAAAGCCAGATCGTTCCGATCTGGGGCCTGACGAGCACAGGCCTCCCGGCACCCCGGTCGTACCGCGTGCTTCACGTCGCGAACCTGAACCCGAATCTCTTCACGCTCCTGCGTGACAGCGTGGTGAGGCCGACCGGCGCGACCATGGCAGCGCAGATGCTGGCCGTGACGCCCCGTCTTTTCGGGAACGGCGGGTTCTACATCCTGAACAGCGAGCCCGGTCTACCCGTCCCCACGGGCCAGCCAGGCGGTACGGGCAGTGTCGACTTCCTGCTCGCCTACGCGTAAACCCCGTCGCGGAAGGCCCGGTCGGGGTTGCGTGCACATCCGCCCTCTATCAGCTGCACCGGACACCTCAACCCGCTGGCGATGCCCTGATCCGTCGTCGTCCTGCCACCGGTGGCTCGCGTACCGCATCGGCGGCACACGAGCCACCTCACGTGCCGCTCAGGACCGCTCGGCCTCCGTTGACGCACCGGTGATCATCGAGACGATCTCGTTGCGGCTGGTCTCCTCGATGTTCCGGACACCGACCTGGCGCCCCCGGCGCAGCACGGCCACCCGATCGGCGATCCGGAACACCTGGTCGAGGTTGTGGCTGACGATCAGCACGGCGGCGCCCCGTTCACGCAACTTCATGATCAGCTGCTCCACCTTGGCGGTCTCGGCCACCCCCAGCGCGGCGGTCGGCTCGTCCATCAGCACCAGGCCGCTCGCCCAGTGGGTGGCACGGCAGATCGCCACCGCCTGCCGCTGCCCTCCAGAGAGGTCTCTGATCGTCGCCTTCGCGCTGGGGATGCGGACGTCCAGGGCATCCACCAGCTCCTGGGTCTCCCGCGCCATCCGGCGTCGGTCCAGCAGCCGCAGCGGGCCGCGGGTCAGCTCCCGCCCGAGGAACATGTTCATGTAGACCGGCTGCGAGTCGGCCAGGGCCAGGTCCTGGTAGACCACCTCGACACCCTGCCGCCGGGCATCGGAGGCGTCCCGGAACGACACCGGCCGGCCGTACATCCGCAGCTCGCCCTCGGTCGGCTGGTACACCCCGGAAATGATCTTCACGAGGGTGGACTTGCCGGCGCCGTTGTCGCCGACCAGCGCGGTGATCTCCCCGGCGGCCAGTTCCAGGTCGAAGCGTTCGATCGCGACGACCCCGCCGAACTGCTTACGGATGTCACGCAGTTGCAACGGCGGAGCGTCCGTTCCGGCCGCGCCACCGGCCGGGACGGTGTTCTGGGTGACCGTGCTCATGATGCCCTCCCTGTGCTGCCGGCCGCGTGGGTGCGCGGGTCGGTGTCGTCGAGCCGGATCGGCGTCGAACCGTCGGCGGCGTAGACGCCGGCCACGGCCGGGTTACCGGACCGGACGCCGGTAACGCCCGCGGTCAGTGCCCGGGTGACGAACACCTGCGGCCGGAACCCGAACAGAACCGTGTCGCCGGGCGCGACGGACGGCACCGCAGCGACGTCGGCCATCGCGTAGTAGTCGATCGCCTCCGGCGCGGGCATCTCCACGTCGACCAGGTGCGCGTCCTCGAGACCGCCGCCCCGGGGCACGATCAGGGCGCGGGTGCCGCCCAGGCCGAGCACGGGGTCGACGTAGAGTCCGCCGCCGAAGACGTAGGCCCGACCGCCCCACAGGTGGGACACCTCGCTGACGTAGAGCACGGCGGGCTCCTCGACCAGGTCGGTGACCGCGTGCCAGGGCGTCGTGCCGGTCAGCCCGTGGCCGGGCTCGACCTGGGTCGCACCGGCCTCGGCGAGCATGCCCAGGATCGCGGTGGACGTCGTACCCGGGGCGTTGATCTCGACGTGCGACCGCCCGGCGGCGCGCAGCGCGGCGGCGGCGGTCCGCAGGGTGTCGAGGTTGGGGGTCGGCACGACCCGGCCGGCGGTCGAGTCGAACAGTTGGGTCGGGAAGCTGGTGACACCCGCGAACCGCGCACCGGGAAGGGCATCGAGCCGGTCCGCGACCGCCACGATCTCGTCGGCCGGGTAGCCGCCCTCGTGACCCCGGTAGAAGCGGTCGCCGGGGGCCATGACCCGGGCGAGCAGCGCCTGCTCCCGGCCGGTCGCGTGGTTCGCGGCCGCCGCCTCGCCGGCCTTGGTGTCGTTGAAGACGGTCCAGTGCTTCGGGGCGAGCGCGGCGGCGGTGGCCGCCTCGTGCCGGGGAATCTGCACCAGGTGACCGAGGTGACCGATGCCGAGCCCGCTGCGCCGGTCGGCGAGCGCGCACTGCAGGTCGACGCCGACCGCCTCGGTGATGCCGGCGTCGCGGATCGTCCGGCAGAAGTCGGGGTTGCGCCCGACCTGCTTGGTCATCGCGTAGGCGGACAGCCCGAGCCGGTCGGCCTCGCGCCGGATGGCGGTGGCGTTCGCCGCCACGGTGTCCAGGTCCAGCGCGTAGCAGTTGGTTGGCAGGTCGCCCCTCTGGTGCAGGTCCGCGGCAGCGGCCAGGAGGCCCGGGTTGCGGCGTCGCAGCAGATCCAGAAACATGCGCTTTTCCTTCCGGGTCAGCTGCGCCGCTCGCGCAGCGAGAGGGAGACGGCCACGAGGATGATCACGCCGCGCGCCATCATCTGCTGGGACACGGACAGCCCGGCCAGGATCAGGCCGTTGTTGAGCATGCCCATCAGGAGGCTGCCCAGCAGCGCCCCGACGATGGCGCCCTTGCCGCCGAACAGGCTGGTCCCGCCGACGATCACGGCGGCGATCACGGACATCAGGTCGGCCTCGCCGAGGGTGTACCGGGCGCCCTGCAGGCGGCCGGCGTACAGCAGGCCGGCCATGGCGGCGCACATCGCGCTGCCCATCATCACCATGATCTTGACGCGGACCACCTTGATGCCGCTGACCCCGGCCGCGGCCACGTTGTCGCCGATCGCGAGGGTGTGCGCCCCGTACCGGGTCTGCCGCAGCACGATGTAGCCGACGACCGCGGCCGCCACCGACCAGAGCACCAGGCCGGGAATGCCGAAGATCTCGCCCTGGCCGAAGAGGGCGAGGAACGCGTCATTGCTGACCGGCACCGACTGCAGGCCGGTGACCTCGCGGGCCAGGCCGGCCACCGCCCCCATCGTGGCGAGGGTGACCAGGAAGGAGGGCAGTCGGACGAGGGTGACGAAGACCCCGTTGACCAGGCCGACCACCGCCCCGGCGGCCAGCCCCGCAGCCGCGCCGAGCAGCATGCTGTCGGTTTCTCGCAACGTCACCGCGCCGACCAACGCGGAGAGCGCGACGACCGAGCCGATCGACAGGTCGATCTCGCCGGCTGCCAACACGAAGACCAACCCGACCGCCATGACCGTGATCGGCGCGGTCTGGATGACGATGTTGGTGAGATTGCTGGTGGTCAGGAAGCCGTTGCTGCCCTGGGTGATGGCAAAGAACAGGAAGACGACGGCGAAGCCGATATAGACCACGTAGTCGCGCCAGTTGACCTTGCTCCAGGCGGGTCCGTTTCTGGCCTTCACCGCCGCATCGGTCTGGGTCATCTATCGTCCCTCCGCTGTTTCGAAAGAGGTGTTCCGGTAGGGCTGGGTCGCAACGGGCCACACCGACGAATCGGGTTGGGCCGGCGGACCGGGGTGGGCGCCGGCCTCCTGGCGGGCGACCGCGACAGCGCCGAGCAGGCCGGCCCGGTCGCCGAGCTGGCTGGTCTTGATCACCGGGACGTCCGCGCTCAGCGCGGCGACCCAGCGCCGGACCGGCTCGACCAGCTCGACCCGGGATCCGATCCCACCGCCGAGGACGACCGCCTCCGGGTCGAGGATGGCGGTGACCGCGACGACGGCCAGTGCGATGAAGCGGGCCTCCTCGTCGATGGCTGCCCGCGCGCCCGGATCGCCGGCCGCTGCCCGGTCGAAGACATCGGGCACGCTGGCCTGCTCGCCGCTCACCGCTCGGTACCGGGCGGCGAGGGCGGCGCCGGCCACCGCTTCCTCCAGCGCGCCACGGACCTGGTTCGCCGGGTCGAACGGGTCGGTGCCCAGCGGCAGGTAGGAGATCTCCCCCGCCGCACCGCGGGCGCCGCGGACCAGTTGCCCGTCCAGCACGATGCCCATACCGATCCCGGTGCCGACCGCCACGAACACGAAATGCCGGTGGGTACGTCCGCTGCCCAGCCACCGCTCCCCGGCGGCCGCCATGTTGACGTCGTTGTCCAGCACCACCGGGTGGCCCAGCCGCCGGGTCAGCTCAGCCCGGACGTCGAGGGCCCCCAGTTCGGAGACGTTCGGGGAGAGGCCGATGGTGCCGGTCGTCGGGTGCGGAGCGCCGGGCAGACCGATCGCGCTGGCACGGATGTCGGACCAGTCCACGCCGCCCCGAACGGCCAGGTCGCGGAGCAGGGCGTCGATCTGCGCGGCGACCGCCACCCCACCGCGGGGGTCGGTGGCCAGCACGTCCTCGGCCACGATGTGACCGGTGAGATCCGCGAGCGCGGCCCAGAGTTTGGTGCCGCCGAGGTCCACCCCGGCGACGTACCCGGACGGCGGGCGCGAGTGCGCGGCCATCAGCCGACCGTCAGGAGTCGGGCCGGGTTGGCCACCAACATCTGGTCGAGCGCCTCCGGCGGCACGCCGAGCCGGGCGAGACCCGGCACGATCTCGCGGCCCAGATAGGAGTACCCGAGGCGCCCGTGCGTGCCCGGGTTCAGGTACGCCTCGGCGCCGGTCAGGTCCATCGAGAGCAGGATCCGGTCGGCGTACCCGTCCCGGACCAGCCCGGCGAGCATGTCCAGCCGGGCGTGGTCCGGCCGGTGGTACGCCCGCTTGCCGAACTCGCCCTCCGGCGGGTTCTCCGGCAGCGGGGCGAGCACGAAGTCCCAGAACTGCTTCCCGAGCGTGTCGAAGGCGATGTTGACGCCGGTAGCCAGCACCGCCCGCAGGTAGTCCGGGTCGGGGTTGATGTCCAGGTGGCCGATGACGATCCGGGAGAGATCGGCCATCTCCTCGCGCAGGATCTCGACCTGCTCCAGCGCCATCGTGCCGTGCGTGGTGTGGGTGTTCAGCGACAGCCCGGTGGCGACGTGGGCACGAGCGGCGGCCCGCAGGCACTTCTCCTCGTGTGGAGTGATCTCGTTCAGCCCGGTGGCCTGCTCCCCGAAGATGCCAACCTTGACACCGGTGTCCCCCACCCCGATCGTGGCGTCGGCGACGAACCGCTCCCGCATCTCGTCCACGCTGGCGGCCAGCGCCCAGCCCGGCGAGTACGGCTCCAGGTAGATCGCCGACCCTGCGACGACGTGCAGACCGGTACGTCGGGCCACCTCGCGGAGCAGGGCCACGTCGTGACCCACCACTTCGTACGGGGACAGGTCCACGATCGTGCCGAAGCCCAGTTCCGGCAGACCCCGCACCGCGTCGACGGCGAGGTCCGCTCGGTCGTCACCGGCACCGCCGGACAGCCACGGCCCGGGCACCAGCGCGCCGAGGTGCTCGTGACTCAGTACCCGGCCGAGCGACTCGGGGGACACTGGCCCGAGGACTGTCTGGACGTACCCCATCTGGCTTTTCCTTCCCATCGCTTCGCAGGGGCCGCGGACACGGTTGAGGCCGTGTCGCGCGGCCGAGGTGAGGTCCGAGGCCTCTTCTCAGAAAGGGCCCCGGACCTCGCGTTACCTGCCGTCAGTTGCCGCTTACCTCGGCCGGCGGCTCCTGGCCGTAGTCGTCGCGCCAGGCCTCGGCGATGTTCTCCTTGGTGGCGGCCATCGGCGATCCGACGACCAGCTCCGGAGCCTTCTTGCCGAGCAGCCCGTAGGCGGCGACGATGCCCAGGCTCTGGCCGAGTCGGGTGGAGCCGTTGGCGACGACCCCGGCGATGTTGCCGCCCTTGACCATGTCGGCGGCGAGGTTCGCCTCCAGGTCATTGGTGACGATCTTGACGTCGGTACGCCCCTGCTGCCGGGTCGCGGCGAGGACACCCTCGGCGGCGGTGGCCCAGGCGACGTAGACGCCGTTGAGGTCGGAGTGGCGGGTCAGCATCGCGGTGGCGATGTCCTCGGTCCGCGCCGGGTCGGAGAAGCCGGTCTCCTCAACGATCTTGATGTCCGGGTAGAGGAAGTTCAGCCAGTCCTTGAACGCCTTGTCCCGCTGGTTGGTGAACCAGAAGTCGGCGTCGTGGTAGATGTAGCCGACCTTGCCCTTGCCTCCGAGCGCCTTGCCGAGCATCTCCGCGTTGGCCTTGCCGAACGCGGTCAGGTCGGCGGTGACGATCCCGACGATCTGCTCCCCGGCCTTGTAGTCCTTCGGCGGGGTGGTCATCACGACCAGCTTGACGCCGGCGTCGACGGCGGGCTTGAAGGCCGCGGCGGCCGCAGTGGGGTCGACCGCGATGGTGACGATCAGGTCGGGCTTGAGCGCCAGGACGGTCTGCACGTTGTTGGCCTGCCGGGCCGCGTCGAACTCGGCGCTGGTGCTGGCCAACACCTTGATGCCGAGCTGGTCGAACTCCTTGCGGACCCCGGACTCCACCGCCTTGGTCAGCGCGGAGCCCTCGTGCCAGACGAAGGCGGCCGAGTAGTTGCCGTCCTTGACCTTCTGCTGCTCCTCGGGGGTCAGCGAAAGCTGGTCGGCTGCGGTCGGCGTCTCCCCACCGGGGCCGACGAACGACAGGCTCGGTTCGGTGCGGGGGCCGCTCGACGCGCCGCCGCTGTCGTCGGACGTCCCGTTCGAGCAGGCGCCGACCATGAGCGCCAGGGCGCAGATCGCGCCCAGGGCAGCCCCACGTCTACGGGTGAGATTCATTGCTCTTCCCTCCACAGCAACGGGTCCGGAACCGCTGGCTCCGGACTGACACGGGGGTTCCGACGCGACCGGCACGGCACGTGACAAGGGACCCGCGCCGTCACCCCGGGTTCCGGTGCGTACCGGTGGGGTGGCGGCCTCAATTTCCGTTCAGGGTGAAAGTATTAACCTGGCGTTCACGTTCGTCAAGAGGCTGGTCAGAGATTCCGTCCACTCACTTCGACCCCATAAATCCATATTCTTCGGGCAGCGTGAGGGCATTGGCGCCACGAACGGTCCGGAGCCGACCAGCAACGGCACGCGGGGCTCGCCGAACTGGCACGGGATCGGGTGTTGCCCATCCAGCGGCGCGGCCTTAACATTCGGACGGAAAAGAAAGCGGGAGGTGGATGTGGAAGCCCGAGCACCTCGGCTCGCGAACCGCTCTACAGTGCTGTCCCACGTCCTGACACACGGCCCGGTGACCCGCACGGCCATCGGCCAGGAGACCGACCTCTCCCCCGCCACCGTCTCGCGCATCGTCGAACAACTCCTCGACGAAGGGCTGCTGACCGAGACCGATGGCGCCCCGACCACTACCCGGGGCCGGCGGGCGACCCGGGTGGCGATCGCCGCCGGACGGGGCGTGGTCTGCGGGGTCGACGTCGGAGGCTCCAACGTCCGGTTGGTGGTGGCCGACCTCGCCGCCACGCCACTGGTCGGCCGGACCGTCCCCACTCCGGCCGACTACGACGCCCCCCGGCTGGCCCAGTGGCTGGCCGACCTGATCCGGCAGACCGTCGGCGACAACCTGGACCGGCTCGACGCCGTGGCGGTGGGGCTACCCGGCGCCGTCCGGCAACACGACCGCACCGTGTCCAACGCGCCGAACCTCCCGCAGGTGGAGGACCCGGAGTTCCTCCAGCTGCTGGAAAAGCGGCTGGGAACCGGGATCGAGGTGGACAACGACTCCAACTACGCGCTCCTCGGCGAGCTGCGCTTCGGCGCGGCCCGCGACGCGCAGACCGCGGTGATGTTCACCATCGGGGCCGGGCTCGGCGCCGGCGTCGCCATCGAACGGCGGCTGTTCCGGGGGCGCAGCGGCATGGTCGGCGAGTTCGGGCACCTGCCGGCCGGCCCGCTGGGAGTCGCACTCGAACAGATCATCAGCGGCCCCGGCATCCTCGCCCGCGCCCGCGACCTCGGCCTACCGTTCGACAACCCTGCCGACGTGTTCCACTCCACCGACTCCCGCCTGGCACCGGTGAAGCAGTACGTCGAGCAGGCGCTGCTGATCATCCTCACCGCCGCAGTGGTGGCCTACGAACCCGAGGTGATCGTCCTTGGCGGCGGCATCTCCCACGCGCTCAAACCCGACCTCGGCCGGCTGGGTGGCCGGCTGCGGGAGATCGTGCCTGCCGCCGCGGCGGCCGTGCACAGCGCGGAGCTTGGGGACCTCTCCGGTGCGTTGGGTGCAGTGGTGGCCGCGTTGCACGCCGCGTACGGGCGACTCGGGCTCGCCGAACTCGACCTCGCCCACGTACCCCAGTCCGATGCCCTCGCCGGCTCCGACCTTGCCGCGTTGTCTGCCAAGTAACCCGTACCACGCCTGACCGACTGCCTTGCCGTGCTAGTCGCGGCCCTCTCGCAGTCGGATGGAATGCCATGCCGCTCGCACGTGGCTGCGCATGACCGACTCCGCCCAGTCGGGGTCGGGCGCAGCCAGAGCCGCCACCAGTTCGTGGTGGTGAGCCAGGCTACGGCGCAGCGCGTCCGGGGTGTACCGGGAGAAGGTCCGCCAGACGAGCGGCATCTGGATCACCGAGGAGACGACGCCGGCCAGTCGGCTGTTGTCGGACGCCTCGAGGATCATCCGGTGGAACCGGTTGTTCAGCTCGGTGAGCTCGTCCACATCGGTCGGTAGTCCGTCCGGCGCGACCTCGTCCATCCGGTGGGCCAGCGCGTCGAGCGCGTCGACGTCGATGGTGCCCGTGGTGGCCGCAAGTCGGCAGCCCCACGGCTCGAGCACGGACCGCAGGCTGAAGATCTCGTCGAGATCGTGGATGCTCCATGCCTGGACCTGCACGCCGCGGTTGCGTTCGTGGCGGACCAGCCCCTCTGCGGTCAGCCGTCTGAGCGCCTCCCGGACGGGCGTCCGGCTCACCCCGATCGACTCGGCCAGCTCGCCCTCACGGAGCCACTCACCGGCCACCCGCTGCCCGGAAAGAATCTGTTCCCGGATCAGCCGGTAGGCATCGTCGGCGGCGTGACCGTTGTCGGCCTCCCGCGGCGGAGTGTGGTCACTCATGATGCTCGGCACCGTAGCAACACGGTGGGTTGTATGCAATCTGCATGTTGCCCATTGACACCCGGAGGGGCCGGAGCCTACTTTCCGACCACAACGAGCTGTAACCACAGTCACAGGCCTGCCGATTGCATGCAAAGAGACGCTGATTGAGGGACGAATGAGCACTCCACTGCCGCTTGACGACATCCGGGTGATCGAACTCGGCCAGCTGCTGGCGGGGCCGTTCTGCGGTCAGCTCCTGGGTGACTTCGGCGCCGAGGTGATCAAGGTCGAGGACCCGGGTCAGGGCGACCCCATGCGGCAATGGGGGCGCGAGAAGCCGTACGGCAAGTCGCTCTGGTGGCCGGTGGTGGCGCGGAACAAGAAGTCCGTGACCGCGAACCTGCGGACCGAGCAGGGTCAGGACCTGGTACGCCGGCTCATCGCGCGGGCCGACGTGTTGATCGAGAACTTCCGGCCCGGCACGTTGGAGCGCTGGGGGTTGTCCCCGGAGCGGCTGTGGGAGATCAACCCCGGCCTGATCGTCACCCGCGTGACCGGCTACGGGCAGACGGGCCCGTACTCGTCACGCGCCGGATACGGATCGATCGGGGAGGCGATGGGCGGAATCCGGTACGTGACCGGCGACCCGGACCGTCCCCCGGCCCGGGCCGGGGTCTCCCTTGGCGACTCGCTGGCGGCGACGTTCGCCTGCCTGGGCACCCTGGTGGCGCTGCACCAGCGCGGACGTACCGGCCGAGGCCAGGTGGTGGACTCGGCCATCTACGAGGCCGTGCTGGCGATGATGGAGTCGCTCATCCCCGAATACCAGATCGCCGGTTACCAGCGGGAGCGGACCGGAACAACCCTTCCCAACGTGTCCCCGAGCAACGTCTACCCGACGGCCGACGGCGAGATGGTGCTGATCGCGGCGAACCAGGACACGGTGTTCCGCCGGCTCGCCGAGGCGATGGGGCGGGCGGAGCTGGCCACCGACGAGAGGTACGCCACCCACGGCGCCCGAGGGCGGTGGATGGAGCAGCTGGACGGCCTGGTCGCCGAATGGAGCTCGACGATCGCGTCCGACGAGCTGCTCGAACGGCTGCACGCCCATGGCGTTCCGGCAGGCCGCATCTTCCGGGCCAGGGACATGCTCGAGGACCCACACTTCGCCTCGCGCGAGGCGATCGTCCGGCTGACCCATCCCGGTCTGGGTGAGTTCGCCATGCACAACGTCGTACCCAAGCTCTCTGAGAGCCCGGGCCGGGTCCGGCACGTCGGCCCCGAACTCGGTGAGCACAACGAGGACATCTATCGCGACCTGCTGGGGCTCGGCGACGACGCGATGGCGTCGCTGCGTTCTGCCGGCGTCATCTGAGGAGGAACCATGACCTACCGACTCGGCGTGGACGTGGGGGGAACGTTCACCGACATCCTGCTGATCGACGAGGCGACCGGAGAGACCTACCGGGCCAAGACCTCCTCCACGCCCGAGGATCAGTCCATCGGGGTGCTGCGTGGCATCGAGCGGGCCTGCGAGGCCGCCGGCGTGCCCATGTCGGAGATCGCTGAGGTGTTCCACGGCACCACGGTCGCCACGAACGCGATTCTCGAGGGCAAGGGCGCCCGGGTCGGGCTGGTCACCACCGACGGCTTCCGGCAGGTGCTCCAGATCGCCCGGTCCTTCGTGCCAGGTGGTCTCGCCGGCTGGATCATCTGGCCGAAGCCGGAGCCGCTGGCGGCCCTGGAGGACACCGTCGAGGTCGTCGGCAGGATCGGCGCCGACGGCGGGGTGGTGACCGAACTCGACGAGGCTGACGTCCGTGCGAAGCTGCGCAAGCTACGTGCGCAGGGCATCGAGGCGTTGAGCGTCAGCCTGATCAACTCCTACGCCAACCCGCAGCACGAGCGCCGCGTGGCCGAACTCTCCGCTGAGGAGCTTCCGGGCGTACCCGTGTCGCTGTCGTCCTCGGTGTTGCCGGAGCTTCGCGAGTACGAGCGGACCATCACCACCGTCGCGAACGCGGCCGTGCAGCCGCAGGTGGCGCGCTACGTGGCGAACCTGGAGGCGCAGCTGCGCGAGTCCGGGGTGGACGGCCGGCTGTGCATCCTGCGCAGCGACGGTGGTCTGGTCTCCGCGGCCGTCGCCGCGGACAAGCCGGTGAACCTGCTGCTGTCCGGTCCCGCCGGCGGGGTGACCGGCGCGACCTGGGTGGCGGAGCAGGCCGGCTACCCGGACTTCCTGACCTTCGACATGGGCGGCACCTCCACCGACGTCGCCCTCGTTCAGGGGCTCACGCCGCGGGTGGGTCGGGAAACCACCGTCGGGGACCTCAAGGTCCGCGCCACCTCCGTCGACGTACGAACCGTGGGTGCCGGGGGCGGGTCCATCGCCCACGTACCGCCGCTGACCCAGGCGCTCCGCGTCGGGCCGCAGTCCGCCGGCGCCGCACCCGGTCCCGCCGCGTACGCGGCGGGCGGTGACCAGCCAACGGTGACCGACGCGAACGTGGTGCTCGGCTACCTGCCCACCGATCTGGCCGGTGGCGAGATCACGCTGGACCGGGCGGCGGCACGAGCGGCGGTGACATCGATCGCCGACGCCACCGGGCTGAAGTCGGTCGAGGCCGCCGCCGCGGGCATCATCGACATCGTCAACGAGAACATGTTCGGGGCGTTGCGGCTGGTGTCGGTGCAACAGGGCTTCGACCCGCGCGACTACGCGCTGGTGGCCTTCGGTGGCGCCGGTCCGCTGCACGCCAACGCCCTCGGCAAACTGACCGGGGCCTGGCCGGTGATCATTCCGCCGTCGCCGGGAGTGCTGTGCGCCTACGGCGACGCGACGACCAACCTGCGCGACGAGTCGGTGCGGACGTTGGTGCGCCGCTTCAACGAGATGACCGACGAGAGCCTGCGCGCGGTACTCACCGAACTCGCGGCCAAGGCGCGCTCCACGCTCAGCGAGCAGGGCGTGCCCGAGGAGGAGCAGCGCGTCGTCTACTCCGCCGACCTGCGGTACCACGGACAGGGTTTCGAGATCCCGGTGGCCATCGACATCGACGCCTTCGACGGGACCGGCGGTGGGCTCACGGCCCTGCGATCGGCGTTCGACGCCGATCACCAGCGACTGTTCTCCTTCGTTCTCGATGCCGAACACGAGCTGGTGACCGTCCGGGCCACCGCGCACGGTCCCCGGCCCGAGGTCGCCGCGCCCAAACTTGAGCACGGTGACGCGGACCCGAGCCCCGCGCTGCGGACCCACCACCGCATCTGGGTCGAGGGCGCCGAGGTCGAAGCCGGCATCTACGACCGGACCCTGCTGCGGGCGGGCAACGTCGTGCCCGGTCCGGCGATCATCACCGAGATGGACTCCACGACCCTCGTGCTGCCCGGACACACGGCGGCGGTGCATCCCAGCGGCAGCCTCCTCATCCGCCCCGTCGACACCCACAGGGAGAACTGACCATGGCACGCCTCATCGAGACCGCTACCGGACCACTTCGCTCCGTGGATGTCGACGTGGTCACCCTCGACCTGATCGAGAACGGGCTGCGCAACGCCCGCTACGAGATGGACGAGGTGCTCTTCCGGACCGCGCTGTCGCCGGGGATCCGTGAACAGCACGACGAGTTCCCGCTGATCGCCAACCCCGAGGGAAAGATGATGGTGGGACAGTTCGGGCTGTCCATCCCCGATTTCCTGGAGAACTTCGACGGCGACATCGAGGAGGGCGACGTCCTCCTGACGTCGGACCCGTACTCCTGCGGCGCGGCGATCAGCCACGCGAACGACTGGCTCGTGGTGCTGCCCATCTTCTTCGAGGGCCGCATCGTGGGCTGGTCGGCGATGTTCGGGCACATGTCCGACGTCGGCGGCAAGTCGCCGGCGTCGATGCCGACCGATGCCCGCACCATCTTCGAAGAGGGCGTGGTGATCCCACCCTTCAAGCTGTACAAGAAGGGCGTACTCGCCGAGGACGCCCTGCGGATCATCCTCAACCAGGTGCGTAAGCCCGACTGGAACCGCGCCGACCTCAACGGAATCGTCGCGGCCTGCCGGACCGCTTCCCGGCGCGTCCAGGAGATGTGCGCCCGGTTCGGGGTGGACACCTACAACTCCGCGCTCGACCAGCTCCTGGACCGCAACTACCGGGCCATGAAGATCCTGCTCCACGCGGTCTTCAAGGAGGGCGAGACGCTGTCGTTCACCGACTACATCTGCGACGACGGCCTCGGCTACGGCCCCTACGAGCTCAAGCTCAGCCTGACCCGTACCGGTGACAAGGTGCTGCTGGACTTCACCGGCAGCAGCCCGCAGGCGCAGGGCCCGATCAACTACTACATCAACGAGAACCTCGTCCGGATGTTCTTCGGGATCTACATGATCACCGTCGCCGACCCGCAGATCCTCTGGAACGACGGCTTCTACCCGCTGGTCGACGTCACGATCCCCGACGACTCGTTCTGGAAGCCCAAGTACCCGGCCGCCCTCAACGCGCGCAACCACGGCATCGGTCGCGTGTTCGACCTGTTCGGCGGCCTGCTCGGTCAGACGAACCCCGGGCTGCTCAACGCCGCCGGCTTCTCGTCGTCGCCGCACTTCATGTATTCGGGCACCTACGGGCCCGGCGAGCGCAAGGGCGAGTGGTTCCAGCTGTACTCGATCGGATTCGGCGGGATCCCCGGCCGGCCGCTGGGGGACGGCCCCGACGGCCACTCGCTGTGGCCGTCGTTCGTCAACATCCCGTGCGAGTACCTGGAGTCCTACTACCCCCTACGCATCGAGCGCTGGGAGACCATCGCGGACACCGGTGGCGCCGGGCTCCATCGCGGCGGGAACGGCGTCGACGTGGCCTACCGGTTCCTGGAGGCCGGCACGATCGCGATCCACGACGACCGCTGGCTCACCTATCCGTGGGGGGTCAACGGTGGCGAGCCCGGTGCCCGCGGCCGCAAGTGGCTCGAACGCGCCGACGGCGGTACCGAGATCCTGGGCAGCAAGGTGCACGACGTACCCGTGGCTCCCGGGGACCTGCTGCACTTCGTCACCTGGGGTGGCGGCGGGTGGGGTGACCCGCTCGCCCGCGACCCGGAACTCGTCGGCCTCGAGGTCCGCCGGGGCCTGGTCACCCCCGAGGGGGCCCGCCGCTTCGGCGTGGTCTGCGACGAGGCCGGCACCGTCGACGTCGCGGCCACCGAGGAGTCGCGGGCCGAGTTGCGCCACGGACGCCCGGACCCACTGCCCACCTTCGACATGGGTCCGCCGATGGAAACCATCCTGGAACGGTGCCTGGATGAGACCGGTCTTCCCGCACCTCGGCCGCCCGTCGCCCGATGAGCACCGTGCCGGACAGCAGCGACGACGGATTCGGGGGCGCGCTCCTGCCCGGCCCCCGTCCCGCCGTGCTCGTCATCGACCTGATGCGGGCCTACTTCGACCCGGCCAGCCCACTGTGCCTGCCGTCCGCGGACTGCCTGCAGTCGGCTGGCCGGGTCATCGCCGCGGCCCGCGACCACCGCCTTCCCGTGCTGCACACACGCGTCGCGTACGGGCCAGGCGGTGTCGACGGAGGCCTGTTCGTGCGGAAGGTCACCGCCCTTCGGCAGCTCTTCGGAGGCGGCGGCGCGATGGGGGAACTGATGCCGCAGGTCTCCCCCGCCGAGGATGAACTGGTGCTGGTCAAGCAGTACGCCAGCGCGTTCTTCGGCACGTCGCTGGCGTCCACCCTGCGGGCGGGGCGCATCGACACCGTCGTGCTGGTCGGCGTGAGCACGAGCGGTTGTGTCCGTGCCACCGCGGTGGACGCGATCCAGCACGGTCTCGTTCCGCTGGTGGTCCGGGAGGCGGTGGCGGACCGCGCCACCGGCCCGCACGAGGCGAGCCTGGCCGACCTGCAAGCCAAGTACGCCGAGGTGATCAGCGAGGCCAGTGCCGTCGCGTACCTGTCGGAGGAACGATGACAGCCATGATCGACATCATCGAGGTCTCGCCCCGCGACGGCCTGCAGAACGAGGCGACGCTACTCAGCACCGCCGACAAGATCGAGCTCATCGAGCGGGCGGTACGAGCGGGAGCCCGGCGAGTGGAGGTGACCAGTTTCGTCAACCCCACCCGCGTACCGCAGATGGCGGACGCGGACGAGCTGATGGCCGCGGTTCCCCGACACCAGGGCGTCCGGTACGCGGGCCTGGTGATGAACCACCGCGGCCTGGACCGGGCCCTGGCCGCAGGCGTCGACGAGATCAACGTCGTCGTCGTGGCCACGGACACCTTCTGTGGCCGTAACCAGGGCATGACCACTGCCCAGGCCGGTGACACGGCGGCGACTCTGGTGCAGGCGGCCCGCGCGGCAGGGGTGTTCACGACGGTGACCATCGGTGCCTCGTTCGGATGTCCGTTCGAAGGTGAGGTCCCGCTGAGCCGGCTGCGGGAGGTGCTCACCCGGGTGCGCGACGCTGGTCCGGACGAACTGGCTCTCGCCGACACCATCGGGGTGGCCGTACCCTCCGATGTCACCGCTCGGTTGGCGCTCGCCCGGGAGGTCACCGAATCCCGGACACCGCTGCGGTTGCACCTGCACGACACCCGGCACACCGGCGTGGCCAACGCGGTCGCGGCGGTCCAGGCGGGCGTCACCACCCTCGACGCCAGCATCGGCGGAGCAGGCGGTTGCCCGTTCGCACCGGCGGCGACCGGAAACGTCGCCACCGAGGATCTCGTCTACCTCTTCGACCGGATGGGGCAGCCCACCGGCCTGGACCTGGAGGAACTCACCTCGGCCGTCTCCTGGCTGGAACGGAAACTCGGCAAGCACCTCGCCGGTGCTCTGCTCCGGGCGGGCGCTTTCCCCGCCTGAGCCTGGCCCGCACGCCGGAGCTGCGCGGGCCGCCGCCCGCGCGGCGACCGGCTACGCGGGCCACGGGAGTATCAGACGGTCACCTCGCCGCGTACGAGCGCCTTCGCGACAACGGTCCGCAGGACATCGTTCGTGCCCTCGCCGATGCTCATCAGGATCGCATCCCGGTAGAGGCGCTCGACCTCGAACTCGGTGGAGTAGCCGTAGCCACCATGCACCTTCATCGCGTCGATCGCCGCCTCCAGGGCGACCTCCGAGCAGAACACCTTGGCCATTCCGGTCTGCCCGTCGGCGCGACCGCGTCGAACCGCGTCGGCCGCCCAGTACGCCATCAGGCGGGCGGCCTGCAGTTGGATCGCGATGGTGGCGAGCTTGAGCTGGATCGCCTGGAACTCGGCGATGGGCCTGCCGAACGCCTTGCGCTGCTGGGCATAGGCCAGCGCCTCGTCGTGGGCGCGCTGCGCGATGCCGACCGACCGCGCGGCGATGTTGACCCGGCCCCACTCCAGGGCGGACAACACCTGCTTGAGGCCGACGCCCTCGACGCCGCCGAGCAGTTGCTCCTTCGGCACCCGCACGTTGTCGAGGAGGATCTCGCAGGACTCGGTGCCCTTGTAGCCGAGCTTCGGGATGTCCCGCAGGACCTGGAAGCCCGGAAGCGTCGCGTCGACGAGCAGCACGCTCATGCCGGTGTGCGTGGGCGTGGCGTGCGGGTCGGTCTTGACCAGCACCGGCAGCGGGTCGGCGTACCGCGCGTTGGTGATCCACATTTTGGTGCCGTTGACGACGTAGTGGTCGCCGTCGAGGCGGGCGGTCGTGCGGATGCCCTGCAGGTCGGTGCCGGCGTCCGGCTCGGTGAGGCCGATGCCGGTCCGCCGGGCACCGGTGGCGAGGTCGGGCAGGTAGGCCCGCCTCTGCTCCTCGGTGCCGTGCATGGCGATCATCCGGCAGGCCAGGGAGTGGCTGCCGAGGATGCCCGCGATGCCCATCCAGCCGCGGGCGAGTTCCTCGAACACCAGCGCGAACGAGACCGGGTCGAGGTCGAGGCCGCCGTACTCCTCCGGCACGGTGATGCCGAACAGCCCCATCTCGGCCATGCCCCGCACGATCTCCGTCGGGTACCGCCCGGCGTGCTCCCACTCCCGCGCCACCGGGATGATCTCGCGGTCGACGAACGTGCGGAGCAGGGCGCGGAAGTCCTGCTGCTCCTCGGTGAGCGTGAAGTCCATGGGTGTGCCTCCGTCAGCGGTGGAAGACCGGCAGTGCCCGGCCGTCGTCGAGATCGAGCCAGCCGACGCGGACCGGGTCCCCGATCCGCCAGTCCTGACCGTCGAGCGTGGACAGCACGATCGGCCCCTCAGCGAGCCGGATCCGGGCGATCGTGTACGGCACGGCGACCCCCGGCGCGGGTGCCCGGTGCACCACGGTGAAGGTGTCCACGACGCCGTCGCCGGACGCCTCGACGAACCCGAGGTCCGCCATGGACGAGCAGGCGGTACACAGCGCTCGCGGTGGGTGCTGGACGCGCCCGCAGGACCCGCAGACCTGCAGCGTGTAGCGGTGCTCCCGGGTGGCGTCCCACCAGCCGGCCGTCACGTCGTCGGGCGGCGGTACGTGCATCACCGCACCCCCAGCACGACCGTCGCGTGCGTGGACAGGATCCCGCCGGTGCCATGCGCCACGGCCACCCGGGCGTCGGGCACCTGCCGGGCACCCGCCTCGCCGCGCAGCTGGCGGACCGCCTCCACCAGCAGCAGTACCCCGTACTGCCCGGGATGGCAGTACGACAGGCCGCCGCCGGAGGTGTTCAACGCCAGCTCGCCGCCGGGATGGATGCGACCGTCCTGGATGAGGTCGAGCACCTCCCCCGGTCCGCAGAAGCCCAGTGCCTCGATGCTGAGCGCGGCGGTGATGGTGAACGAGTCGTACACCTCCAACACGTCCACGTCGGAGGGTGTGATGCCGGCCCGGGCGAACGCCTCCCGGCCGGACTCGCGCGCACCGGTGACCGTCAGGTCCTCGACGGCGGTCATCGACGTGTTCGTCGACCGCTCGCCGTACCCGAGGACCCGTACCGGCGGGTGCCGCAGGTCGCGGGCCCGGTCCAGCGCGGTGAGCACGACCGCCCCGCCGCCGTCGGTCACCAGGCAGCAGTCAGCGACGGTCAGCGGGCTGGAGACCATCGGCGCGGCGAGCACGTCGTCGACGGTCAACGGCCCGGCGCCGAAGCGGAACGCGGCCGGGTTGAGCAGCGCCCACTCCCGGGCGGCGACCGCGATCTCGGCCAGCTTCTCCCGCGTCCCGCCGTACCGGTGGAAGTACTGTTGCGCCGCCATCGCGTAGTACGACAGCGGGTACAGCGGGCCGTACGGCGTCTCGAACTGGGCCTCCGGTGTGTGCTCCTCGACGACCCCGCCGAGGCTGCGCGAGCGCGCGGAGCGCTGGTTCGACGCGAAGCTGATGACCACCGTGGACACCTGACCGGCTCCGATCGCCTGGGTGGCACGGGCGACCATCATCTCGGCGGCCGACCCGCCGACGAACGTCGAGTCGACCCAGCGGGGCTGCAGCCCGAGATACTCGGCGAGCTGGGTGGTGGAGAAGCGGGACACTCCGGTGGTGGCCAGCCCGTCGACGTCGGCGCGGGTCAGCCCGGCGTCGGCGAGCGCCCGGGTGACGGCCTGGGTCTGCAGCGTGAGCGTGGACTTTCCGGTGTTACCGAGGTCGCACTCGGCCGCACCGACGATCGCGACGCGGGTCACCGCGCACCCGGCCCGTCGGCCGTGCCCAGCAGGACCGTCGCGTGGGCAGGGCGGGCCGCTGGCCGCTGTGGGCCGTACTCACTGGCCAGGATCGTGGCGGAGAGGTCGACCCGGACGCGGTCGGCACCGACCTCGACCACGGTGCCCTCGCACCGGACGGTCTCACCGGCGAACATCAGGTTCCGGAACGTGAACGACAGCTCGTGCACGAAGCAGCGCGGGCCGAGCGTGTCCTGCAGCAGCTCGACGAAGAGCGCCCCGAACACCTGCCCGTCCACGACCGGGCCCGGGACCCGCGCGGCGGCCACGAACTCGGGGTCGAAGTGCAGGCGGTACCAGTCCCAGGTGGCGCCGGCGTAGGCGACCATGCCGGTGAGCGTGATGGTGCGCTCCAGCGCGGGCAGCGCATCCCCGACGTTCGGTGGCACCCGGGAGGTCATGCGGCACCGTCCAGACTGACCAGGATGATCGTCTCCTCGTTGACGGCGAGCAGCTCGCCGTCCTGGTTGGTGTACGTCGCACGCGAGGAGACCACGAGCATGTCCGCGCCGGTGCGGGTCTGCTTCTCGGTCAGATCGTGGATCTCCCAGGTCGCGGTGATGACGTCGTCGGGGCGTACCCGGCGGTGGAACGTGTAGCTGTTGCCACCGCGGACCTGGCGGGTGCCGGGGACGTCGAGGTGCCAGGAGTGCCCGGCGTAGCCGTCGCTGTCCATCGGGAGGTTCGCGTACTGGTTGGTCTCGCAGATGAGCGTCGGCGGGGCGGTCACGCCCGGCAGGCCCTGCGCGCGGGCGAACTCGGGGTCCGAGTACAGCGGGTTGTCGTCGCCGATGGCCAGGCCGAAGTACCGGCCGGCCGCGGCGCCGAGGGGTTCCGGCGCGGTGTACACCTTCCTCGTGCCCAGCAGCGCGCGCAGTTCGTCGGTCAGCAGGCTCACGCCGTCTCCTCCGCCCCGCTGATGTTCGGGTAGACCGCCGTCGGGAACACCTCGAACAGGAACTCGGGACGCAGCAGGGCCTTGCAGATCGCCCCGGTCGACGCCGGCCAGGGCGGGCTGAGCAGTCGTTCCCGCACCCCGGCCACGCCCCGGTACGCCGGCAGCGCGGACTCGACGCAGTACTCGGTCGTCTCCAGCAGGTGCTCCGGTCCGAGGCCGGCGTAGCGCAGCAGGTGCAGGATCGCGCCGTACGTCGCCTCGGCCTGCGCCACGAGGTCGTCGGGGTACAGGGCCTGCTGCGTCTGCATGTCCAGCGCCGCGAAACCGGACATGTACAGCGTCCGGCCGGCCCTGACCCCGGGGGCGTAGGTGAGCGTGTCGTAGCGGGACCAGCCCGGGTTGACCAGTTCCAACCGGTGCCGGGAGGCGGTGACGTCGATCGCGACGAGCGCGTCCGGGTGGTGCAGCCGGCTCATCAGGATGCCGCCCGCGCCCGGATACACGCCGGCGCCGCCGAGGCGTTCCTTCCGCACGCGGTGCGTCCGGCGGTACACGTCGCGCGTTTCCGGCGTCGAGTAGTCGTAGGTCGTGACGACCGCGTCGAGGGACAGCCCGAACGCCTTGAGCAGGTCCCCCGCCCGGTCCAGGCAGTAGGCGTACTGCGCGGCGAAGTCGCCCGGGTGGACCACGGCGCCGGACGCGTCGACCGGGAGCATCGTCGGCAGGTACACCGCGCCGTCGTGGCCGGTCCGCACGGTGGAGGCCCGCCAGGTGCCGGCCCGCCGAGGCTCGCTGGCGACCAGCACCTCGCCGCCGCCCCGGACCGCGTGCAGCTCGACCTCCACCAGCGCGGTACGCCGCACGAGCCGCTCGACGACGACCGTTCGCAGCACCGGCTCGTGGTCGCCGAAGACCTCCCGCCGGAGCGCCGCGGCCGCCTCGTACTCGGCGAGCCCGGCGACCGTCACGTTCTCGGTGACCCGGGTGACGTCCTGCGGCCCGAACCCGGCGGCCGCCAGGATCGTCAGGACCTTCTCGTACGCGGTGCGCGCCTGCGCCGCCATGTCCCCGGTGACCGTCATCCTGCCGACGGCCTCGTCGAACGCGGCGGAGGTGTGCCCGGAGGTCCAGGCCGCGTCGCCCTCGGCGAGGCCGAGGCAGAACGTGAAGCCGTCGTACGGGAACCAGCGGAAGGACGGCGGGCTGATGGCGTGCGGTGTCACGGGCGGTCCCTGCCTGTGCCGGCGGCGGCCAGCGCCACCATGAGCGGTTCGATGGTGTCCAGTTCGTCGAGGCGGCGCAGCAGGTCGACGACGTGGGTGGTGTCGCCACCGGCGTTGCCGCGGAACTTCGCGACGAGTTGCTCGTCGGTCAACGGGTTGTCCGGCCCGCCCGCGCTGCGCGGCACGCTGCCGGTGAGCGCCGAGCCGTCGACAAGCGTGATGCGTGCGGCGCCGGGCGCGTCGGCCGCGACCCCGCCGGTGGGGGTGACGTGCCAGCGCACCAGTCTGGCAACGCGCTCCACCTCGGGCCGGCCGAGCGAGTCCGGCTCGTACGTCGCGGTGGTCACGTCACCGTCGACGACGGCGGCGGCGACGCTCCACGGCAGCGAGAACTTCGCCGCGTACGGCGACGCCGGACGCGCCAGGTCCCGCCGGGTGTCGCAGACCGTGGGCACCGAGTCGGGGTGCACGTCGACGTCGATCGCGACGACGTCGCCGGGCCCGACCCCGCCGGTACGCACCGCGTCGCGGACCGCGTCGATCGCGGCGTGCGAGAGCTGGCACGCCGGGTACGGCTTGATGCCGATCCGGATGGTCTCCCAGCGCGTGCCGAGGTCGGCGGTGACGGAGGCGAGGTCGACCGCGCCGGCGGCGAGCGCGTCGTACACACCGTGCGGGCCCTCGAAGACGTTCGCCGGGCCACTGGCCCCGGCCGCGGCGAGCCGGGCGGCGAGGATGCCGGCGTGCGCGGCGAACCCCGGGTGCAGCTGCTTCGTCGACGCTCCGCTGTGGAGGAACGCGAGGAGTCCGCCGGCCTGACTGCCGGCGATGCCGAGCGCGTCGACGGTACGTGCGGCGCCGAGGCCGAGCAGGCGGGCCGCGACGATCGCCGAGGAGAACACGCCGGCCACCATCGTGGCGTGCAGCCCTCGGGCGTGGAAGCCGTGCGGCGCGGCGGCGGCGACCCGGCACACGGTCTCGTAGCCGACGACGGCGGCCTCGAGAACGGCCCGGCCGGCCGCGCCGACCTCCTCACCGACGGCGAACGCCGCCGGCAGCACCACCGCCGTCGCGTGGACGAGGCCGCCGGCGTGGGTGTCGTCGAAGTCCAGCGCGTGCACGAGCGTGCCGTTGGCGAGCGCGGCTGCCGGCGCCCCGACCCGGCCCGGCGACCCGATGATCGTCGCCTCCGGCGGCCCGCCGAGCGCCCGGGCGACGGCGACGGCCGGAAGCGGGGACGGCCCGCCGGACTCCCCCGCCACCGTGCCGGTACGCAACCCACCCAGCGCGGTGCCGACCCCGTCGAGCAGGTGCCGCAGCGCTGCGGCCCGCACCCCGGCCGGCACCTCGACGTCGCCGGTGCCCCACTCGGCAAGCTCCTCGGCGATCATCGTGACGCGGCCGTGGTGTCGAGGCTGTCGGGGGTGCCGGGTGCCGGCTCGGCGTCGCCGAACGCGCCGGCCGCCAGCAGCGCCGCCACCTGAGACGCATCCAGGCCCAGGATCTCCTCGGTGACGAGCGCGAGGTCCTCGTTACGCTGCGGCGCCCGCCGGTAGGTGGGCGTCTCGTCGCCGACCCGCACCGGGGACGCCAGCTGCCGCACCTCGCCGTACCGGGGGTGGTCGGTGGTGACCACGAGGTTCCGGGCGGCGGTGTGCGCGTCCGCCAGGGCCGCCCCGACATCGTTGATCGGGCCGCACGGGATCGACCCGGCGTAGAGCTGCTCGAGCCAGTCGTCGACGGTCTTCTGCCGGAAGATCGCCTCCAACCGGGGCACCAGGTCGGCGCTGTTCTCCCGGCGAGTGGCGAAGGTCGCGTACGGCGAGCCGGCCTCGGCCCACTCCGGGTGGCCGACGATCTGACACAGCCGGGCCCAGAACTTCTCCTTCGCGCAGCCGACGACCAGCCACCCGTCCTTGGCCTCGAACGCCTGGAACGGCACGAGCGACGGGTGCGCCGAGTGGTGCGTACGTACCGGTCGGAACCCGGCGTTCAGGTGCCACGTCGCGGGATAGGTCAGCATCGACACCGCCGTGTCGTACAGGCTGACGTCGCAGTCCATACCGACGCCGTCGCGGCGGGCGGCGTGCACCCCGGCCAGGAGCGAGATCGCGGCCACGAAGCCGCCCGAATAGTCGACGAGCGACAGCCCGGACTTGGTGGGCGGTCCGTCCGGCTCACCGGTCAGCTCCATCCAGCCGGCGAGACCCTGCAACACGTAGTCGTAGCCGGGTTCCCGCTTGCGCGGCCCGGTCATCCCGAACCCGGTGAGCGACACGCACACGATGCGCGGGTTGAGGTGCTTGAGGTCGTCGTACCGGATGCGCAGCTTCTCCGGCACGTCACCGCGCAGGTTGGAGTAGACGACGTCGGAGACCGCGACGAGTTGCTCGAAGACGCCACGCCCGGCGGCGGTGTTCAGGTCGAGGGAGATGCTGCGCTTGTTGCGGTTGAACGTTTCGAAGAAGAGCGAATCCTCGTCGTCGGCGTACGGCGGCACGTACCGGCCGACGTCGCCACCGGCCCGCGGATCCTCGACCTTGATGACCTGGGCGCCGAGGTCGGCCAGGTGCACGCTGCCGAACGGCCCCGCGCCATACTGCTCGACCGCGATGATGCGCAGGTCCTCCAGTGGTCTCATGCGGACGCTCCTGTCAGCTCACCGATCAGCGCGATGATCTCGTCCTGGGCCGCGCGGATCTCGGCGACCGGCAACCCATGGGTGGGTGGGCTCAGCTTCACGGTGTCGGCGATGCCGTCATAGGCCGCGATCCGGGCGGTGACGTCGTCGCGGGTGCCGGTCATGGTGAGCGCGTCGACCATCCGGTCGCTGACACTGCCCGCGAGATGGTCCGCGTTGGCCCCGGCCCGGAACGCGTCGATGACGGCCTGCTGGTCCTCGGCGAGACCGTGGAAGGCGAAGAAGTCGGCGTAGGTGCGGACCGTGGCGTAGAAGCCGACCAGACCGGCGGCGCGGTGGCGGGCGAGCGCCGGGTCGGCGGCGACCGAGCAGCACGCGGAGACGACCACGTCGAGGTCGTGGCGTGACCTGCCGTTCGCGCGGTCGATGCCGAGCGTGAGGTCGGGCAGGATCTGCTCCCGCAGGTATCCCGGTGAGCACAGCTCGTGGCTGATCCAGCCGTCGCCGATCTCGCCGGCCAGCCGGGTCATCAGCGGGCCCATCGCCGCCAGGTACACCGGGATCGGCCGCTCCGGCACCGCGTACGGCCGCGCGTAGCCGCGGATGTGCATGGGCTCGAACTCGCCGTCGGCACGGATCTCGGCGCCGGTGGTGCAGGCGTCCCAGAACAACCGGATGTTGCGGACCGTCTCGCGCAGGTGACCGACCGGCTTGCCGAACGGGACGTTGTGCCAGCCCTCGTTGAGCCGGCGCACCCCGGAGCCGAGGCCGAGCACGAACCGGCCACCGGACAGCTCGTCCAGGTCGAGCGCCTCCAGCGCGGTGATCATCGGGCTGCGGGTGAACGCCAGGACGATCGAGGTGCCGATCTGTGCGGTCGACGTCGTCCCGGCCAGGGCCGCGGCGGTGCCGGTCGCGCTGCGGTGCAGCTCCGACACCCACAGCACCTCGGCACCCGCGCGTTCCGCCCGGCGCCCGGCGTCGGCCAGCTCCGCGAGCGTCGCACCCCACGGCTGGTACGTGAGCCTCATGCCGTCGGGTCGCTGTCGCGGTCGAGGGAGAGCGGGGACTTCCCGACGGGGAAGAGATTTTCCAGCTGTTCGGCGCCCCGGCGGTACACATAGAACGTGCGCTTGAAGGAGCAGACCTCGTCGCCGTGCTGGTTGAGCGAGCGGGTGCGCACCGTGACGATGCCGGCGTGTGGGCGGGACGCGGATTCGCGCTTCTTCAACACGAGCGACTCGCTGTAGAGGGTGTCACCGGCGAACACCGGGTGGGTCATCCGGATCTCGTCCCAGCCGAGGTTCGCGAACGCGTTCTGGGTCAGGTCGGTGACGCTCTGCCCGACCGCGATGGCCACCGTCAGCGTCGACACCACGAGCGGCTTGCCGAACTCCGACCGTGCGGCGTACTCGGCGTTGAAGTGCATCTCGTTGGTGTTCATGGTCAGCAGCGTGAACCAGGTGTTGTCGGCCTCCGTGACGGTTCGTCCCAGGGGATGCTGGTAGACGTCCCCGACCTCGAAGTCCTCGAAGAACCGCCCGGTCCAGCCCGGCTTGAGCCCCATCAGTCGATCTCCTTTCGACACCGCGCGAGGTAGTCGTCGCGGACCACCCGCTTGAGGATCTTGCCGCTCGGGTTGCGCGGCAACGCGTCGACGACATGCCACTCGCGGGGCACCTTGTAGCGCGCCACGTGCTGCCGGACGTGGCCCTCCAGGGCACCCACGTCGATCCGTTTTCCCGGGCGGCCGACCACGAACGCGGCGATGCGCTCGCCGTACACCTCATCGGGCACACCGATCACGGCGACCTCGTCGACCGGCTCGTGGCGGGCGATGACCTCCTCGATCTCGCGGGGGAAGATGTTGATCCCGCCCGCGATGATCATGTCTTTCTTCCGGTCGACGATGGTGATGAAGCCCTCCTCATCGCGCACGGCGACGTCCCCGACGGAGAAGAACCCGTCCGCGTCGTACCCGGCCCGGGTGGCCTCGGAGTCGTCGAGGTAACCGGCCAGCAGCAGCGGCGAGCGGGCGAACAACTCGCCGGGCTCACCCGGCCCGACCTCGTTGCCGTCGTCGTCGGTGAGCCGAACCTCGTTCCAGAACCACGGATGCCCGACGCTGCCGGCCCGTTCCAGGGCGAACTCCGGGCGAAGGTTGGTGACGATGGAGCACTCGGTCGAGCCGTACAGCTCGTGCACGTCGACGCCGGGGAACGCGGCGATCACCCACTCCTTCAACGCGACCGGCAACGCGGCGGCGTTGAAATACAGCGTCCGCAGCGCCGACAGGTCGTACCGCGCAGCCGGCTCCTCGCAGAACCGGCGGATGTGCTGGGCGTGCGTGGGCACCAGGAACACCGTGGAGGCGCGGCTGGCCACCATCATGTCCAGCAGCCGCTCCGGATCCCAGGTCGGCAGCACGGTGCACGAGCCGCCGAGCATCGGGGCGGCGTAGGCGAACGCGAACCCCGCGCCGTGGAACATCGGCGCGACCGCGATCGTGCTGCGGTTGGGCCCGAGCCCGTAGTCCAGCCCGACCCCGAACGCGGTGAGGACCCGTCCCCGGTGGGTCAGCAGGACGCCCTTGGGCCGTCCGGTCGTGCCGGACGTGTACGTGATGCAGAACGGGTCGGTCTCGTTGACGGGGACCTGCGGATCGACCGCGCGGCCCTGCCCCAGGAACGTCTCGTACCGCTCGCCGACCTCGCCCGCGAAGCTGAGCACGAGTGGCAGGTCGTCGAGCAGACCGTCGACGTTGCCGCCCAGTTCGTCGGCCAGGATGATCCCCCTCGCCCGCGAATGGGCGAGGATGTAGGCGTTGTCCGAGCTGTTGTTCTTCGTGTTCAGCGGTACGGTCGGGATGCCGGCCTTGGCCATCGCCGCCGATATCTCGAAATACTCGTAGCGGTTGTTGCTCAGCACCGCGATCGGTTCACCGGGGACGATGCCGCGCGCGAGCGTCGCGGACGCGAGCCGGTTGGATCGCTCGTCGAGCGCGCCGAACGTCACGGCGTGATCGCCATCGACGACCGCGACCCGACCGGGCGTGGCCCGGCCGAACTCGCGGATCCCGGCAGCCATGTTGAGCTGCACACCCTTCACCCGGTGCCATCCTTTCCTGAGTCGTTCATGGACCTGCCACGGTGTGCGGCGAGGTCAGAGTCCGTAGCGGCCGAGCACGTCCCGCTTGCCGGCGATGAGAAACTTGCGGGTCATCCGGCCGGTGGTGAGCCACGCGATCGCGTCGCCGTTGCTGGTGCTCGCCAGCATCCGTTCGACCAGGTACGGGGCGACGTCGTCGACGTGGTCGCAGAGGATGTTGAGCAGCCTGCGTTGCCGCGCCACCTGCTCCGGCGCGGCGGCCGCCTCGCGCAGCCACCCCTCGGTGATGAGGATGCCGGGGCGGATCTGGCCGATCCGCACGCCGGTACCGGTGACCTCCTTGGCCAGTGCCCGGGTGAAGGAGTCCAGACCGCGCTTGGTGGCCGAGTAGACCCCCATGCCGGGGCGGATCGCGCCGTCGCTGCCGCCGCCGAGCAGGTTGAAGACCTGGCCGCCGCCGGCGGCGAGCATGCCGCGGACGGCGACCTGCGACCCGTACACGGTGCCGAGCATGTTCGTGGTGACCATCGTCCGGACGTCCTCCGGCGCGGTCTCGACGATCCGCCGGGTGGTGTTGGCGACACCGGCATTGTTGATCCACAGGTCGACGCCGCCCAGCGCGTCGACCGCGGCGCTCCACACCCGCTCGACCTGCGCGGCGTCGGTGACGTCCGCGGCGATTCCGTGGACGGCGGCCTCCGCGGCGGCCTGCGGGCGCAGCCGCGCGACGGCATCGTCCACGGCCGTCCGCGTACGCCCCGAGACGACGACGGAGTGGCCCCGCGAGAGCAGCTCGCGGGCGAGCGCGAAGCCGATCCCCCTGGTGCTGCCGGTGATGACTGCCTTACGCATGACTGCTCCTGCCCACTCACGTCGGGAGAACGGCTCCGGTCAGTCGCCGGTCAACCGGGCGACCGCGTCGGCCAGCGGCACCACGTCGGCATACTTGGCGTCGAGGTCGAAGAGGTTGGCCTCGTGCGGGCCGGGATCGCGGTCGGCGCACGCCTCGCGCACCACCATCGGGCGGAACCCGTGCTGCAGGGCGTCGACCGCCGACGCGCGGACGCAGCCGCTGGTGGAGAAGCCGCCGAGCACCACCGTGTCGACGCCGGCCGTGGTGAGCCAGGCGGCCAGCGCGGTGCCGGCGAAGGCGCTGGCGTAGTGCTTGTACGCGATGTGCTCCCCCCTGGCAGGCAGCACCTGGGCCGCGAAGTCGCCGAGCGGGTTGCTGGCGGCGAACGCGGTCAGCGCCGGCACCTTCGCGGCGAACAGGGGCGCCTCGGCGCAGGACTCGTCGGCGTACCGCACCGCGGTGAAGGCCACCGGAACCCGGGCCGCGCGGGCCGCCGCCACCAGCGCGGCCATCGCGGACAGCGCGCTCTCCGCGGTGGCCAGGAACAACGGCGACGAGGGTACGGCGTACGCGGCGACCGGGTCGACCAGCACGAGCGCGGGCCGGGTACCCCAGCCGAGCCGACGGGCGAACCCGGCGTCGGCGTAGTCGGCATCGAGCGTGCCGGTCGCCCGGCCCCTGACGTCGGAGTGTGCCCCGTTCATGCGACGCATCGTATGCTCTGGATACACCGTTTCGCTAGGGGGAACAATGTCGGTGCTGGTCTTGCCCCGCCGATGGAAACAGTGTTTCCATTGCAGCCATGCTGGTCCCGGACGGCACCGATCTCACCAACGCCGGCTGCCGGGCGCCCTGGCACCTCCGGCCGGGGGCGCCGCCCGCAACGCCGCCGGGAAGACCCTGAAACGCGAAGTGAGGAGCAGCGGGTGCGAGCGCACGTCGAACTGATTCACGAGAATGACTACATCTGGCACGTCGGAGAGCTGCCGCACGGCGAGGGCGGGGTCCACGAACGCCGGCTCTCGGCGGACGAGGAGGACGGATCGTCCTCGCTGTCGCTGCGGTTCGACAGCGACTGGGGGCGCGGGCCGGGCGTGCCGCACGCCAACACCGAGTTCTTCGTGCGGTCCGGTTCGCTGAGCTACGGCGGTCAGGAAATCGGCCCCGGCGGCTACCTGCAGGTGCCGCGGGGCGTGCCGATGGACTGGATCAAGATCCGCGAGGGCTCGTCGGTGCTGCACTGGCGCGAATACGGCGACTGCGGTTTCGACGTCGAGAAGGCACAGTGGAACCCGGCCTCGGCACGGTGGGACAGCGCCCTCGGCGAGGTGACGGTGGTGGACTCCGACGCCATGGAATGGACCGCCGCGCCGACGGTCGGGCCGATCACGCCGCTCTACATCAAGCTGCTGCACCGTGACCCGGTGACCAACTTCTACACCCGGCTGATCCGGGCCCACAAGGGCTGGAGCGACCACCGGCTGGCCCACCACCCCTGCTACGAGGAGTTCTACACGCTCGGCGGGAAGATGGCGTACAACTTCGGCGACATCGACGAGGGCACCTACTGCTTCCGGCCGGCCGGGGTGAAGCACGGCCACTTCGTGGCCGAGACCGACATCGACTGGATCATCCGGTCGGACGGTGAGCTGATCAACTGGTACACCACCGATGAGTGGATCAAGTGGGGCGGCACCGCCACCAACTACCACGAACACGACGAGGCGCCGGTCATCTCCACCCTGCCGGTGCGGTCCCGTTCGCGCGGCCCGTGGTCCGGCGACGGGATGTGACGACGACGGGATGTGACGCGGCCGGTGGTCGCGTCACATCCCGATCACACCTGCCGAGGCTGACGCGGACGCCTACACCGCCAGGGCGAGCAGGCGCCGGGCGGAGCGGACCACCGCCTCGTCCACCAGCCGGCCCCGCGCGTCGAGGCAGACCCCCACACCGTCACGGACTGCCGCGTCGAAGCGGGCCACCAGGTCCGCCGCCGCCGCAACCTCGCCGGGCGAGGGGGTGAACGCCTCGTTCACCACCGCGATCTGCGCCGGGTGGATGCAGGCCCGACCCACGAAGCCGAGCCGCCGCAGCGCCATCGTCGACGTGCGCAGCGCGACCAGGTCCCGGAAGTCGGTGCTGACCGGCGCCACCGGTGGCTCGATGCCGACCGCCGCGCTGGCCAGCACCACCTGCGAGCGGACGAACAGCAACTCTCGCTCGTCCGGCCCGAGCGTGACGCCGAGATCGGCGCGCAGGTCCGCCTCGCCGAGCTGCAGCCGTCGTACCCGGGGTGCGCGGGCGATGTCGAGGGCCGCGACCACGGCCGCCGCCGACTCCAGCAGCGGCACCACGGCGGTCGTGCCCGCCGGCAACCCGGCCGCCGACTCGGCCGCGCCGAGCACCTCGTCGAGGGCGGCCAGTTCGGCGGCGGACTCGGCCTTCGCCACGCAGAGCCCGGCGAGCCCCGGCCCCACGACGGCCGCCGCGTCGACGTGGCCCAACCGGCCCGGGTTGATCCGCACCCACCAGGCGACCCCCGGCGGCGCGGCGCGCAGGAAGGCGGCGACCGCCGAGCGGGCGGCGTCCTTGCCGGCCGGCGGCACCGCGTCCTCCAGGTCGACGATCACCGCGTCCGCGCCGCGCCCCGCCGCCTTGGTCAGCTTGTCGGGTGCGTTCCCGGGCACGTACAGGTACGACCTCAACGGCTTCGGGCCCTTCCGCTCGACAACGCACCGGCGATGCGGCCATTGTTTCGGCTATGGATACAGTGTTTCCATTACTGGTCGAGACGTCAAGGAGGCTTCATGGGACCGCACCCGTACGGCTGGTGGATTCTGCTGCACATCGTGCTCTTCGTCTTCTGGCTGGGCGGGGATCTCGGGGTCTTCTGGTCGAGCCGGTTCGTCCTCAAGCCCGATCTCACGCCGGCTGCCCGGGCCACCGCACTGAAGATCATGAGCGGGCTCGACCTGGGGCCCAAGATCTGCCTGGTGCTCTTCCTGCCCAGCGGCGTCACGCTGATGGCGCTGGACCCGCACGGCGCGCGGGTCTTTGGAATCAACCCGTTCGGCTGGCCGATCGTCGCGCTGCTCTGGGTGTTCGCGGCGGGGTGGCTGGCCGCCACGATCTCCGACCACCACCGCCCGGGCCACCGCCGCTGGGTGCGCCGGGCGGACTGGACGGTCCGCATCGTGTTGATCGCCGGGCTCGCCGGGACCGCGCTCTACACGCTCTTCGCCGCCGCACCGTTCGGCGTGGACACCAACCCGAAGTGGCTGGGCGGCAAGATCCTGCTCTACAGCGTCGCGATCGCCTGCGGACTGGGCATCCGGCTCACCCTGCGCCCGTTCGGGCCGGCCTTCGGCACGTTGATGACGACCGGCTCCACGCCGGAGGTGGAGCGCACGATGCGACGCGCGATCGACGGCTGCCTACCCTACGTGTGGGGCATCTGGGGCAGCGTGCTGGCGGCCGCGGCGCTCGGCGTGCTGAAGCCGCTCGCGGCGCTGTGACCCGGGCCGGTCGGTCAGGAGCCGCTGTAGCCGAGCTGAGCGGAGATCCGGCCAGTCGCCTTGAGTAGCGACTTCGCCAGCTCGGGCGAGTCCGGCTTGAACCGCCCCACCGGCCCGGCCACGCTGACGACCGCCACCACGTGCCCGTCGTGGTCGTAGACCGGTGCCGCAATCGACGTCGCGCCGGGCTGGCGTTCGCCGCGGGAGGTGGCGTAGCCGCGTTTGCGGATGGCCGCCAGCTCCTTGCGCAGCTTCGCCGGGTCGGTGATGGTGCGGTCGGTGAGCTCGTCGAGCCGGTGCCGCTCCAGGTAGGCGTCGAACTCGTCCTCGGCGACGAAGGCCAGGAACGCCTTGGACGAGCTGCCGGCGTGCAGCGGGTACGGGATGCCGATGTTGACGTCCAGCCGCAGCTCGTGCTCGGGCACCACCTGGTCGACATACAGCCGGGTGTCGCCCCGGCGCAGCGACAGCGTGGCGGTCTCGCCCGTCTGGGCCGCCAGCGCGCGCAGCTCCGGGCCGGCCATCGCGCGCAGGTCGGTGCGGGCCAGGTAGGCCCGGCCGAGCGTGACGGCCGCGTGGCCCAGCGCGTAGCGACGGGTGCTCGGGTCGACAATGATCAGATCCCGGCTGCGCAGCGCCGTGAGGATGCGGTGCACGGCGGCCTTGGTCAGGCCCAGCGCGGTCGCGATCTCGGTGACGCCCAGGTCCGGTCGCCCGCTGCGCCCGAAGTAGAGCAGCACGTCCATCGCCCGCTCGACCGCCGCGATCGAGCGGGACTGTCCGTCGCCGTCCTCCGCAACGGCCGGTGCCGTCGCCGCGGATGTCCGACTGGTCATGGGTGGGCCTCCACAGCACTGTTCGTTTTTGTCCGGTCTCCAGAGCAGTGTAGGTCGCTCGATTCCACCCAGCGAAACACCGTGTCCTGAGTGTCGCCGGCCGCCCGGACCAAACGGCGGTTGACACGGGACACCGCCCCTCGTTACGTTTCTGGTAACGGCGTTTCCTGATGCGAAACGGAGAGCCTGCCAGTGTCGGTCGACAGCATCACGTTCCGCTCGGCCCTCGCCCAGTGGCCCAGTGGCGTCGGTGTCGTGACCACCGTCGTCGACGGCCAGCCACATGGCATGACCGCGAGCTCGTTCTCCTCGGTCAGCCTCAACCCGCCGCTGGTCTCCGTCTGCCTGGGCGTCCACCTTCCCAGCCACGCCCTGGTGGAGCAGGCCGGGGTCTTCGCGATCAGCTTCCTCGGCAAGGGTCAGGCCGGCATCGGTCAACGCTTCGCCGGCATGCGTCCCGAGATCACCGACCGCTTCGCCGGGCTGGACTGGGCGCACGCCGAGACCGGCTGCCCGGTGCTGGCCAACGCGACCGCCTGGCTGGACTGCCGGGTCGTGCACGCCTATCCCGGCGGTGACCACACGATCTTCGTCGGTGAGGTGCTCGCCGCCAGCACCCCCCGAGTCGGTGCCCCGCTGCTGTTCCACTCCAGCGTGTGGAGCCAGCTCGCCGACCCGCTGCCGGAGAGGATCGACATCGCGATCGGGGGCCGGCTCTCCCGCCTGCGCGCGAGCACCCTCGCGACGGCCGGCTTCACGGTGCGGGCAACCCCCGGCCCGATGATCGCCGACGCCTTCCGGGCCGGCGGCGAGGAGGCCACCCTCGCCGAGCTGGACCAGCTGCTGCGTGCCGGGCACACCGCCGTCACCCTGGTCGAAGCCGCCGACGCCAGCCCGGTGCAGGTGCGGGCCGTGCTCGCCGACGCCACCGTGCGCGCCCGCCGCGCCTCACTTCGGGTGCGGCTGCGGACCCAGCGCGGGCTCGGCCTGGTCAACGCCACGGTCGCGATGAAGAGCGGGGTCACCGGCTTCGACACCACCCTCGGCGGTCGAGCGGGCGCCCTGCGCACCCGTGACCTGGTCTTTCTCGCCCGTCAACTCGGGGTGTCCTGTCCCCGACTCCCCGCCAACAAACCAGAGGAGTGACCCACATGTCCACCGGCGGACGGCTCATCGACGACCTCACCCCCGCTGAGCAGGATCGCGCGGCCCGGGTGGAGAAGGTGCTGCCCGCGTTGCGGGCCGCCGCCGCGCAGGCCGACGCCGACGGGGTGTTCCCCGCCGCGCACGTCGCGCTGCTGCGCGATGCCGGGCTGCTCGGCCTGGTGGTTCCAGAGGAGTACGGCGGCCTCGGCGGCGGCCTGCGCGACCTCGCCGCCGCCACCTTCGCGATGGGCAGCGCCTGCCCCTCGACGGCGTTGGCCTTCTTCTTCCACAACACCAGCGCCTCCCGGGGCCTGCTGCCGCTGGAGGCGATCGAGCGCGGCCTCTTCGACGACGCCGACGTCCCCGCCGTACGGGCCTTCGCCGAGAAGGTGCTGACCCGAATGGCCGGTGGGGTGTGGCTGGCCAACTTCGCCAGCGAGGCGGTGAAGAGCTCGTCGGCCAACATCGCCATCTCCACCACCGCCACCCCGACCAGCCGCGACGGCGTCGACGGCTGGTCACTCAGCGGCGAGAAGTCGTTCGGCTGCGCCACCGGCGTCGCCGACACCTACCTGGTCACCGCCCGGCTCGCCGGGCACGAGACGGCGGACGGGCTGGCACTGTTCCTGGTGCCCCGCGAAGCCGCCGGGGTCGCCTCACGGCCGAGCTGGGACGGCATCGGCATGCGCGGCTCGGCCAACCACGGCATCCGGCTCGACGACGTCTTCATTCCGGCCGACGAGGCGCTCACCGTGCCCGGCGCGTTCGTGAAGATGTTGCAGTGCAGCCGGGGCAGCTTCGTCGGCAACCAGCTGGCCATCACGGCGGTCTACGTCGGCGCGGCGCAGAGTGTCTACGACGACACGCTGACCAGGCTCACCCAGAAGACCTTCGCCGACACCGGCCGGGCGATTGCGGAGAGCCCTATGCACCAGGTGATCATCGGCAATATGACGGAACGGTTGGAAACGGCGTACCTCTGGCTGCGCCGCCAGTTGCTGCTGGAGACCAGCGAGCCACCGCTGCGCCCGCACGCCGAGGTCTACCAGCAGTGGCGGTTGGCCAAGGGCTCGATCTGCGAGGCGTGCTTCGACGTGGCGGTCGGCGCGCTCAAGGCGTCCGGCACGTCGAGTGCCACCATGAACGGGCCCGTCGGCCGGGCGCTGCGCGACCTGGCGATGGGGCTGGTGATGACGTTCCCGCCGGAGCGCGGCCGGTTGGAGGCAGCCGGCATGGTCACCAGCGACCGGTCCAACAACCTGTTCGCGGCGGTGGCCGGGTGACCGGGCCCCACCAACCGGACCTGCCCGATCTCGCCGACCTGGTCGACGGGGTCTGGACGCCCAGCGACGCACCGCTCGGGTTCGACCTGGAGGATCCGGCGACCGGGGCGGTGCGGCGGCCCGCCGCCGGCACGCCGCCGGACCGGATCGAGGCCGCCGTCGCCGCCGCCTCGGCGGCGCATGAGGCCGGGAGCTGGGCCGCACTGCCGGCCCCAGCTCGCGCCGACGTGCTGGACGGCGTCGCCGAGGCGGTCGAGGGCGTCGCGGCCGAGATCTGCGCGCTGGAGTCGGCGACCACCGGCGTGCCGATCCGGCAGACCACACCGCTGGGCGTGATCCTCGGCGGTGCGTTCCGGCTCGCCGCCGCCCAGCTACGGCAGGACCCGCAACGCCAGGAGTTCCACCGCGAGGACGGCCGGATCGTGCACGCCGAACGGCTGCCCTGGGGCCCGGCCGTCTGCGTGGTGCCGTGGAACGCGCCCGCGCCGATGGCGGCGCACAAGGTCGCGAACGCGCTCGCCGCCGGCTGCCCCACGATCCTCAAACCCAGCGAGTACGCCCCACACGGCAGCCAACGGCTCGCCGCCGTCATCGGGGCCGTGCTCGCCGCCTCCGGCATACCGACCGGGGTGTTCCAGCTCGTGCAGGGCGGGGCCGAGGCCGGCGCGGCCCTGGTCGGCGATCCCCGGATCCGGGCGGTCTCCTTCACCGGCGGGCTCGCCGCCGGGCGGGCGGTCGCGGCGGCCTGCGCCTACGACATCAAGCCGGTGCAGCTCGAACTCGGCGGCAACAACCCGCTGGTCGTGCTCCCCGACGCCGATGTCGCCGACGTCGCCCGGGCCGCGGTCGACCTGCTCAGCACGCTCAACGGCCAGTGGTGCCGGGCTCTGGGCCGGCTGATCGTGCCCGCCGACCGGCACGACGAGATCGTCGAGGCGATCGCCGACCGGCTCGCCGACCTGGTCGCCGGTGCGCCCCTGGACCCGGCGACCGACCTCGGTCCGCTGGTGCACTCCCGACACCTGGCCCGGGTGGTGGCCGCCCGCGACGACCTGCTGGCCCACGGCGGGACCGCGGTCACCGGCACCACACTGCCGGCGGCCGGGCCACTGGCCGGCGGGAACTTCCTCGCCCCGACGCTGGTCACCGGCGTCGCCGCGGCGCACACCGGCGACGAGATCTTCGGACCGGTGGCGGCGGTGCATCCGTACGCCACCCTCGACGAGGCAGTGGCGCTGGCCAACGGCACGCCGTACGGGCTGGAGGCGTACGTGTTCGGCGCCGACGAGGAGGCCGCGCTGGCCGTGGCCCGCCGAATCCGGGCCGGCGAGGTCAAGGTCAACGGCTCCTCGGTGCTCAGCCTGCACCTGTTCAGCCCGCGACCGGCGTTCGGGCTGTCCGGGTACGGCGAGGAGGGCACCGCCGAGACCCTGCGGTTCTTCACCAACCCGCGGGTGGTCGGCGTCGAGGGCGGCTTCGCGCTGCACGGCCGGCCATGAACCCGGGCGACACCGTCGGGTCGAGGGACGCGCCCCCGGTCGCGCCCGGCGGCGCGGCGCCCGCACGCCCGGCCGACGTGCTGCGGGCGCTGCTCGGCGGTGCCTCGCCGGTGCACGCCCCCGGCGTACACGACCCGCTCACCGCCGCGCTGGCCGTCGAGGCCGGGCACCGGGCCGTGCACCTGTCCGGTGCGGTCTGCGCCGCGGTCGAGCTCGGCCTTCCCGACCTTGGGTACCTGCACGGCACGCACGTCGCGGTGCAGGCCGCCCGGCTGGTCCCGGCGCTGGCCGGCGTGCCGCTGATCGCCGACGCGGACACCGGCTACGGCAACCCGCTGCATGCAGTCTGGACCGCCCAGCGGTACGCGGCGGCCGGCGTCGCCGGGCTGCACCTGGAGGACCAGGTCAGCCCGAAGCGCTGTGGCCACCTGGCCGGCAAGGAACTGCTGGACACCGCGGGCGCGACGGCGAAGATCCGGGCGATCGCCGAGGCGGGCACCGGCCTGGTGCTGATCGCCCGCACCGACGCCTACTCGGTGGCCGGCCTCGACGAGGCGATCGAACGGGCCGGCCGGTTCGCCGCCGCGGGCGCCGACGCGGTCTTCCTGGAGGGCGTGGACACCGCCGAGGAGTTGGGGGCGGTGCGTACCGCGCTGCCCGGCGTACCCCTGGTGGTGAACCGCTCTGAGGCTGGCGGCGTGCGCGCCTTTCCGCCCGCCGACGTGCTCGGCGAGCTCGGGGTCCGGGTCGTGCTGCACCCGGTCGCGCCGATGCTGGCCGCGCTCCGCGCGGCTGCCGCCGCCTACGCCGCGATCGGCCGGGTCGGCCACGCCGACGTGGTGCCCCGGCTCGCCTGGTCGTCGTTCACCGCACTGGTCGGCCAGGACGACGCGCTGACTCTCGACCGGAGGTACGCCTGATGCACGTGCTGATCGCCGGAGCGGGGCCCGTCGGGCTGACCGCGGCGCTCGCGCTGGCCCGCCGGGGCTGCGAGGTGACCGTGCTGGAGGCCGGCGACCAACTCGCCGCCGAGTCCCGCGCCTCCACGTTCCACCCACCGACGCTGGAGATGCTCGACGCGCTGGGGGTCGGCGCGGACCTGTTGGCGCGCGGGCTGGTCGCGCCGACGTTCGCCTACCGGGACCGCCGGGAGGGGCTGATCGCGGAGCTGGACCTATCGGTGCTCGCCGCCGACACTCCGTACCCGTACCGGGTGCAGTGCGAGCAGTCCAAGCTGACCCAGATCCTGCTGGCCCACCTGGCCCGGCACCCAGCGGCCCGGGTCCACTTCGGCTGGCCGGTCGACTCGGTGCGGCAGGCCGCGGATCCGGCCGACGGCGGCGTGGTCGCGGTCGCCGCGGACGGCCGGGAAGTGGCCGGCGACTGGCTGATCGCGGCCGACGGCGCCAGTTCCGCGGTACGGCGGGCGCTGGAGCTGCCGTTCGAGGGGATCACCTACCCCGAACGGTTCCTGGTGGCCTCCACCGACGAGGACCTGCCGGCGCTGCTCGGCCCGCTGGCGTCCGTCAACTACGTCTTCGACCCGGTCGAGTGGTCGGTGCTGCTGCGCACGCCGGAGCACTGGCGGGTGCTGCTGCCCACCCCCGAGGACACCCCCGACGCCCACGAGCTGGGCCGGCTCGACGAGCGGCTGCGGGCGATCGCCGACCCGGGCCGACCGTGGCGGGTGGCGCACGCCAGTTTGTACCGGGTGCACCAACGGGTCGTCGCGGCGTTCCGGCAGGGGCGGGTGCTGCTGGCCGGCGACGCCGCGCACGTCAACAACCCGCTCGGCGGGCTCGGTATGAACTCGGGCATCCACGACGCGGTCGCCTACGCGGAGGTGCTGGCCTCAGGCCGCGCGGCACCCGACGACGGGGAGCTGGACCGGGCGGTGACGGCGGTGGCCGACGAGCGGCGCCGGATCGCCCTGACGTACGTGCAGGAGGTCTCCGACCAGAACTACCGCCGGATGCGGGTCACCGATCCGCAGCTGCGCTCCGCGCATCTGGCCAGCCTGCGCGCGCTGGCCGAGGATCCGGCAGCCGCCCGGGCGTACCTGCTGCGCAGCTCCATGATCGCCTCGCTGCGCCCCGACGCCGGACAGCCCGTGGCGCGGGCATGACGGCACCCGGCGACGGCCCGGTGATCGAACGGGAGAACCCGTCCAGGGTCACCGAGCTGGTCGGCACGGTCGGTGTGAGCGGGCCCGACCGGGTGGACGCCCTGGTCCGCCGGGCCGACGCCGCGCAGCGGGGCTGGGCGGCCACCGGCATCGCGCGACGGCTCGCCGCGCTGGCCGCCGGCGCCGACGCGATCGCCGGACGGCTCGAACCGCTGGCCGAGCTGCTGGCCCGGGAGTCGGGCAAGGTGCTCGCCGACTGCCGCGGCGAGGTCGGGTTCGCCGCCACGTACCTCCGCTGGGTCGTCGAGCACGCCCCGGCGGCGTACGCGGAGCGGGAGATCGACGACGCGGCCGGCCGGCTGCTGCGGCTGCCCCGGCCCTACGGGGTCATCGCCGCGATCACGCCGTGGAACGCGCCGATCATCCTCACCGTGCTCAAGGTGGCCCCGGCCCTCGCCGCCGGCAACGCGGTGGTGGTCAAGCCCTCGCCGCTGGCCCCGCTGGCAGTCTCGGAGGCGCTGCGCCTGCTCGCCGGGGCGCTGCCGGACGGGACGCTGGCGGTCGTCCACGGCGACGCCGCAGCCGGAGCGGCGCTGGTCGGGCACCCGCTGGTGCGCAAGGTGGCGTTCACCGGCGGCAGCGCGGTGGCCCGGCAGGTGGCCGCGACGGCGGCCACCCAGACCACGCCGGTCGTGCTGGAGTTGGGCGGCAACGACGCGGCGATCTTCCTGCCCGACGCCGACCTGGGCGTCGAGCCGATGCGCCGGCTGGTCCTGGCGAGCTTCGCCACCAGCGGTCAGGTGTGCATGGCGGCGAAGCGGCTGTACGTGCACCGCAGCCGCCGCGACGATTTCGTGGCGGCGTACCGGTCCGCCGCGGCGGAGGTGCTGCGCGTCGGTGACGCGCTCACGCCCGGGGTGAGCATGGGCCCGGTCGTCTCGGCCGGCGCCGCCGCCCGGATCGGGCGGATCGTCGCGGCGGCCGTCGCCCGGGGAGCCACCGCGCTGCCGCTGGGCACCGTCGACGGCGGCACCGACCTGGCCGGCGGGTACTTCGTGGCCCCGACACTCGTGCTGGACGCACCGGACGACGCCGAGGTGGTCGTCGGGGAGCAGTTCGGGCCGACGGTCCCGCTGTTGCTCTACGACGACGAGGAGGAACTGCTGGCCCGGGTCAACGCCGACGAGTTGGGCCTGGGCGGCTCCGTCTGGTCGGCCGACGAGGAGCGGGCGTTCGCGCTGGCCCGTCGGGTCGAGGCGGGCTTCGTCTTCGTCAACACGCACAACCGCACCGGGCTGTCGCTGCGGGCGCCGTTCGGTGGGGTGAAACGCTCCGGCTACGGTCGTGAGTACGCCGAGGAGGGGCTGGCCGAGTACGCGCAGACCTGCGTCGTGCACGCCCCCGGCCCGTTCCGGCCCGGTGGCGCCGGGCTGCCCGCCAACGCGTACCCGGGCTGAGGCCGGGCCGCGTCGGGCGGGCCTTGTTTCAGTAGTCGACGACGACGCGGGCCGCGAGGCGCGGCTTGAGCCAGCCCGCCACCTCCAGGTGGGCGGGGTGGGCCTGGTAGGCGCGCAACGCGTCCGCGTCGGAGTGGGTGCTGATCATGCACAGGTCGTAGGAGACCGGGGTCCCCAGCGTGTCCAGGGCGACCGTCAGCGTCGCGATCTCATCAATTGTGCTGGCCAGACCTTCCAGCAACGACTTCGCCTTGGCAGCATCGGCCGCATCGTCGAACTTCATCAGCACCACGTGCGTAAACACCTGTTCGTCCCCCTGTTCCCCAGCGTCGCCCGAGTGTATGTTCTGGAAACAGCGTTTCGCTAGGGGAACCGGAGCGGGAATGAGCATCAGGGTTGCCGCCGTACAGTTCGAGGCCGGCCAGGACATCGAGGCCAACCTGGCCACCTGCCTGCGCCTGGTCGCCGACGCCGCCGGGCAGGGCGCGCAGCTCGTGGTGTTGCCCGAGTTCTGCAACCACCTGGCCTGGTACACCGACCGCGCCCAGGCACACGCCCTGGCCACCCGCCCGGGCGACACGTTCCTCACCGCGATCTCGGCGAGCGCCGCCGAGCACCGGGTGTACGTGAAGATCAATGTCACGCACGCGTACCCCGACGGGCGCACCGGCGGCACCAACTTCCTCTTCGGACCGGACGGGGCGGTGCTCGGCAGCTGCGACAAGCAGGTCCTGATGGGCGCCGAGAACGACCACCTCGACCCGGCGACCGAGGTCGGACCGGTGCTCGACACCCCGATCGGCCGGATCGGCATGTACGCCTGCATGGAGGGCGTCATTCCCGAGGTCACCCGCGGGCTCGCGCTACGCGGCGCGCAGGTGCTGCTGAACAGCCTGAACTCGTTCGCCACCGATGAGGCCGCGTTGCACATCCCGGTGCGGGCCGCGGAGAACCGGGCCTGGGTGATCGCCGCCAACA
Source organism: Micromonospora sp. NPDC005291 (assembly GCF_040607415.1). NCBI lineage: Bacteria > Bacillati > Actinomycetota > Actinomycetes > Micromonosporales > Micromonosporaceae > Micromonospora > Micromonospora sp. NPDC005291. The sequence goes on from NZ_JBEXGR010000002.1 coordinate 364,853, forward strand.
AGGTCGGCCCGCTGTTGCCCGCCGAGCATTTGCCGGCCATGAGCCGCGGCCTCGGCGTGCCGGAGCAGTGGCTGCACGGGGCCGGCGAGTCGCAGATCGTCGCACCGGACGGCACGGTGGTGGCCAGGGGCCCGCGCATCGGTGAGGCCGTCGTCATCGCCGACATCGACCCGGAGCGCGCCGGCGACAAGCACCGCCCGGACGGCACCGACATCCTCGCGGCCCGCCGACCGGAGCTCTACGGTCCACTCGGGGACGCGCCGACCGGCCGCCGCCGGCCGCCCGGCGCATCGGGCCTGCCGGTCGCCGTGGTCCGGCCGCGGGACCCCGGCCAGGCGGCCGACCTGCTCGGCAAGGCGGTCGCCGAGGGTGCGCTGCTCGCCGTGCTCGCCGAGAACGCCCTCGGCGCGCACGTCGGGCCTGCCGAGGTGGCCGCGGCGCTGGCACCGGCGCTGCGCGGCACCGACGGGTACGCCGTCGCCACCGCCCACGGCCCCGACGGCCCGGTCGGGCTGCTCATCGGCCCGTCCGGCGTGGTCGGCGAGCAGCCACAACTGCACCGGGCCGGCGCGGCCCGCGACGCCGTGCGGCCCGGCGACGCGCTGCGCACCTTCGACCTGCCCTGGGGGCGGCTGGCGATCGTGGTCGGCGACGACGCGATCTTCCCGGAGACGTTCCGGCTCGCCGCGCTCGCCGACGCCGATGTGGTCGCCGTGCCGTTCACCCCGCGCGAGCCCTGGGAGTTGACGCTGGGCCTGCCGGAGCGGGCCGCCGAGAACCGGCTCAACGTGATCGCCGCCGGGCCCCTCGGCACCGGCGCCGCGGTCTTCGCGCTCAGCGCCGACTTCACCCTCTGGACCACCTGGGCCGGGCCGTTCACCGGCCGGATCAGCAGCCCGCTGCGCACCGACATCGCCGCCGACCGGCCCGTCACGCATGCCGTGGTGGCCCCCGCGCAGGCGGCGAACCGGCTCGTCTCCCGCCGCACCGACCTCGTCGACGGCCGCCCGTGGCGGCTCGTCCAGGCCCTCACCGAAAGGCGCTGACCCGTGGCCGACACGTTGAAACCCGTCGAGGACATGCTCGACGACTCCCCCACGGTCGACGTCCACGAGACGTTCCACCGCTACCAGATACTTTTGGATGAGCTGAAGGCCAAACTCGACGCACGGTTCGAGCTCACCCGCGACCCGTCCACCGAGTCGCTGGAGCACTACGGGGACTACCCGAACGGGCCGGGCGGCTCGCTCGCCGCGTACACCGGGCCCGAGGTCGACTGGCTCGTGCACTCCTGGCTGGGCAACCCGGCGGCCAGCTTCGCCAACCTGCACCTCACGTGCTGGCTGGGCCCGCAGGTCAGGGTGCCGCACCTGGGGCTGGCCCTGCTGGTCTGGCCCGGCGGCTGGTTCTACATCGACTCGGTCCCCCGGGTCAACATGGTCGAGGACGGCGACTACTACGACCGGTACTACGAGCCGGTCAACGAGGAGTGGCTGCAACTGCGCGCCGACCCGGCGTTCGACTACTTCGTCAGCCGGGCCGGGTTCATCCGGGCCAGCCTGTCGCCGACGGCGTACTGCTACTCCTTCGACCGCAGCCCGGAGAACATCGAGAAGGTCAGTCAGGTGACCCACGCCCACGTCGACCGGTGGCTGCGCTGGGTCGACGAGGCCGAGCCGGTGCCGGCCGAGGAGCGGGCCGCGCTCGCCGAGACCGATCTGCGGATCCGCCGCAACATCGCCGACCGCGACCCGGCGAACGTGATGGGCGTGCGCTACTTCGGCGAGGAGACCACCAACCAGCTCGTCCGCGCGCTCTGGGGCGGCGACCGCGAACTCCCCCGGCCGTCGGCATGAGCGGTCCGCAGCGAAGCGGTGTCCGATCGCTCTGGTGGGCCGCGCGCATCCCCGGCGCGCCGGCGCCGTTCGACACCGCGCACCTGCGGGTCTACTACCCGGCGCGGCCCACCGGCTCGGACGCCGAACGGCTCAGCGGAGTGCTGGCGGCCGATCCCGCCGGGGCGCCGTACCCGGTGGTCCTGCTGGTCTCCGGGGTCAACGTCGGGCAGGACACCTACCGCTGGCTGGCGGTGGAGCTGGCCGCGCGGGGCGTCGTCGCGGTGACCTACGACTGGGTCGGGGTGCTCTTCGCCGGCCTGCACGGGATCACTCCCGGCGTCGACCTGGACGCGGCCCGGCCGGACGGCTATGGCAGCCGGCCGACGAGCCCATCGCTGCGCCCGGTGCTCGACGCGCTGACGCAGCTCACCGGACCGCTCGACGGGTTGCTCGACCTCGACCGGGTGGCGCTGGTGGGCCACTCGGCCGGCGGCACGGTGGTGCTGCAGTCGGCGCGGTTCCTGCCCGAGGTCCGCGCGGTGGCCACCTACGGGGCGCACACCATGGTGGCGACCATGCTCGGCTGGCCGGCCGGCACCGTGCTGCCGGCCCAGGTGAACTGCCCGGTCATGCTGCTCGCCGGCAGCAACGACGGGGTGATCAACGGCTCAGCCGACCGGTACGGCGAGGACGCGGCCACCCGCGCCGACCCGATCACCCGCACCTTCGACGAGGCGCTGCCCGACGCGGGCGGCACCAACCTGCTGGTGCGGCTGGCCGGTGCCAACCACTTCGGCATCGTGCACCCGCTCGACCCCACCTCGGCGCGCGCCTTCCTCGACGAGGAGGCGACCGCCGACCCGGAAACCACACGTGCGCTCCTGGTCGATCTGCTGTCCGGGTTCCTCGCCGTCCACCTTCGCGGCGAACCGGCCGACGAGTTCGACCGGTTGCTGGCAAAGCTCGACACCACCTCTTCGATCGCCTCGTTCCGTCGGAGGTAAGCCACCATGCTCAAGAACTTCTGGTACGCGGTCGAGTTCTCCGACCGGGTCACCGTCAAGCCGGCCCGGGTCACCGTCCTCGGCCAGTTCCTGGCCCTCTACCGCACCCCGAGCGGGCGCGTGGTGGCCCTGTCCGACCTGTGCGTGCACCGGGGCGCGGCGCTCTCCGGCGGCTGGACGGCCGGCGAGGACATCGTCTGCCCGTACCACGGCTGGCAGTTTGAGCCGGGCGGGGCGTGCACGAAGATCCCGGCGAACCAGCCCGGCCGGGGCATCCCGAACAAGGCCCGGGTCGACTCGTACCCCGTGCAGGAGCGCTACGGCTTCGTCTGGGTCTTCATGGGCGACCTGCCCGAGGCCGAGCGGCCGCCGATCCCGGTCTGGCCGGAGTTCGACAACCTCGTGGAGAACGGCGGCAAGTACCGCGCGGTGACCGGCGAGTTCCTGTGGAAGGCCAACTACGAGCGGATCCTGGAGAACGGCTGCGACATCGCGCACGCGCCCTTCGTGCACGGCAGCGTGTTCGGCAATCGGGAGAAGCCCGAGGTTCCCGAGTACGAGGTCGAGGTGCGCGACGAGTGGTCGGCGTACGCCACGGTCAGCCTGCACCCGCCGCGCTCGAAGGGCCTCTGGTCGCTGATCAGCCGCAACAACGCGGACCTGGCCAACCGCCCGCCGGTGGTCACCTCGGCCGGCTGGATGCTGCCCAACATGATCAAGCTGCACGTCCGGCTGCCGATCGGCGAGCTGATCATCTACGACACCAACATCCCCGTGGACGAGACGACCACACTGGTCAAGTGGGTCGCCCTGCGCACCTTTTTCACCGGGGCCTGGGCCAACCGCAACGCCGTACAGCGCGTCCTCAAGATCTTCTACCAGGACGCAGAGGTGGTGAACAACGTCCGCCCCGAGCTGCTCCCGTTCGACCTCGGCGCGGAGCTGCACGTCAAGAGCGACCTCATCGCGGTGCACTACCGGCGACGCCGGCAGGAGCTGGCCGAGCAGGGCTGGATGCTCTCCGACACGGACCGGGTGACGGGCGACGTGCCGCGCCGGGAGGCAACCGTCATCCCCTCGCCAGCCCGCCGGGAGAACCCGGAGCTGGCCCGCGCCTGGGTGCACAAGGCCAAGGGTGACCACCCGACCGTGGCGGAGTCCCAGCGGATCGGGCTCAAGCGCATCACCGAGGAGGAGGGCGCCGACGCCGCCGCAGGAGCGCAGGCGCAGGCGAGCCCCGAACCGACCAACGGCGCGACGACGAAGGAGCAGGCATGAGCCTCCCGCTGGAACTCTGCGAGAACGCGGTGGCCCACCTGACCACCCGGCACCCGCTCACCACGGTCATCGACGAGCCGCTGAGCAGCCCGATGTCGCCCGACCCGGTGGGTTCGCTGAGGGTCTGGAAGGGCGCACCGGGCCAGCCGGTGGCCAAGGTGGTCTACGTCGGGCTGGTCGTCCCGATGATCCGCCTCGACAGCCACATGGTCTTCGCCTTCACCGCCGCCGACAGCGCGGTCCCGCACTTCACGCTGGACTCGGTGTACGGCGGCGACTACTACGCGTACCACCTCGACCTGATTCCCCGGGCCGAACTGAGCAGCCACCTGCCCTACATGGACGCGGCGTACCAGCCGCTCACCGAGGTCTTCACCGAGGCGAGCGCGATGGACGGGCTGAGCCGGGCCGACATCGGGCCCCGCCAGTACGCGCTGATGTCGCCGTGGATGCTGGTCGGCCGGGCCACCGAGGAGGCGTTCCGGAAGATCGGAACCGCCGTCTCCGCGTACGTCGAGCACTGGTCCGCGCTGGTGACCGACGGCCTGCCGGCCGATGCCGTGGCCGGCCTGGCCGACACCGACCTGGCCGCCCGGGACACCGCCGTGCGGGTCAACCTGTTCAGCCCCGACGTCGACCCGGTCTGGGCCAGGGTCTCCCGGCTGATCGGCGAGCCGGCAACCGACCGGATCCGGGCGGAGCTGATCGGCAATGAGTGAACCGACCGCACCGACAACCGCACCGGCGGAGACCGAACCGAGCGAGTGGCAGCAGCGGATCGCCGGCGACTGGCACGGCCGGCCGTCGCTGTTCACCGCCACCGGCGTCTGGCAGGGCTTCGAGGACATTCGCCGCTCGTCGGTCTTCGCCGACGGCGTCACCACGTACTACATGGACGGCGGGCTGGTCGGCGGGGGCGAGTTGGCCGGGCGCTACCGGCTGGGCGCACCCTTCGCCTTCGGCGTGCTCGACTCCGACGCCGACCGGGTCTACACCGGCCCCGACTTCTTCGGCACCGGCCAGCCGTACGGGTCCTTCGTGGATTCGCACTACTACGGCCCCGGCTGGCAGGTCGACCTGAACACCTGGAACCAGGTGCTGCCCGACGGCGAGACCCAGGTCTACTCGTCGGTGCTCTACCAGGGCTGGACGGTCGTGGGCTGCTTCAACGGCGTCTACACCCGCAGCTTCGACCACGACACCAACCCGGACACGCGGGAGCGGGTGGCGCGGTTCCTGTCCGCCGAGGAGCGGCGCGGTCCGGTGCCGTACATCCTGCCGACCAAGCAGGCCGGCGCGTTCACCGGTAGCTGTGAGCTGTGGGGCGCCGACCAGCAGTTGCGTGGCACGGTCGCGGTGCGCCTCGGTCTGGAGCCGATCGACCTGCTCCGTACCCGCCGGGTGGTGGACTGGACCGGCGCCGGCCTGGACCGGCGGTACGTGGTCGAGCAGCGCCGCGACGGCGACCGGCTGTTCTTCGAGGGCCCCGACGCCTGGGGCAACGCGCAGGGCTTCGGCCGGGCCAGCTACCCGTCCTGGCACTTTCACGCCGACGGCGGCGACGTGTGGAAGGTCAAGGGCCGCGAGTTCGCCATCGACGCCGAGCCGGGCATGTCCGCCGGCGGGCGCCTCGCCGTGGTGTACGAACTGTTCCGGGGCAACGTGCTGGACAGCGTCCTGCACGGCCTGCTCACCTGGGAGCCGGCAGAATGACCGCGGTGGTGGTGACCGGCGGCACCCGCGGAATCGGTGCCGGCCTGGTACGCGCGCTGCTGGCCCGCGGCGCCCGGGTCGCGTTCTGCGGACGCAGCGCGGAGTCGGTGGCCACGGCGCTCGCCGCGCTGCCCTCGGACTCCTCGGCGCCGGCCGGCGCCCAGGTGCTCGGAGTGCGCGCGGACGTTACCGACCGCGCCGACGTGGCCGCGCTGTGGTCGGCCGCCGCCGAGGCGTTCGGCGGCGTCGACATCTGGATCAACAACGCGGGCACGAACCATGCCCGCCGCCCACTGTGGGAGCTGATGCCGGCGGAGCTGGACGGGGTCCTCGCGGCGAACCTCGGCGGGGTGGCCCGGGCCAGCGCGGTGGTGCTCGCCGCGATGGTCGAGCAGGGCCACGGCGCGCTGTGGAACATGGAGGGCTTCGGCTCCAACGGCCAGGTCCGGCCGGGGCTGACCGGTTACGGGGCGTCGAAGCGTGCGGTCACGTACCTGACCGACGGGCTGGCCAAGGAACTCGCCGCAGCCGGGGTCGCCGACAAGGTCACCGTGCACCACCTCTCGCCCGGCATCGTCGTGACCGACCTGCTCACCCACGACTACCCGCCGGACGAGCTGGCGAAGGCCAAGAAGATCTTCAACATCCTCGGCGACCGGGTGGAGACGGTCACCCCGTGGCTGGCCGACCGGATCCTCGCCGGTGGCCGCAACGGCAGCCGCGCCGCCTGGTTGACCAGCCGCAAGGCCGCCGCCCGGTTCGCCGCCGCCGGCTTCCGCAAGCGCGACCTCTTCGGCGACTCCGCCGGCGGCCCCGGATGACCCGGCGCGGGGGCCTGTCGTGAACGGCAGCGACTACACCGTCCTCCTCGCGCTGGAGGACTTCGTGCCGACCGGTCTGGCGCTGGTCGGGTTCTTGATCCTGGCCGGGCTGTCCGGTCGGATCGTGCCCCGGGTGGGCCCGGTCGCCCGCGTCGGCGCCATCCTGATCGGCCTCGGCGGCCTGGCCAAGTCGACCTGGAAACTGCTGCTGGCCGGGTTCTCGGTCGACCTGCCCTGGTTGGAGGCGGCTCTGTTCCCGCTGATGGCGGTCGGCGCGGTCGGACTGATCTGGGGTCTGGCCAGTGCGCTGCGCGGGCGCAGCGTGCCGTGGTGGCCGTTCGCCGCCGTGCTGGCCGTCACCGCCGCAGTGGCGGCCGTGTACGCCATCTTCGCGCCTATCTTCGCCCTCGCCACCACGGGCGTGACCACCATCAGCGTCCTGGCCGCGATCATCGCCGGCCGGCGGCGCGCCTGGGGCGCGGTGGCGCTCTACGTCGCCGGGCTGACCTGCGTGCTGCTGCTGGTGCCGCTGCGCAACCACGCCGATCACGAGACCCTGACCATGCAGTGGGTGGAGCAGGGCACCAACACCCTCGGCCAGGCGGCATTGCTGGTCGCGGCGTGGCTGACCGCGCGCGCCCACACTCCGGCCACGGCCAGTCCCCACCCGATCCCCACCCAGGAAGGAGCCGTCAGCTCATGACCGACGCGCTCGGCTGGCGCCGCAAGTTCGGCGTCATCGCCCCGTCGACCAACACCATCGTGGAGCCGGACTTCTACGGAATGACGGTGCCGGGTGTGACCGCGCACTTCTCCCGGATCCACATCCGCAACCAGGACCTGTCCAGCGACAGCAACTTCGAGAACCTCCTGACGCAGATCCGCGACGAGATCGGCGCGGCCTGCGAGCGGGTACTGACCTGCGAGCCCGACTACATGGTGATGGGCATGTCCGCCGAGACGTTCTGGGGCGGTGTCGAGGGCAACCGGGAATTCGTCGCCCAGATCAAGGCGGCCACCGGGCTGGAGGTGGCAACCGGGGCGGAGGCGTGCGAGCGGGCACTGCGCCTCTACGGCGCGCGCCGGATCGGCGTGGTGACGCCGTACCAGCCGATCGGCGACACGAACGTCGTGCAGTTCTTCTCCGAGATCGGTTTCGAGGTGACCGCGATCGAGGGGCTCAAGTGCCCGACCGCGGTCTCCATCGCCCACGTCACGGAGGACGAGTTGCGCCGGGCACTGCTGGCGGTGGACGGCCCGGACGTGGACGCCCTGGTCCAGTGCGGCACCAACCTGTCGATGGTCGGGCTGGCCGACGAGGCCGAACGCTGGCTCGGCAAGCCGGTGATCGCCATCAACGCGGCGACCTGGTGGATGGCACTGCGCGAGAACGGGATCGCCGACAAGGTGTATGGCGCCGGTTCCCTGTTGCGCGAGTACTGAGAGAGCGGTTCGAGGTTGCACGTCTGTCGTGGGCCACCGCGTGACCATCCATGGGTTGTGAGGACAACCGAGGATCGTGTCTCCTGGAGCATGAGGTCACGGCCCTCTCAAGACGTCGATTTCGGGTAGACGCGTCGCCCGGCGCCGGACGGCGGGCCCGTCTGGACCACCGCGGCCTCGACGAAAGGCAGGGGTGGCGCGACAGCCTTCAAGGGCCCTGGGATGCCCAACTCCTCCACCACCCGGATCCGCACCGCCGGTATCGCCTCCGAGGTCTGGTAGTTGTGCGGGTCGCCGCTTTTGTCCTTGCGCCACTGGCTGCGGCTGTCGACGGCCTCCTTCGGCACGTCGAAGGCGAGGACCAGCCCGCCCTCGGCGGCGACGTCGCGCAGGGTCGGCTCGTTGCGTTTTCTCCCCATGGCCCACTCGGTGTGCTGCCGGGCGTAGGAGAGCGCCACGTCGAAGTCGAGGGTGACGGTGTTCCAGCCCTTGTCCTTGCTCTCCGAGGCGATGTCGTGTTTCTCCCAGCGTTTGCAGCCGAGGCCGCTGCCGGCTTGACTCGGTGTCAGGCCCGTGACCTGGATGCCGTCGCCGTAGTAGTTACATCGGTTGGTGCCGTGATAGAACCGGTACACGTCCGCGGGCGGCGGGTCCTGGGCCGGGTTCGCCAACCGCCACAGCCGTTGCTGCCGCCCGTTGTACGTCTGAAGTGCCTGCGCATTGGCTGCGTTCAGGCCGAGCTGTTCGAATGCCGTGGCCAACCGGTACAGGATCAGCTTGTTGGCGACGGTGTCGAGCCCTGGCGCGGCGTACTTAGGGGACAGGCAGATGGTGTTGGTGGCCGGCAGGTGGTCGCTGCCGACGGGCGTGTCGAGAAGTGCCACGGTCAGCGGCATGCCGTGCGCGGTGTTGAGAGCCTCCACCACATCGGCGACCACCTTCTCCTCTGCGCACCAGCGCTTCAGACGCGCGGTCAGGGCGTCGTGCGGTTGCGGGGCCGGTAGTTGGGCGGGTGCGGGGCCAGCAGTGGTGGTGTCCGATGGCGGGCGGATCGGCTCGTCGCGGTGGACCGACACTGGCGTGTGGGCAAAGGGTGGGACGGGTGCCAGTGGGGGTCTCGAGGTCTGCGCGGTGGATGGCTCGTTCGGCTGCACTCCATGACGCTATATAGGGCTGTCGCGAGGCGTCCGCGGGAAGTCGCGAATCAGACGTACGAAAAGGCGTACGGCTCACCAGCCCTGCGTCCGGCAGATTCGGCGACACGCCGTTGCTGGTTCAGCCTCGCAGGATCTTGCGACGCCTCGGCAGCACCACGACCAGGCCGACACCGAGCAGGAGCACGGCACTGGACCAGAGCAGCAGCAGCGCCGTCACGCCCCCCTCGCCCGTGGTCGGCAGCGACCCATCGCCATCGCCATCGCCATTGCCATTGCCTTCGCCCTCGTCTCCGGTCGCGGCCCGCGACTTCACCGTGAACTTGGCGACGATCGACGTCGCCGCCGGGCCGGTCACCGGGTCGGCGCCCGCGTTGCACTCGGTGTCGACCTGTGCGTGGTCGAAGAGGATGTTGGTGACCGTCAGCGTGACCAGCCCCGCCTGCGGGGCGGTATAGGTCCCGGTCAGCGTCGCGCCGGGCAGCACGGCGTAGGCGCCGATCGCGCCGTACGCCGAGCTCCGCAGGTTCACCGTGCCGCTGCCCACCCCGCCGACCTTGACGGTCGCCTTGGGTACCAGATCACCGGCGCCGACCGCCACCGGTCCGCTCTTCGGCCCCGCCGAGAACTTCAGGCTCACCGTCACCTTGGCGCCCCGCCCGGGGTTGCTGGGCGACATGGTCAGCGTGTGCGTGGCGGTCCACGCCGAGAGGCTGCTCAGCGTCTTGCAGTTCAGCTTCACGCTCTTCGGGCCGAACGGCTGGGCCGGTGTGTCGACCTCCTCGGTTGCCGTCGGCGCCGGGGCGTTCGTCGTGGGCGCCGGGGCGTTCGTCGTGGGCGGCGGCAGCGACGGCGACGCGGACGGTGACGGTGTCGCGGAGGCGGACGGGCTCGGCGGTGGGGTCGCGGTGCCGGTACCGCCGACGGTGAAACTCTCCACGATGGAGGTCGGCGCCGGTGCCGCCTTGTGGTCGCGGTCGCCGGCCGCCGAGCAGTGCGTCGTCGCCGAGGCGTTGGTGAACGTGACCCGCCCGACGGTGAGCGTCGCCGCTCCGGCGGCGGCGGCGAAGTAGGTGCCGGTCGCGGTGATCGGGCCGAGCGGCGTCGCCGGGGCGACGGCCCCCGCCGGGTACGAGGACATCCGCAGCGTCGCGCTGCCGGAGAGGGAGCCGCCCAGGGCCAGCGCGACGTTCACCGGAACGTCACCGGCGCTCAGCCCCACCGGCCCGTTGTCGGGGCCGGTCTTCGCCGTGAGCGTGACGGTCACCGTGTCGCCGACCTTTGGCGCGGCCGGTGACTGGCTCAGGGTGAAGGTGTCCTGCCAGACCGTCGGTGAGCTGCCGGTGCCGGCGTCGTTGAAGTAGAGCCGGCAGCCCAGCGTCCCGGCCGTGGGGCCGACCGCCGCGGCCGGCAGCGTCGCCCGGGCGGGGACCGCCGCCGGGATCGCGAGTAGCAGCAGCAGCGGCGCCAGGACGAGCGCGAGCGCTGCCACCTGGGCGGGAGAACGACGTCGGGTCATTGGGACCTCCGGTTCCGGTAGGGCATCAGCACGAGCAGGCCGATGCAGAGCAACAGCAGGCCGGAGCCGACCAGCACGGTGACCGCGTACCGGTCCGGGCCGGCGCTCACCGGGTTGGCGTTGACCAGCGACGGGGTCGACGTACCGGCGGCGCCCCCCGGCTCGGTCGAGGGTGCCGTGGTGGCTTCCGGCGTGACCGGCGGTGCCGCGGACGTGGGTGGGGTGACGGATGGGGTCGCCGGTGGGGGCTTCTGCGCCGGCTTCTTGCCGAACGTCAACGCCACCGAGACCTTGTTGGCCTCGACCTCGTCGGCGTTGCCGCTCGTGGGCAGGATCTGCGCCGCGACCACGCACTCCCGCTTGGTGCAGTCGAACGCGCCGAACTTCTGGGCCAGCTTCAGAGTGACCGTGGGCAGCTTCCCGCTGCCGTCGGCGTTGACGAACGCGGCGCCGCCGGCGAGGTTGCAGTCGGTCGGTCCCTTGAAGCCGGCGACACACTGCCCGACGGCGATCTGCTTCAGGTTGGGGGTGAAGCCCGAACCGTTGACGACGACCTGCTGCTTGTCCGACAGCCCGGTGGTCACGGTGACGGTAAGGGTCGGCGCGGCGAACGCGGCCGGGGGTGCCCCGACGACGGCGAGGCCGCTGCTGGTGGCGAGCAGGGCGGCAAACATGAGCGCCCGGCGGCGGAAGGTTCGCACGGCGATCTCCTGACAGGTTCGGCGCAGGCCGGCACGGGCAAGGGGTGGGGCCACGGGGGTAGGGCTCACGACGGCACCGCCGCACGCTGGGCGGGCGCGCCGGAGCGGTTGACGGCGGCGTGGTCGGTACCGAGGTAGGAGCGGACCACGTCGGGGTGGGTGCGGACCTCCTGCGGGGTGCCGTCGGCGATGACCCGGCCGCCGTCCATCGCGACCAGCCGGTCGGCGAGCCGGGCGAGCAGCGGCAGGTCGTGCTCGATGATGACCATGGTGACCCCGAGCTCGTCGTGGATCCGGCGCAGCACCTCGCCCAGCGCGACGCCGTCGGTCTGGGACACCCCCGACGAGGGTTCGTCGAGCAGCAGCAGCGCCGGTTCCAGCGCCAGCAGGCAGGTGATCTCGACGATCCGGCGGGTACCGGTGGACAGCTCCCCGACCAACCGATCGGCGAGCGGGGCCAGGCCCATCAGCGTGACGAGTTCCTCGGCCCGGCGGCGCTTGGCCCGGTCCGGGCCGCCCGCACCGAGAGCCGCGGCGAAGAGGCTGGTCGGCGCGGTGCGTTCACCGGCCACCATGACGGTCTCCAGCACCGTCATGGTGGCGAAGAGCCGGGCGTCCTGGAACGAGCGCACCAGCCCGAGGCCGGCCCGCCGCTGCGGCGACAGCCCGGTGACCGGGCGGCCGGCGAACAGGACCGCGCCCCGGTCCGGGCGGGTGAAGCCGGCGATGATCTCGAACAGCGTGGTCTTGCCGGCCCCGTTCGGGCCGATGATGCCGACCACCTCGCCGGCGGTGACGTCGAGGCTGGCACCGGCAACGGCCCGCACGCCGCCGTAGGAGCGGGCCACCCCGCGTACCGAGAGCAGCGGCTCGCCGGTCACCGCCGGTCGCAGCGGGACGGTGCGCGGCGGCAGCGTGATCGCGCCACCGGATCCGGCGGCGGCCGGCGACGGCCCGGCCACGGGCTCGGCCACCTCATCGGCGGCGGGTGGCGCCGGTGCGCCGTGGCCGCGGACGATCAGCGCGGCGATCCGGTCACGCAACCACAGCACCGGCCCACCGAGCCCGGCCGGCAACGCGATCACCACGACCAGCCAGACCAGGGTCAGCGCGGCCTGGCCGATGATGTCCAACTCCAGGAATCCGGGCACACCGACGATCAGGAACGCCCCGAGCAGCGGGCCGCCCAGCAGCGTGATCCCCCCGACAACCACGGTGGCGACGACGTCGATGCTGGCCGAGGCCGGGAACGTGTTCACGGTGAGTTGGGTCTGCCCGTGGCCGATCACTGCCCCGCCGAGACCGGCCAGCGCACCCGCGACCGCGTACGCCTGTAGGACCCGCACCGGCACCGCGACGGTGAAAGCTCTGGCGGCGTCCGCGTTGTCGCGCAGCGCCACCAGGATCCGCCCGAAGGCACCGGTACGCAGGTTCGCGGTGACCCACAGGCCGAGCAGCAGCACCACCAGCGCGAACAGGTAGTAGTCGGTGGCCAGTTCGAAGGTGTGGCCGCCGATGCGCGGCTTGGGCACCTGGGCACCGTCGCCGAGCAGCCACCCCTGCCGCAGCAGGAACGCGCTGGTGGCCAGCGCGAAGGCGAGCGTGGTGACGGCGAGGGCGAGCCCGCGCAGGCGCAGCGCCGGCACCCCGACCGCGACTGCGGCCAGCGCCGCCGCCGCGCAGCCGGCGAGGATCCCCAGGAAGAGGTTGCCGGTCCGCACGGAGACCTGCACCGACACCGCGGCGCCGATGCCGGCGAACGCGAACTGGCCCAGGGACAGCTCGCCGGCCACGCCGGTGACCAGCCCGATCGACAGGCCGACCAGGGTGAAGCCGATGATCGCGATGAGCACCGAGGCGCTCTCGTTGCTGATCACGAAGGCCAGCACGGCGGCGAGGGCGAAGCCCACCCCGGCGACGACCCGGCCCAGGTTGCGCAGCAGCCAGACGTGTTGGTACGCGGCAGGCAACGGCGGTGCGCCGATCCGGCCCCAGCCACCGTCCTCGCCGTCGCGGCGCGCACGGACCGGCTGGGCGAGCAGCGCGACCAGGATGACCCCGACCAGGGCCAGCTCGACGAGGCCGCCGCTGGATTGACCGGAGAGCAGGATCTGCTCCCCCACCCCGATTCCCAGCGAGGCGGCGAACGCGATCGGTACGGAGGAGAACCGGGCGATCACCGCGCCGGCGAGGCCCCGCACCAGCAGGGCCGGGCCGAGCGACTCGATCGACTGGGTGCCCTGGGTCGGTGCCACGAGGATCGCCGAAAAGGCGGCGACGGCACCGGCGATCGACCAGGCCAGGGTCGCCATCCGAGCCGCGGTGACGCCGTTGAGGGTGGCCGCGTCGGGGGCGTCGGCGGCGGCCCGGATCGCCAGCCCGAACCGGCTGCGCTTGAGAAACATGGCGAGCCCGACCAGCAGCACCGGGGTGAGCAGCAGCATCGCGGTGAACGCCGGGCCGACCGGGGTGTTGCCGACGGTGAACGACGGCATGCCGGGCGGCGCCGGGAATGCCGGGCCGCTGGCCCCCGAGCTGTTCACCAGCAGAGCGAGCACGAGCACGAACTGGGACAGCCCGAGGGTGGCGATCATGCCGATCACCCGGGGCCGGTGCCGCAGCCGGCGGACCACGCTCAGCTCGATCGCGCCGGAGACCGCGGCGGCGGTGAGCATCCCGACCGGCAGGGCGAGCCAGTACGACAGCACGCCGTCACCGACCAGCCGGCCGACCACGGCGGCACCGAACACCCCGACCGCGCCGTGTGCGAAGTTGACGAACCGGCTGGACCGGTAGACCAGCACCAGCCCGACCGCCAGAAGCCCGTACGTGAGGCCGGTGAACAGACCCAGCACGATGCGGTCCGGGCCGAAGTCGAAACCACCGATCACCGGAGCACCACCCCGTCCGCCGGGGCGGCCTGGGGCGCATGCCCGGTGTCCGGTGCCTGGAGGGCGGGCTCGGTGTCCTGTGCCCGGGGCGCGGGCTCGGCATCCTCGGCCGGCGCGTGGCCGCCGAGCATCAGGGCCCGGACCAGGTCCGGCTGGCCGGCCAGCTCGCTCGCGGTGTGCTCGGCGACCATCGCACCCTTCTCCATGAAATAGATCCGGTCGGCCAGCGACAGCGCCACATTGACCGACTGCTCCACCACCAGCAGCGAGGTGCCCCGCGCGTTGAGCCGGCGCAGCATCTCCAGCAGGCCGCCGACGACGACCGGGGCCAGGCCGAGCGACAGCTCGTCGACCAGCAGCATCCGGGGGCGCTGGATCAGCGTCTTGGCGAGCACGAGCAGCTGCCGCTCACCGCCCGACAGGGTGGCGGCGACCTGGTCCCGCCGCTCATAGAGGCGGGGGAAGACGGCGAACGCCGCATCGACCCCCCGGTGCACGGCGTCGCTGCGCCGACCCAGCGCGTAGCCGTGCATGCGCAGGTTCTCGGTGACGGTGAGCGAGCCGAACACCGCCTGGCCGACCACTGTGGAGAGCCCGAGCTCGATCCGGCGGGGCGCGGTCAGCGCGGTCACGTCGACCCCGCCGAGCCGGACCACCCCGGCGGCGGGGCGGTGCAGCCCGGAGAGCACCCGCAGCAGAGTGGTCTTGCCGACCCCGTTCGGGCCGCAGATCGCCACCATCTCGCCGTCGTCGACGCGTACGGCCGCGTCGTAGAGCACCTGGACCGGACCGTACGCGGCGTCGATCCCGGAGCAGGAGAGGGCGGCCGGACGCGCGCCGCTGTGCCGTATCCGGGCGACCTCCGCCTCGTCGGCGAGCACCCGGGCCAGCCGCTCGGCGTCGGCCGCAGCGGTGCGCCGCAGGCGCCGGGCGTAGCCGGCGCCGACCAGCACCGCCGCCGCGGCCACCGCCAACGCTGGACCGGCACCGTATCGGGTACCGAGCAGGGCGAGCAGGCCGGCGCCGCCCAGGCCACCGGCCAGGGACAGCACCGACGACGCCGCCGCGAACGCGGGGCGGGCGTCCGGGTGGAGCACCTCGGTGGCGACGCGCTCGCCCGAGATGGCGAGCGCGACCAGCGCGCCGGCGGCCACGGCCAGGCCCGATGCGAACAGCACGACGCCGACCGCGGCCGGGGCAGTCCCGACGAGCACCGCACCGGCGGCGACGAGCAGCCCGGCCGGGGCTGCGGCGACTGCCAGGCGCAGCGCCCGCTCGCCGCGTAGCAGCACCGCGAGCGCCGCCCCGGCCAGCAGCGCGTCGCCGACCACACCGACGGCGCCACGCGGACCGAGGCCGAACTCGGCGCGCAGCACGTCGGCGGCGAAGATCAGCGCGCCGGGCACGACCAGGCCGAGGCCGGCCTGGGCCAGCACCGCGACACGCGCGGTGGGTGGACGGGTGGCATTGTCGAACAGGGTGCGCAGCGCCGGTGGCCAGCCGGCATCGCCCGGCAGTTCCGCGGGGGTCACTCCGGCCAGCGCGCCGAGCGCCGCGAGGACGCCGGCCGCCGCCCAGTGGTAACCGGCACCACCGCCGGTGCCGCTGGCGAGCAACGCTGCCAGACCGAGCCCGTTCAGCAGCCCCACGTGCCAGTACCGCAGGGTCGCCGTCGCGGCGGCGACCGCGCGGCCGGCCACCACCAGGACCGCCCAGGGCAGCCCCAGCGCGGTGAGCGCGAACAGCCCCGGCACCGGGGCTGCGACGTTGACCACCAGCAGCAGCGCGGCGCCCAGCCCAGCGCCGGCGAGCAGCGCGGCCCGTACCGGATGGCGGTGCGGTACCCGCTGCACGACCGCGACGGTCGCGGCCGCGCCAACCACCGCGGCGGCGATCACCGCGGCCAGCACGCTGGTCAGGTCGACACCGAGACCTCGGGCGAGTCCCGCGGCGCCGAACAGGGGCACCCCGGTCAGCAGGCCGCCGGCCGTACCCGCGGCCCAGCCCGCGCTCCGGGAACGCCATGCCCCCGCACCATCGCCGGCGATGCCCGGCGGGATGCTCCGGCGGGTGTTGTCATCGGGTCGCAAAGGACACGTCCTCCCCGCGGTAGGTGAAGCAGGCGCAGCCACTGTCGTAGCCGAACGCCCGGTAGCCGTTCGAGGCGGCGAACCGGGCCGGGTCGAGTCGCCCGGAGAATCCGGTCGCCGGCTGGAAACTCGTGTCGAGCCTGCCCACGGCAGCCAGCCACCGGTGCGCGTTGAGGTCCCCGCCGAGGTCCTTCGCGCCGGCCTGCAGCAGCAGGGCCGCGTCGCAGTACGGAAAGGCCACGCGCGCGTTCTCGCGAGTGCCGAACGATTCGCCCCCGGCAGCGAAGATGCCCAGGCAGGTGCGTTCGGCGTCGGTGGCGGGGAAGGCGTACTCCCGGTCGGCGACGTCCTGGCTGGGGTTGAAGCCGATGCCCACCGCCCCGGTCAGCGCCTCACGCGGAATGATGTCCGGGTTGCCGATCAGGAAGCTGGGATTGTCGTAGCTGGAGATGCCGTACCGGGCGGTGAAGTCCTGCGCGGCGGCCGAGGTGAGGAAGAAGGAGGCCAGCCGGGTCCCGCCGAGGAAGAAGACCCGCTCGACGCGCTTGGCCCGCAGGTCGACGGCAGCCTGGTTGAGCCCCGTGTTGAGGGTGCCCAGGTCGGTGGTGTCGATCCAGGCCGAGGTCGGGGTGATTCCCCGCTGCTTCAGGTAGGGCACCACGTGCTGCTCGTACATCGCCCGGTTGGCCGGTGCGTCCACCGCGACGATGCCCGCCTGCCGGGCCCCGTCGAAGAAGCCCTGTGCGGCCAGCGCCGGCAGGTATGCGCGCACGAAGTCGTCGTACAGGGGGTAGGCCGGGGCGAACAGGTAGGGAGCGAGCCGCTCGTTCGTCGCCTGGTCGATGGTGATCAGGGTGGCGTCCAGCACCAGGGTGCGCCGCTGGGCGTAGCAGGGGCGGGCGTTGGCCTGCAGCTGACCGGTGAGCACGACCGCGAACGCCCGGTCGTCCTGGGTGATCTGGTTGCAGAGCTTCTCCTCGGCGGCCGGTGAGTCGTCGCTCGCCTCGAAGTTGCGGAAGACCGCCCGCATCCTCCGGCCGGCGATGCCGCCGTTGGCGTTGACGTAGCTCTCCAGCGCCCGCATCTGACGCGCCGGGTCGCCGGCCGAGGCGGTGTTGAACCCGGTCAGGCTCGCCGTCTTGGTGAGGTCGGTGCCGACGAAGACGACGGTGACCGCGTCGGCGGTGACGCCGGGCCCGACGCCGGTGCCGTCGGTGCCGCCCGCGCCCGGCAGCACCGCGCCGCAGCTGACGAAGGCGAGCAGCGCGGCGACGGCGGCGACGGCCGCCCGTACCGTCAAGGTCCGGTCCCCTCGGGCGGCGTGGCTGCCAGGATCGCGGCTCATCGAGGGCTCCCGAGGTAGGTGTCGAGCGCGGCCAGATCGATCACGGCGGCAGCGGGCTGGTTGCCGCCGCGTGCTCCGGCCTGCGTGTCCGCGCCCGGGCGGGCTGCGAGCACCGCGTCGAGGGCGGCGAGGTCGACGATCGCCGCGCCGGCGGCCGGATCGCCGCCGGATCCGTTCGGCAGTCCGGCGTCGCCGAGCAGGTCCCGCAGCGCGGCGACGCTCAGCTGGGCACCAGCCCGCCGACGCAGCTGACCGGCACCGGGAGCGTCGTCGAAGACGAGGTACGCCCCGAGCGACCCGACCCGCACGACGGACGGCAGCAGTGTGCCGGCCGGGGCGGCGCCCATCGCGGGCAGCGGCGGGCGGTTGCGGTGGTTCTTGATGCGGCGGGCGACGCCCACGACGATCAGCACCGCGCCGAGCAGGTGCACCACGAACAGGCCCCACGGGTACGTCCGGAGCGTCACCTCGGCCGGGCCGAACCCGCCGAGGTCGGCCTGCACGGTGTACCGGCCGAACGCGGCGAACGGCGTGGTGACGGGTACCCGGTAGGTGCGCGTCTCGCCCGGCCGGATGGCGTCGGTGCCGGGCGTGCTGACCCGGTCGCCGCTGCCGTCCCGGCCGACCTGGACGTTGAGGGGCGGGTTGGGCAGCGGCTGCGGCCCGGGATTGTGCACGGTGTAGACCAGGGTTCGGGTCGCCGCCGCGCCGACCAGGCTCCGCCAGCCAGGCCGGCCGACGATCTTCGCCTCGACCAGGTCGAGCCGGACCGGGGCGGCCGAGACCGTCGGAGTGTCCCCCATGGCGTGCCCGATGAGTTCCAGTGGCGCGTCGACCTGGCCGCGCGCGGCGCCGCCGACCAGCGTGGCGTGCACGACGCACGGGCACGGCACCGGCGGGGTGCCGAGCACGTACTGCACCGCGAAGGTGCCGTCCGGGCGCACCGGAACGGCCAGGGCGGCTCGCGTGTCGCAGGAGGCCGAGCCGGCGATGGCCAGCTGCCCGCAGGTGACGAGCTGGACCAGCGCGCCGCCGGGCCAGCCGGTGCCGGTCACCCCGAGCCGGTCACCCGGTGCCGCCGCCGGGGCGGCGAGGGTGAGTCCCTCGGCGGCCCACGCCGGGCCGGTGGGCAGTGCCAGCGCGCAGGCCAGCGCGCAGGCGACGGCGGTCAGGGTGCGTGCGATCCTCGTCATCCGACCTCCGCAGGCGCGCGGACGGGCCGGACGCCCCGGGGGCGGGCCACCTGGGCGCGGCGACGCCTGCGCCAGGCCATGACCCCGGCGGCGACCAGCGCGGCGAGTACGGCGAGGCCGGTCCAGGAGATCACCACGGTACGGGTGCTCCGCACCGCCAGCACGCCACCGTCGGCCTTCGCCGTCACGGTGGCGGTGACGACGTCGACCGGCCAGAGCCCGGTGAACTGGGCACGCATCCGCGCCTCGGTGCCCGGCACCAGGTCGAGTTGGGGAGTGGTGCCACGTTGACGGATCTGATGCCCGAACATGCCGGAGGCGGTGACCGTGAGGGTGGGGGCGAGGTGCAGGTTGCCGGTGTTGGCGAGGGTGTATTCCAGGGCACCGTCGACCGGCGTGGGCAGCCACGGCGTCGGGTGCGTCAGGTCCAGGTCGGCGACGTTGAGGCCGGGCACCTCCGGCCCTGCGACCCGCAGGTAGATGCGGGCGCCGACGGCCCGCTGTACCGCGATGACCACGCCGTCGCTCTCGCTCCGTCCGCCCGGGACGGACTCCATCGCGACGACGCCGCCGACGTGGTCGCCAGGGCTGGCGTTCGTCGGAATGGTGATGGAGAACGGGATGTCGGCCTGCGCCTTGGGCGGGATCGTCACCGTGCCGGCGCCGACCGCCGTCCACACCCCGATGTCCGACTGCTTCTCGTCGACCCGGCGTAGCGCGAACCCGCCGTCGCGCGCGGTGTTGTAGGCGTCCGCGCCGTACACGGTGAAGGTGCGCTCGGTGTCGGTGCGGTTGATCACGCGCACCGAGTCGGTGAGGGTCCGGCCGGCGGGTGACTCGAGGAAGAAGTAGAGCCGGGGGGTGGGCCCGGCCTTGGCCGGCGGGGTGGGCACGACGGCCCACTCGCCGTTGTCCGCCGCGGCGGCCGGCCCGACCGGGACGATGGTCAGCGCGGCAGCGGCGACAGCGGCGGCGAGGGCCGCCGCACCGGTGCGGAGGCGACGTGGCCAGAGGGGGTGACGCACGCGGTTCCACCCTTCGACTGTCGGTGTGGGGCGGCCGGCTCGGCCGACCGCCCCAACCTCAGGGCGATCCTCAGCTCAGGGTGAGCGTGAGGGTCGCGGCGTAGGCACCGGCGAGTTGGTTCGCCGGCACGGAGAGGGACAGCCCGGCCGAGGCGTCGAAGCTGCCGCCCGTACCGGTGGCGCTGGTCGGCGCGGAGCAGAGCGTCGCCGCGTCGACCGTGCCCGGGGTACCGGCCACCGCGGTGACCGCGTTGGTCGCGCCGGCGGTGCCGACGCAGGC
Source organism: Micromonospora sp. NPDC005291 (assembly GCF_040607415.1). Taxonomy (NCBI): domain Bacteria; kingdom Bacillati; phylum Actinomycetota; class Actinomycetes; order Micromonosporales; family Micromonosporaceae; genus Micromonospora; species Micromonospora sp. NPDC005291. Next base: position 385,148 of record NZ_JBEXGR010000002.1, read on the forward strand.
CGGCGTCCAGGACAGGTTGCTCTTGGCGATGGTTCCGCCCGGGGTGCCGGTGAAGTCGGTGACCGTGCCGACGAGGCTCCACCCGAAGGTGCTGCCCCGGTAGTCGGTCACCGTGACGGTCGACAGGTTGCCCGTCGTCGTCTGCACGCTGCCACCGACGGTGACGCCGGAGAACGCGATGTTGCCGCTGCCGGCGGCGCGAGCCATCGACAGGTTTCCGGCAGTCACGGTCTGCGACAGGTTGTACGACAGGGTGCAGTTGCCGGTCGTGGCCGAGCCGGACTTGGCCACGCACGAGTCAGCCGACCCCGTCCAGGCGGAGATCGCGAACAGGGCGCCGGATTGCGCGCCGACGTACGCGGTGGTGCTGTCCGCGACGGTGAAGGTGGCGTTGATCCCGCCGGTGGCGGCGGCTGTGGCCGTCGTTGCCGGGTCGCCCGTCGCGGGCGGCGGCGGGGCGCCGGTGAGCGCCTGGTAGCCGCGGATCGTGACCGTGCTGCCCGGGTTCCAGTTGGTGCCGGTCACCGTCACCACGGTGCCGGAGCCGCCACCGCTGGGGGTGATCGCGATGCTCGGCGAGCCGAGAATCGTGATCGGGACGGAGACCGTGTTGGTCCCGTCCGAGACCGCCAGGGTACGTGCTCCCGTGGTGGCGCCGCTGGGCACCGTGAGCGTGCCGGTGCCGGCGCCGGCGGCGTCGGTCGTGCCCGTTCCCGTGCCTTCGGGCGTTCCGGTGCCGTTGGCCGCGCGCAGCGACGCGGTCAGGGCGGTGGACGGCACGAGACCGGTCACCGCGTAGTTGATGACGTTGCCGGCCCGGGCGGACCCGGTCACGGTCTGGCCGGTCACCGAGGTGACCGAGACCGTGCCACCGAAGACGGTGAAGCTCTCCACGATGGGTGTCGGGACCGGCGCTGCCTTGTGGTCCCGGTCGCCCGCCGCCGAGCAGTACGTCTTGGCGATCGGGTTGTTGAGGATCACCCGATTGACGGTGAGCGTCGCGGCTCCCGTCGCTCCCGCCACGTAGGTGCCGGTGGCGGTGATCGGGCCGGTGGGGGCGTTGCCGGGGATCGGACCGGCCGGGTAGTTGGGCTGGGTGAGAGTGACCGGGCCGCTCTGCGAGCCACCCAGCACCGCCTCCACCAGGATCGGTACCTCACCGGGGTTGATCGCGACCGGGCCGTTGCTCGGACCGGTCGCCGCGGTGAAGGTCACCGTCACGGTCTGCCCCGGGCTCGGCGTCGCCGGCGTCTGAGTGAGCCCGAACGAGTCGGCCCAGTTCGTCGGCGAGCTGCCGGTACCGGCATCGTTGAAGTACAGCCGGCATCCCAGGTTGCCCGGGGTGGGGCCGTACGCCTGCGCGGGGGACACGCAGACCGCGGTAGCGACGGCGACCAACGCCGCCACGCCCACCGCTGTAGCCGTAGTTCTGAGCAATCCCATTGCGGTCCCGCTCTCCTTCCTGTGGGGAACGGTGCACCCCTGGCCGTCGTTTCGCTGGTGGAAACGGCGGTTTCCAAAATTGGATAGGTCTCATAAAGGCAGCCGGCCTGCCCTCCTGTCAATAGCCCGACAGCCAATTTGACGCCGGCCGATCCGATCGACTCCGTGGACACCGCGGCATCGTCGGCGGGTTCGGTCTTGGCAGGGTGACCGGGCATGGGGCAGAGTGGGAAACGCTGTTTCCCTTAGGAGGTCCAGGTGCGTTACGTGATCATCGGATGCGGCAACGTCGGCATGGAGCTGGCCCGTCGCTGGGTCTCGGCCGGCCACCACGTGGTCGGCACCACCACCTCCCCCGACCGGGTGCCCGAGCTGACGCCCGTCTGCACCGAGGTGGCGGTCCTCCGTGGCAGCGACCGCGCGGCCGTCGAGCAGGCCACCCGGGGCGCCGACGCGGTCGTGCTCACAGTGAGCCCGCGCATCGCCCGAGCCTTCGACGCCGACCAGCGCATCGCCGAGTACGCCGACACGCTCACCGCGTCCGCGCGTACCGCCGCCGCCGCGCACCCCCGGGTGGTCTTCACCAGCTCGGTGTCGGTCTACGGTGCCGGCCACGGCGCGCTGGTCGACGAGGTCACCCCGCTCACCGACGACCCGGACGCCTCACCCCGCAACTTCATCGCCGCCGAGGCCGCCGTGCTGGCCGCCCCACGCGGCGCCGCGCTGCGGATCCCCGACGTGTACGGGCATCCGCGCGACCTCGACTATCCGACCCGGGTGAAGCTGGCCCACGAGATGCTCGGCGGCAGTGTGCCGTTCTCGGCCGAGGCACTCCACTATCGCATCGACTATCGCGACGCCGCCGCCGCGCTCGACTTCGTGGTGAGCCACGACCTCACGGGCGCGTTCAACGCGGTACCAGACGCGGTCGTGCCGCAGACCAACCAGGCCGTCCTCGACGAGCTCTGCGCCGACGGGGGCTGGCCCGCGCTGACCTACCGGGGCGAGATCAGGACCCCGTTCGTGCCGATCAGCTCCGACAAGCTGCGCGCGGAGGGCTTCGCCTTCGCGCACTGAACACGGTGCACCCCGGGCTCACCGCCGCCTCCGGCCGGGGCGTTCGTCCGGTGTGGACGAACGTGGCGGAACCGGCTCAGCTCGCGGTCCCCGCGAGACGACGCCCGACCAGCCGGCCGAAGGCCATGGCCGGCGTCAGGCACATGCCGGAGCAGAACGCGTTGCCATTGACGGCGGCGGAGCCGATCACCTCACCGACGCCGTACAGGCCGGGGATCGTCGTGCCGTCCGCGCGGCGGACCCGCAGCATCTCGTCCACGTCGAGGCCGGCGAACGTGATCAGGGTGACCGGATGGTTCTCCAGCGCGTAGAACGGCGGCTCGACGATCGGCGCCGGCAGGTACGCCCGACCGAAGTCGGCATCCCTGCCGTCGGAGACGAACCCGTTGTAGCGGGCCACCGTTGCCGAGAGTCCCGCCGGGTCGATGCCGGCCAGCGCGGCGAGCTCCACCAACCCGGGAGCCCGGTGCACGCCCCGGCGTTGGCCGCACCGGGCGTGCAGCTCGGCCGCGCTCCAGCCGTGCACCATCGGGTACGACTCGCGCAGGGCGTGGGCGTCGAAGACCGTCCAGAAGGTCATCCGGTCGATCGTGGTCAGCACCCGCTCCTTGTGGTCGATGCTGGGGTCATCCTCGGCGATCCAACGCCGCCCGGCCCGGTCGACGTAGATCTCCCAGGGCGGCCGCTCCGGCGCCACCAGGTGCGGCCGGTGCGCCCAGTCGACCCGAAGGTCGCCACCGATCGGGGGCAGCCCGCCGAAGGTGGGGATGTAGCGGCCCAGGCCTTGCAGGCCGGCGCCGAGCGACCGGCCCATGAGCAGACCGTCGCCGGTCGAGGTGGGCGCCGCCGAGGTGGTCAGTGGGGCACCCTCCAGCTCGGCGAACAGCTCCGGCGCGTACCCGAATCCGCCGGTGGCGAGCACCACGGCGGGTGCCCGCCACCGTGCGCCGTCGGCCGTGGCCACCCCGACGACCGCGCCGCCCTCGGTCAGCAGCTCGGTGACGCGCACCTCGCAGCGCAGGTCGATGCGGCCGGCGGCCCGATGCGCGTCGAGCATCGGGCGCAGCGCGGCCAGGATCGCCGGACCGCCGGGGGCGGTGGTGGCGTGGATGGTCCGCGGCGTGCGGTACGGCTCGTGCCCGTACACGATGCGGGGGGTACCCGGATCGACGATGAGCCCGGCGGCGAGCAGCCACTCCAGCACCGCCGGCTGTTCGCGCAGCGCCAGCCGGGTCAGGTCGGCCCGCGCGGTGCCCCGGCTGATCCGCCAGATGTCGTCGAAGTGCCGCTCGGGGTCGTCGCTGATGCCCCGCGCGCGCTGCAGCGAGAAGCCGCCGGCGGACAGGTGCCCGCCCGAGTACGGCAGGGCGCCCCCGACGTCCGGCGCCTTCTCCAGCAGCAGCACGGTGCCGCCCGCGTCGGCGGCGGCGATGGCACAGGCCAGGCCACCCGGCCCGGCGCCCACAACGATCGCGGTCGGCACACCCACCTCCGGCAATCCAGTCGCGTTTCCATGAAAGTAACAGTGTTTCCATTTGATCCGCGCACCGTCAACGGTTGCCGGCTGATGGATCGCCGACGTCGAAGCAGAACAGGTCACCGCCGAGGCCAAGCTGCGCCGCCGCACGGGACGACGGACCAGGACAGCAGCAGCCCGGCGTGGGCGTTCTCTCGGACATGTCGCCGCCCGGGCACCTACCGTCGAGGCGACGGGCAGACCAGCGGCGTAAGGGGTCACGTGATGACAACCGGGGACGAGGCGTCGGTCTCGCGTCGAGACAGCGGCGGGTTTCTGCGATGGGTGGAGCTGACGGATGGCGACGGAGACATGTCCGTCTATCCGTTCACGCTGCCCGTCGTCGCCGGACTGCGGGCGGGCGGCCGGTTGACCCTGGATCCGGCGGTGACCTTCCTGACCGGAGACAACGGCACGGGCAAGTCGACGCTCATCGAGGCGATCGCGGTAGCGGCGGGGTTCAACCCCGAGGGCGGATCCACCAACTTCCGGTTCAGCACGCGCGCCACCGAATCATCTCTTGGCGAGCGCCTGCAACTGGTCCGCGGCATCAGGAAGCCACGCACCGGGTTCTTCCTGCGCGCCGAGTCGTTCTACAACGTGGCCAGCGAGATCGACCGACTCGGCGTCGTCGACGGCTACGGCGGCACCAGCCTGCACGAACGATCCCACGGAGAGTCGTTTCTCGACGTCGCCACCCACCGGTTCAAGCCACGAGGCCTGTACCTGCTCGACGAACCGGAAGCCGCCCTGTCCGTGCACGGCTGCCTGGCGATGCTCACCCGCATCCGCGACCTCACCCAGGCCGGATCCCAGTTCATCGTCGCCACCCACTCCCCCATCCTGCTGGCCGTTCCGCACGCCCGGATCCTGCAGATCGAACCCAGCGGCACCATCAGTCACGTCGACTATGACGACGCACAGCCGGTGCTGCTGACCCGATCGTTCCTGGCCAACCCGCAGCGGTACCTGCACCACCTGTTCCACGACGACAGCTGACCCAGCCTGGAGCAGGCAGGCAGAGTCGACCGTGTGCCCGGCTTGGAGCGACCAACGCAGCGACGCCCCTGACCAGGCACAGCCGGTCAGGGGCGTCTCGTGCTTCAGCAGGGGCAGAGGCCGGGCACGCACCTTGCCCTACTCGACGAAGACAGAGCGTCAGGGCCTCACCGCCGCCTCACCGACGCGTCGTCCAGCTGGTCGGGGCTGTCGACGGTGATGGTGAGCATCAGGGAGAACTCGACCAGCCCGGCGCCCCGGTCGCCACTGAGCACGGACACACGGACGCGACGGCGCCCCCCGGGATAATCAGGTGTAGAGACGCAGGATCTGTACGACGGCCTCCCGGTCGCCCTCGACGCGCACGGTCCCGTCGCGCTCGGCGCTCGCGAGTGGCAGGTTGTCGAAGAGAAGGCTGCTCCAGACCGTCGACTCCGCGGTCACGGTCGCCGCCGGTTCCATGGCCACACCGGCCCGGACATCCAGGCGCCCGTCGACCGTTGCCACGCGGTAATCGCGCGTCGGCGGATCGGAGCGCCGGCCGTCGTACAGGCGAAGGGCCAGGACCGGCACCTCGCCCGGCTCCAGCGGAGCCATCGTCCGCATGGCGATGACCGTCCCATCAGGAGTCATGCCGCCGTCCGTGCGCGGGTCGGGGCCGGCGGAGTACCAACGCCCCAGCGATTCCAGGACCGACTCCAACTTTCGGCCCCAGTCCGTCGCGACGTACGCGTGGGTGCGGGCCAGGTCTGGCAGGACGACCTGCTCGACGATCCCGGTCTCCTGCAGCGACCGCAGCCGGTCGGTGAGAACGGCCGGAGTGATGCCACGGACCGACTCCTGCAGGTCGACGAACCGCTTGGGCCCGAGAATCACCTCACGTACCACGATCAGGGTCCATCGATCACCTACCAGGTCGAGAGCATTCGCGGCGCGGCAGGCGTCCCCGAGGTCCCGAAAGGTCCGCTTGGTCGGCACGACCGCCTCACTTCCTTCCCACATAACTATGGTCAAGCAAGCACACACTATGCTTAGGATAGCGACATGGCAGCCATCCACACCACGACCCCTGCCCCTCCGGCCGTCGATCGCGAGACCTGGCTCACCGAGCGCGAGGCACTGCTCGTCCGCGAAAAGGCGCACACACGCGAGGGTGACGCGATAGCCGCCGCCCGGCGCCGCCTGCCGATGACCGAGGTAACACCGATCTCGCTCATCGGAGCGCACGGCCCGACCCCACTGCAGGACATCTTCGCCGGCCGAGACCAACTCGTCGTCTACCGGCACATGTGGCACCTCGGAAAGCCGTTCGAGGATCAGTGTGAGGGCTGCACCGCCACCATCTGGGACTTCCAGAATGCGGCCTATCTTGAAGAGCGCGGCATCTCCTTCGCGGTCTTCTGCGAGGGGCCGTACGAGGAGGTGGCCCCCTTTCGGGACTTCATGGGCTACACGCACCCGTGGTATTCCACGTACGGCATCGAGGACCCCGCCTACGCCGGCGGCGGCGAGATCGCGTGCCTCCTGCACCGGGACGACCGGTTCTTCCTGACGTACGAGACGACCGGCCGGGGCGTCGAAGCGATCATGTCGTCGCACAAGCTGCTCGACATGACCACCTACGGCCGGCAGGAGGTTTGGGAGGACTCACCGGAGGGCTGGCCCCAGGAACCGACCTACACGAGGTGGCGCAGCGACGGCCGACCCGTACCGCAGTGGACCAGGCCAGGAGCCGGGCAGGTCGGGGCACAGCACCAACAACACTGCCACTGACGGGCGCAGGGCGATCACATCGCTCGCACCGGTGCGGTATCCCGGGCGAAGCGCAGCAGCGCGGTGAACGCCAGCGCGGACGTCACCGCTCCGCCGGCGAGGCGTACCCAGTGGCCGGCGACGAACTCCTCGGCGACCTGACGTAGGTACTCCGGGGAGTGCGTGCCGACCGGGTCGCCGAACATGATCTCGTTACGCGGCCAGAAGAAGACCACGGAGAACAGGAACTCGCAGGCGATGAAGGCCGCGGCGGCGCCGGCGACGTACCAGCGCAGCCGGCGGTTGCGCCAGGTGAGCGCAATCCCGGCGAGGCAGCTCAGCACGACCGTGGCACCCAGCGGCGGGAAGTAGTCGCTCGGGCCGCCTGCGACCAGGAACTCACGGGCCCGGTCCAGCGACGCGGGCGCGTCGCCGAAGACATTCGGGTAGAGCATCACGGTCTCGGCGGCGACCCCACCGAAGGACATCATCGCCGTCCAGACGAGCACGATGAGGACGATCCACGTCAGCTTGGTACGGGACACAGCGGCACTTCTCCTTGGTTATGTCCCCTTGAGGACACGTTCTGTGGTGTCGCTGTCGACGCTAGGTCGGCAGTTCGGGACCGTCTGCCGCGTAGCCGCGCGAGCTGGCATCGCTTCTCGACGTACGCGCCGGGGCGGAGGTGATGCCTGCGGACGGCAGCGGACCGAGCCCGCGTCCACTTAGGCTCACGGACGTGCAGGCCATGTCACCCACCCGAACCGAGGCGCTGCTCGCCGTGGCGATCCTGGGCCTGATCACGGCGGCGGTGGTGACCGATGACGCGTCGGCCGCCCGCGCGGCGGTCGCCGGCGGATTCGGGGTCGGTTTGGCCGTACTGCTGCTGGTGGCCCGGCGTTGGCCGGTTCCCGCGCTGCTGGCGACGGCGGCCGGCATCCTCGGCTACTACGCGCTGGAGCTGCCGCCGGTCGGCCTGGCCGCCCCGGCCGCCGCCATCCTCTACGTGGCCGCAGAGCGGGGCCGGGTGGTCCCGGCCGCCGCCGTCGGCGGGAGTCTGCTGGCCGTTTCGGTGGCCGCCCGGCTGATCGAGGGCGACGACATCTCCGTCGTGATCGGGGCTGATCTCGGCTCCGGGGCGGCTCTGATGCTCGCCGTCATCGCGCTCGGTGACGCCGTCCGCAACCGGCGTTCGCTGCGGGCCGCCCTGGTTCGGCAGGCCGCCGCAGCGGCCGAGGAGCGCCGTCGGGAGGCCGCCCGGCAGGTCGAGGCGGAGCGGCTGCGCATTGCCCGGGAGGTGCACGACACGCTCGGACACACGATGTCGGTGATCACCTTGCAGTCGGCCGTGGCGCGGGAGGCACTCGCCGATGCCGAGCCCGGGCAGGCCGAGACCGCCCTGGCCGCGATCCACTCGGTGAGCGGCAGCGCCATGGCCGAGTTGCGCGCGACGCTGGGCACGCTGCGCCGCGAGCCCGGGCCGCGCGAGCCGGCCCCCGGCTTCGCCCAGCTACGTACGCTCGTTGACGGCGTCCGCCGCGGTGGGCTGCCGGTCGAGCTGCGTCTCGCCGGCCCGGTCGACGCGCTGCCCACGGTGGTGGGCAGCACCGTCTACCGGATCGTGCAGGAGGCGCTGACCAACGTGCTGCGCCACGCGCGGGCCACCCGCGTCGCGGTGACGATCCGGGCGACGCCGGCCCGGCTGTCGCTGGAGGTCGTCGACGACGGCCGTGGCTCGTCCGCCGGCGGCGTAGCAGGTGAGCGCGGTCAGGGCCTGCGCGGTATGTCGGAGCGGGTCGCCCTGCTCGGCGGCACCGTCGATGCCGCCGACGTCGATGGCGGCGGCTTCCGGGTGTCGGTCCGCCTGCCGCTGGCCGGAGTCCCCGCGTGAGCAAGGTACGGGTCGTCCTCGTCGACGACCAGTACCTGGTGCGCACCGGACTCCGCGCGCTGCTGGAGCGCGCCTCGGACATCACCGTGGTCGGCGAGGCCGGCGACGGTCGGGCCGGTGTGGCCGTCGTGCGTGAGCAGCGGCCCGACCTCGTCCTGATGGACGTCCGGATGCCCGGCGGCGACGGACTCGATGCGACCCGCCGGATCCTCAGCGACCCGCTGCTGGCCGATGTCCGGGTGGTCATGCTGACCACCTTCGATGACGACGAGTACCTCTTCGAGGCCATTCGCGCTGGCGCCGCCGGTTTCCTGCTCAAGGACACCCCGCCCGACGCCCTGCGGGACGCCGTCCGCGTGGTGGCCGGCGGGGACGCGCTGCTGTCACCGGCGGTGACCCGGCGGGTGATCACCGCGGCGGCCCGCTCCTCCGTGGGCGACCCCGCGCGACTGGCCGGGCTCACCGGGCGGGAACGCGACGTCCTCGCGCAGGTCGGCACCGGGCGGTCGAATGTGGAGATCGGGGCGGCCCTGCACCTCAGCCCGGAGACCGCCCGCACCTACGTGAGTCGCCTGCTGCACAAGCTGAACGCCCGCGACCGCGCCCAGCTCGTGGTCATCGCGTACGAGAGCGGGCTGGTCCGCCCCGGCGACGGCTGAGCCTGGGTCGCCGAGCATCGGTGATCAGTCGCCGTCGCCGCGGTGACGAACAGGCCACCTGGGTGGTGGGTCGGGTCCGGGGCGGTTCTGTCCGCCGGCGGTCCTCGCACCGTCCGAGGACCGCCGGCGGACAGCCGCCTGGCTAACTGCCGAGTGTGATGTGCAGGACCTTCTCGTTGCTGTTGTTCGGGGTGCTGTCCTTGTCACCGAGGTTCGTGGTGGTCAGCCAGAGGCCGCCGTCGGGTGCGGGTTCCACGGTGCGCAGGCGGCCGTAGGTGCCGTTGAAGTAGGTCTGCACATTCGTCAGACTGCCGCCGCTGATCACCGCGCGGTACATCCGAGCGCCACGCGCGCAGGCCACGTAGAGCGCGTCGCGCACGATAGCTATGCCGGAGCAGGAGCCGTCGGCGGTGGGGTAGGTGCGCGCCGGCGCGATGAAACCGGGCGTGTTGCAGGTGCCGCTGGTGCCCTCACACGCCGGCCAGCCGTAGTTGCCGCCCCTGGTGATCAGGTTGGTCTCATCCATGACCGCATTGCCGAACTCCTGCTCCCACAGCCGACCCTGTGAGTCGAACGCCAGGCCCTGCGGATTACGGTGGCCGTAGCTCCACACGTAGTTGCCGAACGGGTTGTCCGAGGGGACGCCGCCGTCCGGGTTGAGCCGCAGGATCTTGCCCTCGAGACTGGACCTGTCCTGCGCATAGTTGCCGTTCTGCGCGTCACCCGTGCTGGCGTAGAGCTTGCCGTCCGGGCCGAAGCGCAGACGGCCACCGTCGTGGAACTTGTTGCGTCGGATCCCACTGATCAGAATCTGCTCGGTGGCGGTATCGAGCCGGTCGTTCTCGATCTTGATCCGCACGATCCGGTTGTCGCTCGGCGAGGTGTGCATGATGTACAGCCAGTGGTCGCTGGCGAAGCCGGCCGAGATCGCCAGGCCGAGGAGGCCACCCTCGCCGTCGGTGCTCTGCACGTTCGGCACGGTGCCCACGGTGGTCTTCGCCCCGGTGGTGGGGTTGAGATGGATGATGTCGTGCGCGTCGCGGCGGTTGTACAGGACCGTCCCGTCGGGCAGTGTCACCAGCCCCCAGGGGATGTCGGTGTCGGTGGTGACCTGTCGCACCGTGCACACCGCACTGCCGCACGCCGCGCCGGTGGTCACCGTGATGGTGTTACTCCGCGCCGAGGCGTTGTCCTGCGCGTCGCGAGCCACCACGTGGTACTGGTAGCTCCGGTTGGCGGCCAGCCCGCTGTCGATGAAGGTGGTGGGCGGAGGGGCGCCGGTGACCGTGCCGATCTTCGCGCCATCCCGGAAGATGTCGTAGGCACGGACCCCGATGTTGTCCGTCGACGCGATCCATCGCACCGTCACGGTGGTGCCCGAGGCCGATCCGGTGAGCTGTGTCGGTGCCGTCGGCGGCACCGTGTCGGCCTGGCACTGCGGTGGGGTGATGGTCACCGTGGCACTGGCCTGCGACACGTTGCCGGCGGCGTCGCGTGCGTTGACGTACAGGCCCCACGTCGCTCCCGGGACCACCGTGAGACCGGTGGACAGCGTGCCGCCGTTCACCGACTTCATCAATTGGCCGTCGTGGTAGATGTCGTAGAACGCCACCGCGACGTTGTCCGTCGAGGCGTTCCATGCGAACGTCACGGAGTTGCACGTTAGCCCGCTGACCCGTGGGCTGCCCGGCACCGACGGCGGCTGACTGTCGGCGCTGCCCAGGGACGTCGTCCAGCGCTGGTTGGCCTGCCCGTTGCAGGTCCAGAGGCCGACCAGGGTGCCGTTCGCGGTGCCCGCGCCGGTCACGTCCAGGCACAGGCCCGACTGCACGCCGATGATGGTGCCGTCGGCGTTGATTCGCCAGCGCTGGTTGTCACCGCCGTTGCAGCCGTAGATCTGCAACGCGGCCGGCGCGGTGGTGTCACGGCCGACCACGTCCAGGCACATCGTCGCGTCGTACACCCGCAACTCCCCGGCCGCGGTGAGGGTCCACGCCTGGTTGGCCTGCCCGTTGCAGTCGTAGATGTTGATCCCCGCACCGGCGGTCCTGGAATTGCCAACGACATCCAGGCAGCGACCCGAAGCGGCACCGACCACGGTCGAGGGGCCGGCGGCCGACGCCGGCACACCGATGGCCACCGTCAGCAGCGTCACCGCGGCCACCGCTGCCGCCAACATCCGTGGGCGCGAGCGCCACGGTTCGGTCCACGCGAACATTCGCATTCATCCTCCAGGGGTTGAGTCGTGGCCGGGATGCCGGCCGTGACCGGTTCATCGCGCAGGCCAGCGCTGGCACTGGCGTTGTTGCACTCCTGGAGTTCGACGAAGCGTCCCGGTGCGGACGAGCGCTGGCACCAGGGCGGGCGCTACGTTCACCCCCGGCGGCCAGCCGGAGCGAGTCGACCATAGAACGACAGAACCAATCAAATACCAACATCAATCGAATGTCAACGATGTCACCCGACCGGGTACATCGTCGGGAGCGGATCAGGCGACGGCGGTGGTCATCCGGCGTACCGCCTCGGTGATCAGCTCCGGTGCGGTGGCCAGATTCAGCCGGACGTGACCGGCGCCGCCGGTGCCAAAGGCCGAACCGGAGTTGAGCGCGACCCGGCCACGGTCGAGGAACACGGTGGCGGGGTCGTCGCCGAGGCCCAGGGCGCGGCAGTCGAGCCAGGCGAGATAGGTGGCCTGACCGGGGTGGTAACGGATTGCCGGCAGGTGCTCGGCGAGCAGCGCGGCGAGGAGCCGACGGTTGTCGTCCAGGCCGGTCAACAAAGCGTCGAGCCACTCGCCGCCGTCGCGGAAGGCGGCGGTGTGGGCGATCACGCCGAGGTGGCTGGTGCTGACGCTGGCCTCGAACGGAACGCGGGCGAGGTCTCCAGCCGCGGCCGGGCCGGCAATGAGGAGCGCACCGCGTAGGCCGGCCAGGTTCCACCCCTTGGAGGCCGACATCAGTGACAGGCCGTTCTCCGCGCCGGGCACCGAGAGGTACGGCACGAACCGCGCTCCCCCCACCACCACCGGAGCGTGGATCTCATCGGCGACCACCCGCACCCCGTGCCGCTCGGCCAGACTCGCGACGGCGGTCAACTCGTCCGCGGTGTGCAGGACGCCGGTCGGGTTGTGCGGGCTGCACAGCAGGTACGCCGCTGGCCGCCCACCGGCCCGAGCCTGCCGGAACGCGTCCTCCAGTGTGCCGAGGTCGATCCGCAGGTCCTCGCCGAGCGGCGCCTCCACGATCCGGCGGCCGGCGTGCGCCACGAACTCGTAGAACGGCGGATAGACCGGGCAGTTGACGACCACGGCGTCCCCCGGCTCGGTGACCACCCGCAGCACCTCGACGACACCGTGCATCACGTCGGGCACCAGCGCGGTGCGCTCCACGGCCAGCCCGTCCCAACCCCACCGACGCCGGGCGAACTCCGCCAGCGCCCGCGGGTACGCCGTGCCGGCGGTGTAGCCGGTGTCACCGCGCGCGACGGCGTCGGTGATCGCCCGCGCTACCGGCTCAGCCAGCGGCACGTCCATCTCCGCCACCCAGAGCGGCAGCACGTCGTCGGGGTACTCCCGCCACTTGAGACTCGTCCGTTGACGAAGCTGGTCGATCGTGAGCTGACGAAGCGGGTTCACCGCGTCTCGGGCACCACTGAGCACACCACTCATGACTGAAGCCTATTCGGCTCCCAGCCACCTCGCGTTCACGGCTGAGGGTGGAGGTGGCACCCACGCGCCCAGGCGGTGTCTCTTGATGGTGCGCGCCCGACCCTCTATCGCCAGTCATCGATTGATGGTAATAATCTTCGCAGCGCCAACTCTCTAGCAAGATTTCTTTCAGACGGAGGCGACGATGAGGATCATCGCTGGCTGGCTTGCGGGTCTCACCGTTGCCGCAGGACTGGTGGCACCGGCCACTGCGACTGTTGCGGCCGCGACACCCGCGCAGGCATCCACCGCAGCGACGCAGTTGGCCACCGGCCCGCAACCAGGCACCTTCACTGGCCGGGGATTCGACACCTGCGCTGCCCCGTCACAGGCTGCGATGAACGCGTGGCGGGCCAGTTCGCCCTACGGCGCGATCGGCATCTACATCAGCGGGGCCAGCCGCTCCTGCGCTCAGCCCAACCTCACCGCGACCTGGGTGGCCAATCAGACGAGTAACGGATGGCGGCTGATCCCCATCGAACTGGGGTACCAGGCACCGTGTGGCACCCGTACGCCGAAGATGTCCGCCGATGCCACCGTCGCCCGGTCACAAGGCGCCTCCGCGGCGAACAGCGCCGCGAACGCAGCCCAGGCACTGGGCATTGGCAGTGCGAGCACCATCTACAACGACATTGAGCAGTACCCGTCGAACGCGTCGTGCCGGGCAGCGGTCCTGTCGTTCCTGTCCGGCTGGGTCGAGCAACTGCACGTACGCGGCTACCTCGCTGGGATGTACTCCAGCGGCTCGTCCGGCATCAAGGACGTCTGCGACGCGTACGGCAACCCGACCTACACACGACTCGACCAGATCTGGATCGCCTGGTGGAACGGGGTGGCTGACACGGACGCCGGAAGTTACTGCGCCGATGCCTACTACGCGAACCACCAGCGCCTGCACCAGTACGCCGGCGACGTCACCGAGACGTGGGGCGGCGTGACGATGAACATCGACCGCAACTACCTCGACGTGAGGGTTACCCAGACCCCGCCGCAGCAGTGGACCACCACCATCGACAACAGCACCTCGGGCGGCTTCACGGCGAGCGCAGACTGGGGCACGTCGGCCTACTCCGGCCAACGGTTCGGCACCGACTACCGATTCGCCACCCCGTTGTCCTCCAGCGACGTCGCCTGGTACAGGTCGACCATCCCGGCCACCGGAAACTACGAGATCTCGGTCTGGTACCCGGCCGACGCCGGCTACAACAACCAGACGCCATACCTTGTAGCGACCACCACAGGGAACAGGTCCGTGTCCGTCGACCAGCGGGCCAACGGCGGTCGGTGGGTCTCCATCGGCGTGTTCGCCCTGTCCGCGGGCACGGGCAACAAGGTCGGCGTGAGCCGCTGGACCAGCGGCACCGGAATCGTGGTCGCCGACGCGGTGCGGATCACCCGGGTCTGAACCCCTTCCCCGGCCCGGTAAACCCAAGCCACACCTCGCTGACGGTCGGGTACGCCGGAACCGCGTGCCACAACCGATCCAACGGGACCGCACCGACAACGACGACGTCGTACTCAATGCGGTCATGTCAGTTGCCCTTCGCGCTGTGGCCTAGGCGGAAGGCGGCGATGAGGAAGAAGATGGCGCCGGGGATGGCGTAGCCAGCCGCGTTGGTCAGCGACGGATTGTTGGCGGAAGCACTGGCGAGGAAGGACCCACCAGCCAGGACCGAGATGCCACCGCTGATGATCATCGGCCACTGGCCGCCCATCTTCCGACGGGTGACACCCACGATCAACTGGACCAGACCGGCCAGGATCGCCCAGGCGCCCCACACCCGCAGGACAGCCGGGATACCGGACGCGGAGGCGACACCCACGCCGACGGCGGCGATCAGGCTGACCGCGATGTTCGCGTACAGCAGGGCCGGCGAGCCGGTGGTCCGCGACGAACGAACGTCGTAGATGGCAGCGCCCACGTCGAACAGCGGATAGAGCACGAACAGCACCACCGTGAGCGGGCCGATCTCCTTGGCGGTAGCGATCGTCACGCCGGCCCACGCGATGGCGAACGCGAAGCGGGTGAAGTACAGCCGCCGCAGTGCGGATGCGGTCTGGGAGATACCGGGCGAAGCAGCAATGGTGGTCACGGGTGACCCTTTCAGCAGAGGGGAGACCGAACGTTCTGTCCGCCAGCATGGCAAGCCGACCTCACACTGTCAAGACCGAACGTTCTATCCGCTAGGATGGGTTGTATGACGCGCGGCGAACCCGACAACCGGCCCTCTGAGGCGCGCCTCCGGCTCCTCACCGCGGCGACCAGGGTCTTCTACGCGGAGGGCATCCACTCTGTGGGCGTCGACCGGATCATCGCCGAGGCGAAGGTGACCCGGGCCACCTTCTACCGGCACTTCCCCAGCAAGGATGACCTCATCCTCGCCTACCTACGTGAGGTCCATCAGATGGATCGCGGCGCGGTCGACGCGGCCCTCGCCACGAACACGGCGCCGCTGGACCCCCTCCTGGCCATTGCGGGCTCCATCGCTCAGAGCATTCAGTCCCCCGGCTTTCGTGGGTGCGCCTTCCTGAACGCCGCGGCGGAGTATCCCGACCCGAACCACCCCGTGCACCAGGAAATCATCGCCCACCGGCAATGGTTCCTGGACACGCTCACCACGCTCATGGCGCAGGTCCACCAGGAAACGGCGGACCCCGCCGCCCGCCATTTCGTCATGCTCCGCGACGGCGCCATGGCAGCCGGATGCCTCTTCGACCCCGCGTTGGTGTCCGAGACCTTCCTCCGCGGGGTCGAAGGACTCCTCCGGATCAATGCCGAGCGCCAGTCAACCGAATCCGGCCGCTAGTACTACAAGAGAGACGCCACACCACCCGGAAGCTCCGAGGTGCACGGTCGACCAGGCTCGGTTCAACGATGGGCACGACGGACCCCGATCCCTGTTTCGGTCCGGGCGGTCGCGCAACTCAGGCCGACCGGAGGCAGAAGGGGTGCCCGGCCGGGCTGGCATAGACCCGGCCGCCCTTCTGTGCAGCGGGGTCGACGTTATCGGTGGGCTGCAGCCGACGCGCACCGGCCTGGAGTGCCAGCATGTCCGCAGCGGCGAGGTCGTCGGTCGTCAGGTCGACGTGCATCTGCTGGGCGTTGCCCTCAGGCCAGGTCGGGGGGACATGCCCCGGCGCCAACTGGATCACTACCGCGGGAAACCCCTCGATGCGCAGGAAGTGGTGGGTTGCGGTCTTCACGATCGAGCCGCCCAGCAGTTGGTGCCAGAACGCGCTCTCGGGTTGCAGTTCGCCGGCATCGATGATGATGGCGCTGAGGTTGATGTTCATGCTGCTCGTCCGATCTGTTCGGGTTCGGCTTACACAACCGGGATGATGCCGCCGTCGACGCGGAACTCGGCTCCCGTGAGCCACTTCGCACGCCTGGAGGCAAGGAACGCGATCATTTCCGCGACGTCCTCGGGATCGCCGGGGCGGCCCATTGGCACGTTCAGGTGATCCACAATCTGCTGTTTGACCTGCTCCACGGCGATACCCTGCTGGTCCGCCATCTGCTGCAGGTGCTCTGCGGCACCTTGGGTGACCACGAAGCCCGGCAGGACACACACCACTCGCACCCCGTGCTCGCCCACCTCCGTCGCCAGTTCGCGGCTGTAGGCGTTGAGGGCTGCTTTCGCTGCGGCGTAGGACGCCTCGGCGCGCTGCGGTAGGCGGCTCGCGATCGACGAGACGTGCACGACGACACCGGACCCGCGCTCGACCATTCCCGGGACCAGTGCCCGGTCGAGCCGGACGGCACTCAACAGGTTCATTGCCAGGTCGGCATGCCACGATCCGTCGGACCGCTGCAGCGTCGGCGCCGGGGCGCTGGCGGCGCCCGCATTGCTCACCAGGACATCCACCCCGCCGACGCTGTCGAGGACTCGCCGGCCGAGCTGCGCGACACCTTCCTCGGTGGCGAGGTCGGCGGGGATGAAGGTGGCCCGCAGATCCGCTGGGGGTGTGCTGCGGGAGGCGGTCAGCACCCTCGCGCCGGCTGCCGCGAAGCGGCGGGCCGTCGCCTCGCCCAGGCCACGGCTGCCGCCGGTGACCAGCACTCGAAGGCCGCTGAGGCCGTCGTCCGAGAACGCCATGAGTCATCCCGTCCAGTAAGGTGAAGCTGACTCCGGAAAACTAGCATAAGCGGAGTCAGACTCATCTTATGGAGGCCGTGTTGTCGTCGTCACGTCCGCTGCGCGCTGATGCGCGGCGTAACCGCGAAGCTCTCCTGACCGCGGCGCGCGAGGCGTTTCTCAACAGCGAGGCCGACGCGCACGTCGAGGACATCGCCCGCAGCGCCGGCGTGGCGGTCGGAACGCTCTACCGCCACTTCGAGACCCGTGAAGCCCTCATCGAGGAGGTCTACCGCCAGGAGGTCGACGAGCTTTGCGCCGCGCCCGCGGAGCTCCTTGACCGGCACGCCCCGGACGAGGCCCTGCGGCGCTTCCTACTGCTACTGGTAGAGCATGCCGCCGTCGGCAAGGGGATGGCGGTCGCCTTGGGGAGCATCATGGCGACGGACTCGCCAGTCTTCGACGACGCCCGCCGACAGATGGCACAAGCTCTCGATCGGCTGCTCGACGCAGGCTCGGTGGCTGGTTCCATCCGTGGCGATGTCGGCGGGCGTACCCTGCTACGTGCGCTGGGCGCCATCTGCGGAATGCACGCCACGGACGGCTGGACGGACGAAGCCGTGCGCATCACGGCGATCCTCTTCGACGGGCTGCGGTGCGGCGTAAGAAATCCAGGTTGAGTCGACGCACACCGCGCTGCCGAGGTGCGCGTCGGTGTTACGCGGCGAGGCGGGCGATCGCGGCGACCGATCGGTCCACGTCTGCTTCGGTCGTGGTGGCGTTGGACACTGAGATTCGCATCAGCCGCCGTCCTCGCCACGTTGTCCCGCCTACCCAGCAGGTGCCGTCAGCCTGGACCGCGGCCACCACCCGGTCGGTGCGCGCGTCGTCGCCGAAGCCGACCAGCACCTGGTTGAGGACCACCTCGTTCGCCACCTCGAACCCGGCCCTGCTCAGGCCGGCTGCGAATCGACGGGCCAGTTCGCAGCAGCGCCCGACCAGTGCCGCGACGCCACCGCTGCCCAGTTCCTGCAGTCCAGCCCAGACGGCGAACCCACGGGCCCGCCGTGAGGACTCGGCAGTGAAATCCGCTCCTGCCGGTGCCCCTCCGGAGCCGACCAGGTACGCGGCGCTGTAGGACATCGCCGCTGCGTGCACGTCGGGCCGGGCGCAGAACGCGAACGCCGAGTCGTACGGCAGATTGAGCCATTTATGGCCGTCGCAGGCCCACGAATCCGCCAGCTCCAGCCCGTCCACCAGATGCCGGGTCGCAGGGCTCGCCGCCGCCCACAGCCCGAATGCCCCGTCCACGTGCACCCATCCACCGTGCCGCTGGACCAGTTCGCACGCCTCCCGGAGCTGGTCGCAGGCGCCGGTGTTCACGTTCCCGGCCTGCAGACACACGATGGTGGGGCCGGACGAGCCGGCCCGCAGCGCCTCCCGTAGCGACTTGAGGTCGATGGCGCCGTTCGGCCCTGCGGACACCGGGTGCACCACGTCGGTGCCGAGGCCGAGCAGACGCAGCGACCGGTCGATGGTCCCGTGCCGCTCCTGACCAGCGATCACCCGGATCGGTGGCGCCCCGAGCAGCCCGCGCCGTTCCACGTCCCAGCCCGCGTCCGCCAGCACCTGGTGTCGGGCGGCAGCGAGACCGGCGGTGTTGGCCGCCTGGGCACCGGTGACGAACCCGACCGACGCCGACACCGGGATCCCCAGCAATTCCTTCAACCAACCACCGGCGGCAGCTTCGGCCGCAACAGCGGCCGGCGACGTGACGGCGTTGGTCGCGAGCTGGTCCCAACCAGCGGCGACGATGTCCGCCGCGGTCGCCGCCGGCAACGCGCCGCCGACCACGAACCCGAAGTACCGCGGGCCGGCGCTGGCCACCAGCCCCGGCTCGGCCGCAGCGATCAGGTCCGCAAGCACCTGCTCTGGCGGGCGCGACGCGGAGGGCAATGGGCCGGAGAAAGCCCTGGCCAGCGCCGCCTGGTCGCTGGGAACCCCGACCGGGCGCTCCGATAGCGACGCTCGGTAGTCCGCTACATGCTCAGCGGCCGAGCGGAACAGGTGCCCAAACTCTCCCACCGACCCAACCTATCCCGGAGCCATCGCGCCATCGAGCGGCCGGGGCTGGTAGCCGTGCACGGCCGCGCGGTCACGCCTCAGAGTCGCGATCGCCGGATGTCTCCCGCCCGATCGGCGAGGCGGACGTCTCAAGCGGCCGTCCCCGGCTTCGCAGCGCGTCGAGCAGCGTGACCAGCGCCAGCGCTCCGGCCACCACGCTCAGCCCGACCATCGGCGCCCAGTGGGCCAACGCTGGCGTAAACAGCAGTAGGGCCGCCAAGCCGATCATCTGGGGTCGTGAAACCCGACCGAAGATCTCGTGTTCCAGCCGCATACGAGCGACGAGGAAGAGCACTGGACCACCCACCACGAACAGAAGCCAACTGGGTCGCGGCGCCCCGAACGGATGGTCGATCACCAGCTCGTAGCCGACCGAGGTGACGAGCACGCTGAGCACGATCAGCAGATGCGTCCGTTCCGACGCCGTGCCCAGCCGGCCGGGCATACCCGCCCGATCGAAGGCCTCGGTCAGCAGCAGCCCGGCGCGGTGGAAGTAGATCCGCCAGAGCAGCGCGCTGGTGGCGAACGCGACCGCGAAGGCGGTTGCCCGCTCGGCGGAGTAGTCCGTGCCGCTGAAGACCACTCCGATGACCAAAATCGACTCACCGAGTGCGATGAGAAACATCTGCTGGTAACGGTCGGCAAGATGCGTTCCGGCGATCCGCCAGCGGCCGACCTTTGAGACGCCGAGCCACGGCAGCGGCCAACCCATGGCCCAGGCGAGGTAGTCGACAGCGAGGGCGGCGGCCCACAGCGGCAGGCGAAGATGGTCCGAAGCCAACGCGCCGACCAGCCACAGCGGCGCGCTCGCCGAAGCCCACACGGCAAGCCGGAACGGCACCATCCGTCGTGGATGGCCACGCAGCGCGGCGGCGACCACGAGCGGCCGCACCACCATCACCATCAGGTACGCGGCCGCGAACGGCAGTGCTCGTTCCTCCATGGCGCGTGGCAGCGCCACCGCCATGATGAGGCCGGCGAACATGGTGCCGACCACGACGGCCTGGATGATCGGCCGCTCCGGTTCGTAGCGACTGGTGATCCAGGCGGTGTGCGACCAGATCAACCAGAGCGCCAAGAAGAGCAGCAGGGTACGACCGAACCCTGTGACGAGCTCCCAGCCAGTGTCATCACTCAGGCCGGCGAATCGTTGCGAGACCCGGGTGAGGGCCACGACGAAGGCCAGATCGAAGAAGAGTTCCAGGAACGTCGCGCGGCCCGAACTCGTGGGAGGACGCAACAGTTCGGCACCCCGCCCCGCCGCCATCGTCCGCCTCCGTCCGCCCCTTGCCGCACCAACGAGCCGGCCGCCAGAGGAGTTGCGTCAGCCCTTGACGGCGTCCCCCTCGCTCACGCCGCATCGACACCTCGCCAACCACCGGAACCTCAACTGGGCACGGACCATCGCTAGGGCCTTGATCGCGGACCGCTTTCCCGCAGCCCCGTCGGGCTACCTGAGCAACTGGTAGCCGGCCCGGTCAGCGCGGCAGCGAGCGCAGCGCCTCCACCACGGCGTCGGGCGCCCGCAGCGGCACGAAGTGGTCGGCGCCGGGTATTCGCACAAGGCGGCAGCCGGGAATGCGCCGCGCGGCCTCGACGCAGGACGGGACGAACGACGGGCGTTCGAGATCGCCGAGCAGCAGCACGCAGGGAGTAGCAACGTCCTCCAGCCGGGACCACGCGTCGCCGTCATCGGCGAAGGTATCTCCCCAGTTGAGCCAGAACCGGACCGCCGAGCGCAGCAGATCGACGACGAGCGGGTCGCGGCCGGCCCGGGCCCACCGGGCGACACCCTGCTCGACGAAGGTTTCCGGGTCGACGCTGTCCGGCTCGTCGTCGGGATCGTGGGAGGGCGGGGCGCCGGAAATGCCGGGGCATGCCAGCACCATCCCGCGAACCCGATCCGGCTCGGCGAGGGCGAGGTCGAGCGCGGTACCGCCGCCCATGCTGCAACCGACGAACAATGCCGGCCCGACGCCGAGCCGGTCAAGCACCCGACGCAGGTCGTCCACCCGGGAGAATTGCCCGGCCGGCGGCGCGGAGCGGCCGAAGCCCCGCGCGTCGTACCGGATCAGCCGGTGCTGCCCGGCGAGTCGCTCCCAGACGGGGTTCCAGATGCGAGAATCGCCCACGCCCGGGTGCAGTAGCACGACCGGCGGCAGGCCGCCCCCGGTGTCCTCGGCCCAGACGCACCCGTCCCTCACATTGATCAACTGCCCCATGGCGACGAGCCTCCCACACGGGCGGCGATCAGGCGCGGGGATATCGGCCCCGCCCTTATCGCCTGGGCCGCCGAGGACCGTGTGATGCCTCCCTCCCACCGCCGCCGCTTGGCCGAGCTACTGCCGCAGGCCAAGATCGCCGACAGTCACATGAGCAGCTCGCGCCGCAACTTACGAAACACGCCTCAGACTCGGGTGACCCGGACGGCGTCGGCCACGACGTAGCCGGCGGCGTTGGTCCACCGACTCACCGCGACCAGGTTGCGGTCACCGGCAGCGAGCGCAAAGGTGCCGAGCGAACGCCAGGCGCCACCGTTGGAGCGCTGGTCCACGTTGAGCGTCTGGTTGCCCGAGGCGGTGACGATGACGTGCGGGGTGGTGCTGTTGTAACCCGGGTCGGCCGGGTGCCGTACCTCGATCCGATAGTTCCCGGCCGCCGGGATGTCGACCTTGAACCAGGCCGTGTCGCTGGCCGGCGTGGGACTGGCGAAGCGGTAGTCAGCGCCGTAGCGCTGGCTGGAATAGGCCGAGCTTCCCCAGTTGGTGCTCGCCGTGAACCGCCCTGCGGTGGCGTTGTCCACGATGACGCTGAAGGTGGGCGGGGTGGTGCTGCCCAGCCCCAGATAGCTGGCGATGCCCTGAGCGTGCGCGCGGGCGGTGGCGGTGATGAACTCCGCCCGTTTGAGCAGGTTCGCGTCCGCCACGGTGTCGATGAAGAGGTTCTCGGTGAGCACCGCGGGCATGGTCGTCTCGCGCAGCACATGGAAGTTGGCGCTCTTCAGCCCTCGGTCGGTGACTGAACCGACCGACCGCATGCCGGCGATCACCCTCGGATGCAACGCGTTGTGCAGGTTGATGGTGGCGGCGTCCGCCGTCAGATACCGGTAGCTCTCGAAGCCGGTGCCGCCCCCGGAGTTGATGTGCACACTGACGAAGAGGCCAGCGCCCCAGGCATTGGCGTCATCGGTGCGGTAGGCCAGGCTGCGAGTGATGTCGGTCGTTCGGGACATGCGGACGTCGACGTTCCAGTTGGCCAGCAGGATACTGCGCAGTTGCAGGGAGATGTCGAGCGTCAGGGCCTTCTCCTGCAACCCGTTGCCGACCGCCCCAGAGTCGGTACCGCCGTGGCCGGGGTCGATGTAGACCTTGGGCAACGCGGCCCGCGCGGGGCCTCCGAAAATGGGGACGGCCGCGGCACCAGCGAGGGCCGCCAGGAGGGTACGCCGCCGCAGCGCCAAGTCGTCGAACATGTGCACCTCTCAAGGGAAGCCGAAGAGATCAACGATGCGCAGAATATAGCGGATCATCAATGGTGTTGAAAGATGTCTACGCCTCACGATCTGATCGGCGGAGGTTTCCGCCGCCGCGCTTCCCCGTGCGCCAACCGTGGAGTGGTGCGTCCATGAGGGAGTTGACCAGCGCGCCCACTGCGGGCTGCGCCAGCGAGATCTCCCGGACCGCGGCGTAGATCGTCCTGATGGGCTCCGGGCGACGAACCCGGCGGATGGTGACGCCAGGATGGCGGGTACCCAGTCCCAGTCGGGGGATGAGGCTGACGCCGAGACCAGCCGCGACGAAACCCTGAGCCGTGGCGTAGTCCTCCGACTTCACCACTATGTCCGGGCTGAAGCCCGCCGCGGCGCAGGCGTCGATGATGGGCTCCAGGCACGGGCCGGGAGGTTCACTACCAACCCACGATTCGCTCGCGAGGTCGGCCAGGTCGATCACCCGTTGCGCGGCGAGCGGGTGTCCGGTGGGCAGCACAGCCTGGTACGCGTCGTCGAGCAGGTGCACCACGCGGATGCCCTGGTGGCTTTCGTCGCTTGGTCGGCGGACAACGATGGCCAGGTCGGCGCTGCCCTGCGCCACGTCCGGCAGCAGATCATCAGGATCGGTCACCCTGGCGTCGATCGTCACGCCGGGGTGCTCGCGCCGGACTCGGGCGAGGGCGGGTGCCAGCAGGGTTGGGCCTACCGAGGCGAAGTAGCGGATCGTCAGCCGGCCCGTACGCCCCGCGCGCAGGTCGGCCAGTGCGGTCTCGGCCTCGGCGACATGCTGGCTGATGATGGCCGCGTGCCTGGTCAGCAGTCGGCCCGCCGCCGTGGGCTGGACACCTCGGCCGACTCGTTCGAGCAGCGCGATCCCGGCCTCCCTTTCCAGCACCGCCATCTGCTGGCTGACGGCGGAGGGGGTGTAGCCGAGGTGCGCCGCCGCCGCGGTCACCGACCCGCTGGTGACCACCGCCCGCAGCACCTGCATGCGCCTCACATCAATCATGTAGCCGAGCTTAAGGATCATGCAGAACTTTTTGCTATTCGTTTCGAGTGGGGCCCGGCACTGTTCATGGGGCTAATCAAGGAGGTCAGGGTGAACGGTGCTGCGGGCAGGACATGGGCGTGGATGCGGGTGGGCGTGCTCGCACTGCTGTGGGGATCGACCTTCCTCTGGATCGAGCTGGCCCTGGACGCACTGACTCCGGTCCAGGTCACCCTGAGCCGGTGCGTACTCGGATCGGCGGCTCTGCTGGTCGCGTGCCTCGGCTCGGGTCGACGGCTGCCTCGGGGTGGGGCGGTCTGGGGTCACATCGTCGTGGCGGCCCTGTTCTGCAATGCCCTGCCGTTCGCCATGTTCAGCATCGGCCAGCAGACCATCGACTCCGGAGTGGCCGGTGTGTTGAACGCGACGACCCCGCTGTGGTCCCTGCTGATCGGCATCGTGATCGGCTCGGAGCGCGGGCTCCGGCCGGTCCGGCTGGGCGGCCTCCTGCTCGGGTTCGCCGGAGTTGTGCTGATCTTCGCGCCGTGGCAGACGACCGGGCCGGTCGGGTGGGGCGCTCTTGCCATCGTCGCCGCGGCGGCAAGCTATGCCGTCGGCTTCGCGTACATGGGCCGCAACCTGGTCGGAAAGGGCGTCCCCACCATCTCGCTCTCTGCGGCGCAGCTCATCGCGGCGACCGGTCTCACCGCGTTGACTGTGCCGGCCGGCGGTCTGAGGTCGATCGAGATCGGCTCGAAGGCCCTGATCGCCGTCGTGATCCTGGGCGTCGTCGCCACCGGGATCACCTTCCACCTCACCTACCGGATCATCGCCGCCGAGGGCGCCACCAATGCCGCGACGGTCGGCTATCTGCTACCGGTGGTCTCGGTAGCGCTGGGAGCCATCGTGCTCGACGAGAGTTTCAGCTTCCGGATCGCCGTCGGGATGGTGGTCGTACTCATCGGGGTCGGCCTGATCCGCCGCGGAAAGCCAAGGCCATCGACGCCGACCCCGGAAGACCCCGGGGTGCGCTTCGTCCGGGATCTGGCTGTTGACGGAAGCGGGCCGGCCAGACAGCCGAACGATGAGTTTCGGGTCGTGCGGAGGTCACAACCTGCAGGACCGCTGGCAGACTGACACGCTCGTACCCGAAGGAGACGCATGGCAAAGCTCATCTACTCGATGATCACCTCCCTCGACGGCTACGCCGAGGCGGCGGAGGGCGACCTCGGCACCGGGGCCGACGATCAGGAGGTGCATACCTTCGTCAACGACCTCTTCCGCCCCGTCGGCACGTACCTCTACGGCCGACGGATCTACGAGACGATGGTCTACTGGGAGACCGCGCACACCGAGCCCGACCAGCCGCCGCACATCCTGCAGTACGCCCGCGACTGGCAGGCCGCCGAGAAGATCGTGTACTCCACGACGCTGGAGTCGGTGTCCAGCGCGAAGACCAGGATCGAGCGGACCTTCGACCCGGACGCGGTGCGCAAGCTCAAGGCCGAGGCTGATCACGACCTCACCGTCGACGGCCCGAACCTCGCGGCCCAGGCGATCGCGGCCGGCCTGGTGGACGAGTACCACCTGTTCATCACCACGAGCGTGGTGGGCGGCGGCAAGCGGTTCTTCCCCGACGGCGTGCGCCTCGACCTCGAACTGGTCGAGGAGCGTGCCTTTGACAGCGGACTGATCTACGCGCGCTACCGGACCCGCTGAGCCGCAGCGGCTGGTGACGCTGCCGGCCGCCGAGAGACTGGTCGCGTAAACAGCGGCAGAGCGATCTCCTTCGTCACCCTCAACGTCCCTGGCCGGCACACCTAGCGCAGTTCCGCGATCCGGGCTCGGGTGTTGGCCGGCGCTTCGGGGTGCCCGTGCTCGACGTTGGCCCGGACGTCAGCCACGGTCCTGCCGGCCAGTTCCCGCCGCCACGCCAGGTCGGCACCTCGCATGGCTTGGGCGAACGCGCAGGACTGTCGATAGTTGACGTCCGCGTGCTCGCCCGGCCCCTTCCTGAGGATCTGGTCGCACTGGAACAGCTCTTCCGGGCCCTCGATCGCGGCCACGATATCCAGCAG
This sequence comes from Micromonospora sp. NPDC005291, assembly GCF_040607415.1. NCBI lineage: Bacteria > Bacillati > Actinomycetota > Actinomycetes > Micromonosporales > Micromonosporaceae > Micromonospora > Micromonospora sp. NPDC005291. The sequence goes on from NZ_JBEXGR010000002.1 coordinate 410,947, forward strand.
GGAGACCGCCCCCGGGGCCCGGGCCAGCTGGAAGCCCCCACGCGGCCCCGAGGTCGACCTCAGGATCCCGGCTCGGACCAGGGCTTGGAGCTGCTTGTTCAGGTAGGCCGGCGGCAGCTCGTAGAACGCCGCGAGGGTACCGGTTGGCACCGGGGCGTCCAGCCAGCTCAGGTTGAGGCACGTGTGGAGGGCCCATTCGACGCCCTGACTCATCCGCATAGTCCTGGACACTACATGTCCAGGAGTTGTGACGCCCGTCATGATCACTAGCGACGATGATCCTGGACACTTAGTGTCTAGGAATCAGCGAACAGCGAAGGAGCCAACAATGACCCTGGTACGCGCAGCCCAGGCCGAGGTTCTCAACAGCGACCCGGCCAGCGTGATCACGCTGCTACTCGACCCCGAACACACCGGCGGCGCCCTGACCAGCAACCGCACCCTGCTCAAGCACGGCACCGACGGTGCGCCGCCACACCTGCACACCCACTCCGGCGAGCTGTTCTTCGTGCTCGACGGCGCCCTCGAGATGCTCGTCGGCATCGAGTTGCACACCCTGCACAAGGGAGACGCGCTCTTCGTCCCGCCGAACACCCCGCACGCCTTCGCTCCCACCAACGGCCAGGACGCCGACTTCCTCGTCGTGATCACCCCCGGCAAGCCCCGTTTCGACTACTACCGACTGCTCGACAAGGTGCACCAGGGCGATGCCACCTGGCAGGAAGTCGGCGAGACCCAGGACCGCTACGACAACCACTACGTGGACAGCCCGGTGTGGGCGGGCCGACACGGCTGACGACCTCGACCCGAAGAAGTAGGTCCGACGGCGGTGGCTGTGCGTGGGCGCGGCCGAGAGGCACCCCTGGCTGGCCACCGCCTGGGTCGGAGGACGGTAGGGCTCACCGTCCTCCGGCGCAAGGAAGCAGGCGGTGGCCAGCACCACCGGGTCACCTCGAACAGCGCCGCCGATGTCGGCACCGCCTCTGCTGGCACTCCGCGAGACCACCATGGGCTGGACCAGCGCAGCGTCATGAATGTCGTCGCGGCTCTCTCGCCGATGCGTCCGCTGCAAGTACCCTGCAGGCGAGTTGCAGGCCGTACCGCTGACAATCGGTCAGTCGATTCCCGCTGGGCAGCGGCCAGCCGCCCTGGCTCGAAAATTGTTGACCGATCTATCGGACGTGGTTTGTGGCTGCCGGGCGGTGCGGAGTGTCTGGCAGACCGCGACCAGTAACGGAGAAAATCGTGGGTAGACGCGTCACGATCACCGCCGGTTCGCTCGCGATCGCGGTGACGATGGCCCTCACGGCGTGCGGCAGCCTCGGCAGGTCACGCGATCCCGGAGACGGCACCAAGGAGTTGAAGGAGACAGTTGCCGCCACAGCGGGCGCGCCCGAGGAACTCGGTGCACCGATTGGGAGCCGGGACATTCAGATCAGCGACAGCGGCAAGCTCTTCCCGGTCAAGGTCGAGCTGTACCCGCTCCGACGCGACCAGGGTTTTGTGGCTGTCAACGTCCGGCTGACCCGCACGGACGCCACCGGCAACTCGGACCGTTGGCAGATCTCAAGCGCGTTCCAAGGTGACACGGTCTCCTTGGCCTTCTCCGGCGTGACGATGATCGACCGGAAGAACCGAAAGCGACACCTGGTGGCCCGGAGCGGAGACCAGGACGCGAAGCCCGGCCAGGTGAACTATCTCGCTTCGTCGGGCCTCGCCTCGGTGTTCGTCCTGGCCGGCCAGTCGGTCGACCTGTACGCCATGCTCGGAGCCCCACCGGACGACGTCACCGCCGTTGATGTCGTCATCCCTCGCGTACCGGTGTTCGAGAATGTACCGCTCGGTTAGCCGGCGGATGGCGACCGCCGCCACGCTGGCCATCTGCCTGCTGGTCAGCGAACCGGCGGTCGCCTGGTCCGCGCCGACACCGACGCCGCCGACCGTCGTGCCTGGACCACAGATCGTGGCCGGCGAGCAGGTGAGCGCGCCGATCGTGGACATCCAGGGGCCGGTGCAGGACATCTTTCTGCTTACCGAGGAACCCGACGGCACCAGCATGCAGGCCGAGTCCAGCAGGCGGATCGAGCTGACCCTCGCGGCCGATGTGCTTTTCGCCTTCGGTAAGGCCGATCTGTCCCCGGCTGCTCGTGCACGGCTGGATGAGATAGCCGGACGGCTGCGAAGCCAGGCCAAGGGCAAGGTTCAGATCGACGGGCACACCGACTCGGTCGGTGACGACGCGCAGAACCTGACGTTGTCCCGCCGACGGGCCCAGGCGGTCCGAGACGCGCTGACCGCGGCACTCACCGACAGCGGGATCACCTACGAGATCAACGGCTTCGGGGAGACCCGACCCGTCGCGCCGAACACCGTGGACGGCAAGGACAACCCGAAGGGCAGGGCCAGCAACCGACGCGTCGAAATCCGGTTCGACAAGTGAGCCAAAGCTTCGAAGACCACGAGCACGGTGGCGGTCGGCGACATGTGCCCTCCCCTCGGCGGCTTCGCGCGGCAGGGGTAGCCAGGTGCGGGGCGGCCCGGCGATCGACGGTCCTCCGCGGAGGGTCGATCGCCGGGCCGCCCCGGTGCTGAGCCGCGCCGGGCGGCGTGCCGATCAGCCGGTCAGAGGCCGGCGGCGTGCGCGGCGGTGGTACCGCCGACCACGGGTAGGACGATCTTGCTGCTCTTCAACGCGACCTGCAGGTTCGCGGCGGTGGTGTCCGCCTGGCTGGAGTACTGCGGGTAGCTGGCCACGATGATCACGCCGATCCGGTGGCCGGGCTTGAAGACGTAGTCCTCCGGCAGCAGCGGGAAGCTGAAGTTGTACGACTCCCCCTGCACCAGCGGCACGGCGACGCGGATCGACTGCCGGTTCTGGGCGTCCATAATGCCCTTGGTGACCAGCTCGTAGTCGGCCGTGGCCACCCGCTTCGTCGTCTGCTTGTAGCAGCCGTCGTCCGTCGGGCTGCTCTGGCCCCAACAGTCCTCCGTGGTCAGGGTGATGATTCCCTCGCCGGAGGCCCGGTGCGCGACCCGCTCGTCGGTGCCGTAGTCGACCAGGATCGCCCCGAGGTTGGTGTCGGTCTGGTCGGCGGAGGCCCGCAGTTGCACGGTCGGGGTGCCGGAGATGTGCAGCGGCGCGGAGAGTGGCGCGGAGAGGAAGGCCAGCCGGTTGGGCTGCACCACGTCCGGGTTGAGGATCATGGTGTTCTGGCTCTGCGTGCGGCTGTCCTGGAACGCCCCGGTCGTCGGCTTCGCGGTGGGCACCAGCCCGAGACCGCCCGCGCCAGTGGTGCCCGGCTGGAGGAACACCTCGGTGTCGGCCTTGCCGGGGATCGGCCAGTCGGCGTGGGTCTCCCACACGTCGGCGGACCGCTCCAGGTCCACCCGCGGCTCGTCCATGATGCCGTTGGCGACGCCCTGCAGCCAGAAGTCGAACCAACGGTGCAGCGTCGACACCCACACCGCGCGGCGCGAGTCGAACGGGTCGACGTGGCCCTCCTGCGACAGCCACAGCTTGCGCGGCACGTTGTTCTCCGCCAGGGCGTACCAGAACTTGCTGAAGTGGTCCGGCCGGACGTTGTCGTCGTTGAGGCCGTGGTAGAGCAGCACGCTTGCGGTGACGTTGGGGACCTTCTTGACGTAGCTGCGCTCGTTCCAGAAGGCCGTGTAGTCGCCGTGCTCGTCGCCGTCGGCGGCGGCTATCGCGTCGCGCACCGGCTTGCAGTACTCCCGGCGCTCGGGGTTGGTGACCGTGTTGGCCAGCGACGCCACGTAGCTGTTGCCACGGGTGATGACGCCGTTGCTGCGCACGTAGTCGTAGTACTCGGTGGGTCCGCTGATGGGCACGACCGTGGTCAGGCCCTTCACGCCGGTCACCGCTGTGGCCATGGCCAGCGAGCCGTCGTACGACTTGCCGATCATCCCCGTCTTGCCGTTGTGCCAGTCCGCCTTGACGATCTCACCGGCGGCGTTGCGGGCGGTGGCCCGGCCGTTGAGCCAGTTGATGGCCTGCTTGGCGCTCAGGTTGTCCTGGTTGGCGTTGGTGGTCGGGCAGCCGGTGGAGTTGTTGGTACCGACCATGTCCAGCAGGATGACCGCGTAGCCGCGCGGGACGAAGTAGTTGTCGTAGAACAACGGCCACTTGTCGAGCAGCCCGTCGCCGTCGAGGTCCGCCTTACACTCGGACTCGTTGCCCCGGCAGACCGTCGAGTAGTAGGGGCTGGCGTCCATCACCACGGGGGCCTTGAGCCCCTGCGCGGTGGCCGCCGGCCGCATCAGGTCGAACGCGATGATGTCACGCAGACCGTCGTTGTCGCTGTCGAAGGTGGAGTCGATGAAGAGGCGTTCCCGGATGGCGTCGGCGTAGCCGAACACCGGCTGGGTGACGCCGTCCTGGACGACGATCGACGGCGGGCCGTCCGCCGCCTGCGCCTGCGGCGCCGCGCCGAGGGCGGCGAGCACTGTCGCGGACAGTACGGCCACGCCTCTGCGCCAGCGCGTTCCCACTGTAGCCATGCAGTCTCCTTGATATGTCCGAGGCTGCGTACGCTACGAGCCGGTGGCCTGTGCCACCACCTGCACGTGTAGGAACTTCGCCGGGTGTGGTTCGACGGGGTGCTCCCTCGCCCGACGGGAAGCGGACGTGGCGGGCAGCCGTGCCCCGGGCACGGGGAAGCCTCGGTGCGACGCCGACCGGTGCCGGGTCGGGCCGCACCGAGGTGCCTGGGCGTCGGGACTACGGCTGGCCAACCAGCACCAACTCCCGCAGCCGCTGGTCGAGTGCCGGGGCGTCCAGGCCACCCGGCCAGCCGCGCAGCAGGGCGCCACCCTTGGCCACCAGCACGACGGCCGGCGGCTCCCGCACCGCGTACGAACGCCAGATCGTCTGCTGGTCGTCCAGGACGACCGGATACTCCACCCGGTGAGCGCGTAGGTAGTCCTGGACCTCGTCGGCCTGGTCCGCGCCGGCCACGCCGACGAAGACCACCCGGTCCCGATAGTTGCGCGCAAGCTCACTGAGGGCGGCCTGGCGGCTGGCGCAGGTGGTGCACCAGGAGTTGAAGAAGGTGAGCACGACGGGACGCTGCGCCCACAGCTCGGCGGCGGCGAACGGTGTGCCGTCGGTCAGCGCGCCGGTGAACGCCGGGGCGGCCGGAGCGGTGCCGGGCGCCGGGCGCAACGCCAGGTCGGCGGGGACCGGCCCGGGCAGCGCCGCAGCCCCTCCGGCGGGCGCCGGCGCGGGCTCGGGCGGGGGCGTGCTGCATCCGCCCAGCAGCGCCGCCGCCAGCAACAGCGGCAGGAGGGCCTGCCTCATGACGGGACCACCGCCACCAGCGCCGGGCCCTCGCTGCTGTCCGGCGTCAGGTCGAGCGCCGGCCGGCCGTCCACCTCCAGGCGGTAGGAGGCCCGCTGCGGCACGCGCACACCGACGGCGAACTCGCAGTAGGTGGGCACGCGCTCGACTCCCAGGTCCTCGGCGAAGGCGGCCACCGCAGTCCCCGCCGGCAGCCGCCCGGTGGCCAGCGCCGCGCCGTCCGCGTCGAGCACGCGGAACTGCGCCCGGTTGTGGAAATGCAGGTAGGGACCGGTGCCGGCGCAGTCCACGCCCGCGGCCCGGATGTTGATGTCGCGAACCAGGACCCGGACGGTCGTCGGGGAGACCGTCTCCTGGGCGGCGCCGACGGCGCCGCAGCCGGTTGCGCCGGCCAGCAGCAGGGGCAGCAGTGTCATGGTGCTTCGCCGCACGTCGTCCTCCTCTTTGTCCGCCTGCCGGGTCCGCGGCGGCAGGCCGCCGCGGACCCGGCAGGAACGGGTCAACCTCGGGCGCCGGTCAGGACTTCTCGACTCGGCACTGCTTGGTCACGGTCTTCGTCGGGTCGCTCTCCGAGGTCGCGGTGAGCTTCACGAAACCGGTGTCCGCGGCGGCGGCGGTGGCACCCACCGACACCTTGACCGTGGTGGCCTTGCCGAACTGCGCGGTGGCGAGCTGGTTGGGCAGCCAGGTCCGCCAGCCCTTGCCGGCCACTTCCGCCGACAGGCGGTAGACGTCCGACTTGAGGTACGCGCTGACGTTCTCCGGGTGCTGCTGCCCGCCGGCCGAGTACGAACCGGTGTTGGTCAGCTCGAACGAGCAGGTCGCCCCGCGGTTGGTCGGCTTGCCGCCGCTGGTCACCTCGCCCTTGCCCAGTGTCACGCCGTGGCTGCTCGGCCCGCCGGTGCCGTTCAGCGAGCGCACCGCCACGGTGTAGGACAGCGAGCCGGCCGAGTCCCGCTTGAGGTCGATGATGTAGAAGTGCAGCCGGTTGGCCTCGTCGACGTACTCGTACTGACTGCCGGTGTCCGCGCCGGCGTGGAACAGCGCGTCGGAGAGCTGCCGGTAGTCACCCATGGTGATCTTCTGCGGGGTGCCGTCCGGGCGATAGAAGTCGATCATGTCGATGTCCTGCGGGTTGGCGTCCACCACCCACTGGAACGGTGCGCTGTCGGCGTTCTTCGTCTTGCTCAGCAGCACGCCGCTGTCCGGGGTGAAGGAATCCGCGCCCATCCGGTCGACGACCTCGACGGTGTAGTTGTTGAAGTTGCCGCCGTCGCACAGCGGGTCGGTGCTGACGCCGCACGTCGGCGACAGGTCCTTGTTCAGCGCGATGTTCACGCCGGTCAGGCCCTTCGGGCCGGCGTCGACCGCGCGGGCGGTGACCTGCGCGACCACCATGCCCGAGGAGGCGAGCGACTCCCGGGACAGCCGTAGCACGTGCTCCTCGCCGAGCAGGCCTATCTTGATCTTGTCCCGCACGGTGTGCAACGAGCCCATCGAGCCGCCGTTGGTCGGCGGGATCTGCCAGCGGGTGTGCGGACCGCCCGGGCCGTTGAACGACCCGCGCGACATCATGCTCCAGATCCCGGTGTACGCCCTGCGCAGCGGCTCGCCGTACGGGTTGTTGTAGTTGTCGCCGATGCCGAGCAGATGGCTCAGCTCATGGGCATAGACGCCCATGCCGGAACTCTCCCCCTGCGTCGAGGAGCCGCCGCCGGCGTTCGGCCACAGTGTCGCCGCCGCCTTCCACGAGGTCCAGTCCACGTAGCGGGTCTTCGCCCAGTTCGGTAGGTTGGGGTCCGGCGGGCCCCAGGCATCCGGCACGTCCTCCTTGTTCTGGAAGATCATCTGCCCGAACTCCTGCCAGGTCGATGACTCGTCCTGGCCGGCGCTGAGGATGAACACCAGCTCGTACTGGTTGGCCACCTCCTCGCCGACGGCCGCCCGCCAGGCGCCCAGGCCGTCGGTGCGGATGTTCTTGCCGCACACGTCCCCGCTCGGACAGGCGCCCGGGTTGAACCCGTTGTCCAGCCCGTACTGGTAGGACTTGGCCGGCATCTCGTACGGCCCGAACCCGGCGAGGTCGACGCCGTAGCGGCCGTTGGAGTCCTGCATCCAGTACTCGTGCAGGGTGTGGCCCTTGTTGAGGGTGTTCGGCGTGTTCAGGAAGTCCTGGTAGAACGTCGGCACGTCCGCCCGGGGGATGTTGGTCGCGACCGACTGGGGGTTGCCGAAGACCGTCGAGCGGGCCCGCTGGGAGACCGCGAACGTCTGGTCGGGATAGTCGAGCGCCACCAGGGCGATCTTGAAGTTGCGGACCGAGCCCGACACGCTCGGGTCGGCCCAGTTCTTGCCGGGCACGGCCTTGTAGTCGTTCCAGGTCATCGTGTCCGGGTTCTGCCAGGCCTGCGGGTCGAGGACCTGGAACGGCGCGGTGCCGCCGGCCGGGTTGGCCGGGGCCGCGGCGGCCTGCGCCGCCCCGGTCGCTACGAGCGTGGTCACCACGACTGCGGCCAGCACGGCCCGCCTCAGTCGGGTTCGGTTGGGGGTAGGACGGTGCACGGAACCACCTCTCGTCGGAGGGAAACGCGGCGCTGGCGTCCCGGGTGGGGGTATCGCGGAACACCTGTCAGCAGGCCACGCAGCGAATCTAGGAGGGCGGGCCGGTGCCGGTCACCGTGCAGATGTCGGCAGGTGGGCCTGCGACTTCCGACACCTGAAGGACCGGCGCCCACCGGCGGATCAGCCAGCGCGGGCCCCGGAAGCCGGTTCGGCGGTCGCCGCGAGGGCCCGCAGCACGTCCCGGCGGACCCGGTCGGCGGCGGGCCCGGACAGGGGTCCGCGCGGTGGGCGGCACCGGCCGCCGAACCGCCCGGCGCACTCCATGGCGAGCTTGACGGCCTGCACGGACTCGGGCCGGGAGGCCCAGCCGAGGATCGGGTGCAGCTCGGCGTAGAGCGGCAGCGCCCGGCCCAGGTCGCGGGCGACGCACAACTCGTACAGGCGCACGGCCTGGCGGGGCAACGCGTTGGGCAGGCTGGCGACCCATCCTGTGGCGCCGCACAGCACCAGTTCGAGCACCACGTCGTCGGCGCCGACCAGCACGTCGACGTGCGGGCAGAGGTCCCGCAGGCGGTGCAGCCTGCGTACATCGCCGGTGACCTCCTTGACCGCGACGATCCCGTCGATCTCGGCGACGGTCGCCAGCAGGTCCGGCGTGAGGTCCAGCCGGGTGTCGTACGGTTCGTTGTGGGCGACCACCGGCAGGCCGACCGCCGCCACCTCCCGGTAGTGGGCGACCACGTCGGCGGCGCGGGCGGCGGGCCCGTCGGGTGGCCGCGCGAGCACGCCGTGGGCTCCGGCCTCGGCGGCCTGCTCCGCCCAGCGGCGGGCCTGCCTGCTGCCGTAGCCGCCGACGCCGGGCACCACCGCGCAGCCGGACGGCGCGGCCTGCACCGTCGCCCGCACCACGGCGGCCCGCTCGTCGTCGGAAAGGGCCCGGTACTCCCCCATCGATGCGCACGGCACGACGCCGTGGCACCCCTCGGCGGCGAGCCAACGGACGTGTTCCTGGAGCTGGTCGAAGTCGACCGACAGGTCGGCGCGAAACGGCGTGGTGATGGCGACCAGCACGCCCCGCCAGGGCCTACCAGTTCCCACTCGGGAATCCCCTCTCCGCGCCGGCACCACCCGTCATCACGCCCGCACTGTGCGCGGCGGCGCTGGTGCGGTCCATACCGGAACCCTAGGAACGCCTGTCGCCTCCGGTCTTCGGACAGATGCCGGAACAGTCGCGTTGCCGCCCGTCATTTTGTCGCGACTTCGACAGTGGACCTTGCGCGATGACCCACCCGCACCGGAGGGTAAGGACTGGCGGTCGCGCGATCCCTGTCACGCAGCGCAACCAGGGGAGATACATGCACGGTGAGCTCCAGCGAATCGTCGACGCCGTCGCCGCCCGGGTGGGGAGACCCGCCCTCATCGAAGACCGGCGGCAGCGGGTGGTCGCCTACAGCGAGCACGACGGCCCGATGGACGACGTCCGCCGGATGTCGATCCTGCGCCGGCAGACGACGCCGGAGGTGATCGCCTGGTTCCGGGGCATGGGCGTGCTCACGGCGCGCGCGCCGGTCCGTACCCCCGCCTGCGCCGACCTGGACCTGCTGGCGAGGGTCTGCGTGCCGATCCGGCACGACGACCTGCTGCTCGGGTTCGTCTGGTTCATCGACGCGGACGGTTCGATGACCGACGCCGACATCGCCACCGCGACCGGCGCCTTCACCGACCTGTCGCTGGCCCTGTACCGGGAGAACCTGCTCGGTGAGCTCGCCTCGCAGCGGGAGACCGAGGCAACCCGCACCCTACTGGTGGAGAGCCGGCAGGCGCGCGAGCACGCGGCGCGGGCGCTGCTGGAGGAGGGCATGGTGGCGGCCGACGGGTCGACCGTCGCGCTCGTCGCCCAGCTCGTGCCGGCCGGCGGGCGGCAGCCCGACGAGGTGGCCCGGATCGCCCTGGAACAGGCCCTGGTCACCACCCGCCGGTGGATCGGGGTGCGGGAGACGCTGCACCTGGTCTGGCACGACCACGGGGTGCTGCTGGTCTGCGGCGACCGGGTCGCCGGCCGCCCCTCGCCGGAGGCGTCCGCCGGGCACCTGGACGAGGCGCTGGGCACCGCGACCCGCGGCCTGGCCTCGGTGGACCGGACCGTGACCGGGATCGGCCAGCCCCGCGCCGGGTTGTCCAGCGCGGTCGAGTCCTACCAGGAGGCCGCGCAGGCGGCCCGGGTCGGTACGCAACTGCCCGCGCTGGGCCCGGTGGTCTCCTGGGCCGGCCTGGGCATCTACCGGGTGTTGTCCCAACTGGACAGTCAGCACCTCGACGTCGCGGGCGTCCATCCCGGGCTGGAGCGGCTGCTGCGCGACGACGCACACCAGGTGCTGCTGGAGACCCTGGAGGCCTACCTCGACCTGGCGGGCAACGCGCACGCGACCGCCGAGAAGCTCCGGCTGCACCGGACCACCCTCTACTACCGGCTGCAACGGGTGGAACAGCTCGCCGGTACCGACCTGAAGGACGGCAACGAGCGGCTGTGCCTGCACCTGGCCATGAAGCTCGGTCGGCTCACCGGCGATTACCGCACGGCGTGACGCCGCCTGGCGCCAGCCCGCGCACACGCACCGTGGTGGCTGTCCGCAGGGGCACCACGGGCGCGCCGATTGACACGAGATAGACGTCGCCGTCGGTCACCGCCGCCCGGCCCGGCGCGAAGAGTGGTCCTCCGCGCCGGGCCGTGGCATCTGGTGGGGTCAGCCGGCCGCGCAGGTGGCCGTCGCGCCCGGGCCGGTGCCGGTGCCCTGGAAGCCGAAGTTGGACGACTGCCCGGCGCCGACGTGTCCGTTGTAGCTCACGTTGGTGAACCGGACGGTTCCGCTGGTGCCGCTGGCCTGGGCGTTCCAGGCGCCAGTGATCGCGGCGCCGCCGGGCAGCGTGATGGTCACGGTCCAGCCGTTGATGTCAGCAGAACCGGCAGTGACCGTCACGCTCGCGGTGAAGCCGCCGGACCACTGGTTGACCGACACCGACGCGAAGCAGCCGTTACCCGTCGGCGGCGGCGTGGTGGGAGGAGCCGTGGTCGGCGGAGCCGTGGTCGGCGGCGCGGTCGTCGGCGGGGCCGTGGTTGGCGGGGCAGTGGTTGGCGGGGCAGTGGTCGGCGGAGCGGTCGTCGGCGGCGCGGTGGTGGGCGGGTTGGGCGCGCCGTTGGCCAGGCTGTAGGCCAGGTCGGGCTGGAACGAACCGGCCGTGTAGCGGCAGCCGTCTGCCTCCCCCGGCGGCTTCACCCACAGGTACGCATCGATGTTGCTGTCGCCGGTATTCGTCGTCGGGTACTGCCCGATGCGCCGGTCGGAGTTGTCGTCGCCGCACCAGTCCCCACTCGCACCCCCGTTGCGGCTGGTGTCGATGACCTGGCGCTTGCCCGAGATGCCCATGCCGTTGAGGGCGGAGATGACCGACCGGCCGAAGTTCGCCTCGCCGGAGGTGGAGTTGTAGTTCGACACATTGGTGAAGAAACCGTCGGCGTACTGCACGCCGGCCGCCCGGAGCCGGTTGGCCGTCTCACCCGCGCTGTTCCAGGTGGAGTGGCCGCCGTCGAGGTACACCTTGGCGTTGGGGTTGGCCGACTTGATGGTCCGGGTGGCCGTCGTGATCGCCTGGTTGCGCGCGCTGATCTCGCCGCCACTCAGGCACGTCTGCAGGGCGAGCGCGTCGGTCTCCAGGATGATCATGACCGTCTGGTTGCCCAGCCCTCTGGCGAAGTTGGACACCCACGTCTGGTACTGGTTGAGGTCCGGTGCCCCACCGCCGCTGGCCCCGCCGCAGTCCCGGTTGGTGATCTCGTACACCGCCAGCACCGGGATCTGCTGCGCCGCGTTGGCGGCGCCGATGAACCCGGAGACCTCGGACTGCACGGTCGACGGGTTGAAGTTGGCGAACCAGCGGGCCTGCGGCTGACTCGCGATCTTGTCGCGGATGACGGCGGCACGCGAGTCGCCGGGGTTGGCGGCGACCCAGCGGACAACGGCCGAGCTCGGGTCGCGGTAGAGCGGTCCGGACACCGTGCCGGCGGACGCGCCGCCGACCGCGAGACAGACGCCGGCGGCGGTGGCGCCCGCGACGGCCGCCACACTGAGGGCCGCCCATCTGTGGCGTCGGGGGGAGAGGATAGCCACGACGTGTTTCCTCCTGATCACATAGATGTATCTAAGTTCATGGGAGCGTTCCCAAGGACGGTAGCGGAGGCGCGGGCCGCTGCCAAGATGTGAAGACCCGTCGTTGAGGCCGCGGAGGCGCCAACGGTGTGCCCGGCAGCGCCCCGCCACGATCGCGCACGCCATCCTGGCCCTACACCGCACCGACAACCCGACCCAAGGAGTACGGGCGGACCTCGGGAGGCTTCTAACCGCGCTCGTCCGGAGGCTGCTCTTTCGTCAGGTGGAGCAGCCAGCCCTCACCGGTCCTGATGAGCGCGTATCGCCGCCGGCTGGTGCGGCCGTTCAACGTGAACAGCATTCGACGCTCGGTGCGGTCGTGCTCCTCCCAGGTGCCGATGTCGACGATCGACTTGTCGGCGTCCTCGTAGGTGAGGTGATCGAGGTGGTGGTCGGGCACGGGGATCGCGAGCCGGTTGCCGTTGGGGCTGTCCGGCAGGCCGCGAGGCACCGCCCAGGAGCGCAGCACACCGCCCTCCTCAAGCCGCAGGTCAAAGTGCGGTCGTGGTTTGCGGTGGTGGTGCAGGACGAATGCAGGTGCCACTCTCACCATTGTCCGCACACGTCGGCCCCGCCGCCTGCCGATGGATGCGCTACCGCTCAACCTGTTCATCCGCGGACCCATCCAGCGCCTCGCGCGCCCGGTCCCCGTCCGTGCCCACCAGGAATGTCACGCGACCTTGAGGTTCTGCATCCGGTTTCCTCGGGCCTCGTCGTGTTCGGGAACGCCGGCTTGCCCTGCCCGCCGGCCATGGCGCTGCGCACGCCCCGGAGGGCCGGCGGGTGATTCCCGCCGGCCCTCCAGACGTGGTCACCGTCCGTAGAGCTCGAATTCGTAGAGCGAGAACCCGTACGAGGTGGCCCGCTTGACCCCGTACACCCGCACGTAGCGGGCGCTGACCGGCGCGAAGGTGGCGTTGTCGACGCCGCCGTTGCCGGTGGTGGTGCTGAACACCGGCTGCCAGGAGGTGCCGTCGCCGGAGACCTCGATCCGGTACTCGGTGCCGTACGCGGCCTCCCAGCGCAGCACCGCCCGGCTGACCGTCCGGGCCGTGCCGAGGTCAACCCTGAGCCACTGGTTGTCGTTGTAGCTGCTGGACCACCGGCTGCCGAGACTGCCGTCGACCGCCTTGCCCGGGGTGTTGCTGGTCAGGAACTGGGTGCTGGACGCGGTGGCCGGACGGCCCTGCGCCAGGTTCGTGACGTTGTCACCCCGGCGCGCCGGGAACGAGACGACCTGCTGGTAGGTGGGACGGTTCTGCCAGGCGATCAGCGGGTGGGTGATGCCGCCGAGCCCCGACTGGGCGATGGAGTCGGCGCACCACTGGTCGCCGGCCCCGCAGGACGTGTCACCTGGGTAGACCGTGGTGGCCGGCACCGTGGCGGCCTGGCCGAGCGTGGCGAGCAACCCCTGTCGGCACGCGCCGAGGTTGCCGTTGCCGCAGTACGCGCGCCCCAACCCGCCGGCGACGGGGTCGCCGAGGACGGTGCGCAGGTCCTTGTCGACGTAGCCCCACCAGCCGTACTGGAACGAGGAGCCCTTGTGCGCCTGCCCTTGCGGCGCCCAGCTCACGGCGCCGTCACGCCCGCCGTTCTGGCCGCCGGACGGTGCCTCGTTCACCTCGATGGCGTCGACCAGGGCGGCATACAGGTCGGGCCCGAGGCCGGGGCGGAACTGGGCTGCGGCCAGCAACGGCCACCAGGCGTCGAAGATCCGGATGGCGTCGGCGTGCTGGTAGACCTTGGAGCCAGGTGACGTCTCCACCCGGCGGGTGCCGGCCTGCTGCCAGGCCCGCAGTTTGCTCACCGCGTCGACCAGCGCCGGATCGGTGACCGGCGTGCTGTCGAGCACCCGCAGCAGTTCGCCGAGGACCTGCTGGCCGCGCAGGTCGGTCACCGCCGCGTCTGCGGTGATCTTGACGACGTCGGCGCGGCCGAGCTTTCGCTGGGCGATCGCGGCGCGCACCGGGCCGTCGAGCAGCTGACCCCGGTGTACGGAGCCGAAGCTGAAGTTGCCGTCCGCCGCGCCGAAGTCCCGCGCCTGCTTGTTGTTCCAGCTGACGTAGTAGTCCTGGTTGACCGACTGGGGATGGGTCGAGGGCGGGGTGTAGGTGGCGTCGTTGGTGTCCGGGTTCCAGCCCACCCACTCGTAGGCCGGCTCGGCCTTCGTCGGCAGGTTCGGGTCGGCGGTGGCGGGCCGGACCGGGTTCGAGCCGGAGTTGAAGTACGCCGCCTCGGTCGAGTTGACGTAGAACCAGTTGAACGCGTACCCGACGTTGGCCGCGGACGCCTGGAACGCCGCCGCGCTGCCCATGGCCGACGGGTCGTTGTACGCCTGGAAGCCAATCGCCGACTCGGCCTCGTGCCGGTAGGTCGAGCGCAGCCTGGTGAACGCGGTCGGCTGCCCGTTCACCAGGCCCCGGTAGGCCACCAGCCCGTACTTGGTGCGCAGCGCGCGCAGCGTGTACGAGCCGGCCGGGGTGGAGTCGGCCAACGTCGGCGACCAGGAGTTGCGCCGCTCCAGCACCTCCATCGCCAGGCACTGGCCCCGGTGGAGGTAGCGGTTGGAGCGCAGCGTCGGGGCGCTGCCGTCGGTGGTGCACAGCGGCACGGCGTACGTGTCGGTCAGGTCCTGGGAGGCGGAGGTGGCGCTCCAGGCGTAGTCCTGGCCGCGGCCGAGCAGCACGTAGAGGTTCAGCCCGGCGAACGCGGCGCCGCGCGCGCTGATCCCCGGCCCCTGGAGTTCCTGAAGCATGAGCAGTTGCGGGGCGAAGTAGCCGGTCTGCGGGCCGAACACGGCGACCGGGTTGCCGGTGGTGGTGTGCCGGCCGGAGACCACCACCGCGTTGGACATGCCGTGCGCGCGCAGGTTGGACAGCCCGCCGAGCAGACCCTCGGTGGCGGTGCTGGCACCGGCGCGGGCGGCGGCCCCGCCGCTGGCGTCGTAGGCGAGGGGCTCGGCGGTCACCGTGCCGGCGTCCGGAAGCACCGCGCTGGTCGCGCCCGGCGGTGTCGCGCCGTACGGGAAGCTCTGCCCGTCGTGCAGCGTGAGCACGGCCTCCGGGTCGTTCTGCGAGCGGAACGCCTGCCAGACCCGGTCGCCCTCGGTGGTGCCGTACTTGGCCCGGGCGGCCACCCGGACCAGCGCGGACTGGATCTCGCTGCCACCGCCCCCGCCGAAGAGCCCGCCAACCACACCGGCGGTGGCGATCAGATCGGTCATGGTGAAGTGCGTCGGCTTGCCAGCGCCGGTCAGCACGTACTCGCCGGGGTAGTTGTCGTCGGCGATCGACTTGTCGACGTAGGCGTTGATGCCGGCGATGTAGTCGACCACGTCGGTGTAGAGCTGCTGGCCCCGGGTGCCCTTGAGGCGCAGCGCGTTCACCTGCGCCTGGAGGTCCGCCTCCGAGTAGGGCGAGTTGGCCCAGATGCTCTGCTCCAGCTCACGGTTGCCCGGTGCGCCGCCAGCGAACGAGGTGAGCGTGCCGCGACCGGCATGCCGCAGCAGGTCCATCACCCAGAGCCGGTCCTGTGCTCCAGCGTAGCCGGCGCCGAACATGGTGCCGGCGCGGGTGGTGCCGGTGACGTGCGGGACGCCGGTCGCCTTGTCCCGCACGATGGTGACGTCCGCCCGCGGTGAAATGGTGCTCTCGACCTGCGCGGCGGGGACGCCGAACGAGGCGTCGTTGTAGAAGTGGGCGATCTGCTCGTCGGTCAGCCCGGCGTAGTTGTAGACCAGGTTCGCGTACTCGTCGAGCTGGTCGCTGGAGTGTGCCGGGCGAGTGCCGAGCGTCTGGTGGGCCAGGATGGCGACCAGCGTGGCGTTGCCGTTCTGCCCGGGGGGCAGGATGTCGGCGCACTGACCGAGGCAGTAGTCGTCGGGGGTGAAGGTGGTGGCGGCGAGCACCGGTGACGGCGGGATGACCGTCAGGACGCTCGCGGTCAGGGCGGCGGCGGTGAACGCTGCGAGCCGGGCGCGAAGGGCGGGTCTGGGCATGGCGATCCTCCGGGGACGCGGAGTCGGGCCGTTCGGTACGCCCGGCTGCCGGTGCCGGCCCCTCGCCGTCCGTGCCCGGGCGTTCCGCTCGGAGGTGAGAATGACTCACATCGATCTGGGGCAATGATCGGCGCAGGACCGCCCTCCGGGATAGCCGTCGTTCACCACGCGTCAATGCCGACGTTTCGCCGTGCTCACGGCCGCTGCGCGCCCTGTCAGCAGCGTGAGAGTGAGACCGATCACGGAGTGCTACCGACTTCCGAGCCATTGACGGACCCGGGCGTCTTCCAATGCAGCCCGCGCTCAGGCATCTCGTCGTCGTCCGGGAAATCGACAACGGGCAACTGCGGCAGCCCGAGCCGTGGCGCGACGATGTCGTTCGCGTCGGCCATCCAGGTAGTCGCCCAAACCAGCTCGCATCCCAACCCCAGCAACGTGCGACCGTCCGCCGGCTCAAGGCGATCCATCAGCGGACTGCCCGACGTCTCTGCCGACGCGATGCCGTCACCCGTGGCGGGCGTGCGCCCGATCGGCCGAGCCCGGAACGGGATCAGCGGGCCATCGACGTCCAGGAAAAGAAGCGGGCGGCCGTCATGGATGGCGATCATCCTGGGAACCTACCCGCGGCCGCAACACCCCAGCACCGGTGACCGGTGCACGCTCGGCGGCAGAGCCGGCTGTCTGCGCGTGCCCTCTGGCTGGAGCAAGCTTGTCCTATCCCTGTGCTCTAATCCCGTCATGCATGTCGTCGTCTGCGGCGCACTCGTGGAGAACGGCGCGGTCCTGCTGGTACACCGCAGCCCGACCCGCCGGGCATACCCGGATCTCTGGGATCTGCCCGGGGGGCACGTCGAAGCGGGTGAGTCGGAACTACAGGCCCTCGCGCGTGAGATGCACGAGGAGCTAGGGGTTCAGATTGTGGCGGAGTCCTCGTCACGGTTGGGCGACCTGCATGCCGGCAGTGGCGAGGACGCCGTCCACGTGGGCGTCTGGCAAATCGGAGACTGGGTCGGCTCTCCCACCAACCGTGCACCCGAGGAGCATGACGACATCGCATGGGTCGGGATCAGCGAGTTGGGCGGCCTTTCCCTCGTGTTTGGCGCCCTGCCGGCATTGCTTCGTAGCCGTACTGGAACGTGTGGCCGTTGAAGTTGGGTTCGTGGTGGTTCAACGGCATCGAGCCATTGGACTTGTGCCAGTAGTCCTTGTTGTAGGTGGACGACATTGCAGTGCCACAGCCACCGTCGCCCTGGGCTGTCGGGGCTCATCTCTACACTGCCGCGCATGAGTTCCACGTACTCGCAAAATTTCATCGATCCGTTCCGCGCCAAGGCGGCCGAGCAGAGCATCCCGCCAGCCGATGTCGAACGATGGATTAGCGGCCTCCGCCCGTTTGCGACGCTCCTCCCTTACGGAGACGGGCCGGTGGCGGGCCGGTGGGGTGGCAATCCGTGGCTTCCGGCCGACGTGCCCCACCCACCGTTCACACTTGTCACCTCGATCGATTGCGCGGCCCTGCCTGCCGAGGCGACAGACCTGCCCCTGCCCTCCGACGGTCAGCTGCTGCTGTTCTCCCACAACGACGGCGACGCGTGTTGCGACCTCGGAGGCACGGTGCTGTATGTCCCCGCCGGAGCAGCCATCGCCGAGCGACCCTGGATCGACGAAGACGAAGACGAAGACGAGAACGAAGACGATGAAGACGAAGATGGCCCGTGGCCCGTGGAGAGTCTGCGTCTGACGATCGTCCCCTATCACCCTTCCCACCCTGCCGACGACAGCACCACTCCCGAGCATCCGGGCGGCAAGGACCTGGCCAGGGCGTGGGAAGACTCGCAGGTATACCCACTCGGCACAAGAGGGGTGCAGTTGGGCGGCTGTCCCATCGAGCTCAACAACGGTCCCATCGACGCAGCCTTGAAGGCCGTAAATCCGCCGGACCCCGGCACGGAACCACCGAAGGACGAGGACTGGGTTCTGCTGGCCTCGGCGGATGGCACCGACATGTTCAACGGCGGAGAGCAGAACCTCATCAGCTGGGTGATTCCGCGCCAGGATCTGGCCGAACTGCGCTTTGATCGGGTCTACGTCCACTTGGACGGGGCGTGATCCGATGCGGCAGGCGGCGCAAGTCACGCTGACGCTCGCCGAAGTCTGAACGAACGGCTGAGACGAAACGGGCCACCGGTCACCCGGTGGCTCGTTTCGCTTGCTGGTCAAGGTGTGGGCGCGGCAGGTTTCGAACCTTGATGGCCAACCGCACCCCTGCTAGTCCGTAACCACTGGGCCGGTGACAGCGGTGTTGCGATCATGACGAATCGTCGGTGACCGTGACCGGCTCACCGCACGGACACGACGTCGCCGTACCGGAGTCGGCGCGAAGCACCGGCCGCCGCCGCCCGGGCTGCCTCCGGGCTGGGGGCGGCCAGGGCCGCCTCGGCGATCTGGCGGCAGTCGTCCAGGGTGTGCGCGGCCAGGGAATCGCGCACCGCCGGGATGCTGCGGGGCGCCATGGACAGGCTGGTGATGCCCAGGCCTGCCAGTACCAGGGCGAAATCGGGATCCGCGGCGGACTCTCCACACACACCGACCGGCTTGCCCGCCTCGACGCCGGCTGCCGCGCAGGAGGCGAGGAGCGCGATCAGCGCGGGCTGCCACGGGTCGAGCAGTTCAGCGAGGTCGCCGCACATGCGGTCAGCGGCGAACGTGTACTGGCTGAGGTCGTTGGTGCCGACGCTGAGGAAGTCCACGTGGCACAGCACCTGGCTGGCGCGCAGGGCCGCGGCCGGCACCTCGATCATCACGCCGGCGGTCGGCAGGCCGTGCTCGCGGCAGGACTCAGTGAACGCGGCCGCCTCCGCCGCCGTGGCGACCATCGGCGCCATCACCCAAACGTCGGCGTCCGCCGCCGCAGCCGCCGCCGCGATTGCGGCCAGCTGCGTGGTAAGCACGGAGGGTGTCTGCCGCGCGATCCGCAGACCACGGATGCCCAGCGCAGGGTTGGGTTCATCGGCCAAACGCAGGAACGGCAGCGGCTTGTCGGCGCCGGCGTCGAGGGTGCGCACGACGATCTTGCGGCCGGGCAGCGCGGCGAAGACGTCGCGATACGCGGCGACCTGCTCTTCGTGCGACGGCGGGTCGCTGCGGTCGAGGTAGAGCAGCTCGGTGCGGAACAGGCCGACGCCTTCAACCTCGCCGGTGAGGTCGCGGGCGGAGCCGATGTTGGCCAGTAGCGCGATGGGATGGCCGTCCGCGGTCCGCCCGGGGCCTTGGGAGCGGGCGCGGCGTTCGATCTCCGCGAGCCGGTCCGCGTTAACAGTGGTCACCGTCTCGGCGGAGACGCCGGCCACCACGACGCCGCTCGCGCCGTCGAGACTGGCCAACGTGCCGTCGGGCACGTCCAGGATGCCCGCGCAGCGAACCACGGCCGGGATACCGAGTGTCCGGGCCAGGATCGCGGTGTGGCTGGTCGGCCCGCCCTCGGCCGTGACCAGGCCCAGCACCAGGGCCGGTTCGAGGCCGGCGGTGTCGGCGGGCGCCAGGTCACGGGCGATGAGCAGGTACGGATGGCCAGGGTCCGGCACGCCCGGCATCGGCAGCCCCAGGCACGCCGCGACGAGGCGGTCCCGCAGGTCGTCAAGGTCGCTGACCCGCTCGGCGAGGTACCCGCCCGCGGCTTCGAAGGCGGCCCGGTGCCCGGCGAGCACGTCGGTGATCGCGTGCGGCGCGTCCGCACCGCCCTCGATGGCGATGTCGGCCGCGTCGATGAGCGTCTCATCCTGCGCCATCATGACCTGCGCGCGCAGGACCTCGGCGGCGGTCGCGTCCAGGGCGGTGTCGGCGCGACGGGTCAGGTCGGCGGCGACGGCGAGGACCGCGGCCCGGACGGCCGCCTTCTCGGCCCCGGGATCAACGGTCTCCACCAACGGCGGCAGGGCCGGAGGCGGGGCCAGCCGGTAGACCGGCCCCGCCGCACCACCGGGGCTGGCCCCGATCCCCCGAAGTTCACGCATCGACGGCGTCCAGATCACGTTCGAGGAGGTCGGCCAGGGTGTCGACGGCGGCCTGCGCGTCATCGCCGTCGGCCTCCAGGGTGACCTCGGTGCCCTTCTTGGCGCCGAGCGACAGCACGGCGAGCATGCTGCGGGCCGGCACGGGTTTCTTGTCGCTGGTGCGGATGGTGACCAGCACCGGCTGCTTCGCCGCTTCGGCGACGAACAGCGCCGCCGGGCGGGCGTGCAGCCCGCTGGCGGAGCCGACGAGGACTGTTCTGGTGGGCAACGGATCCTCCTACGGTTCGATCGTCACCTTGATCGCTTCGCCGCGCGCCACGATGCCGAAGGCGTCGAGGGCGCGGTCGAGCGGCAGGCGGTGGGTGATGAGGTCGGCGACCGGCACGGAGCCGTTGGCGATGAGTCGCAGCGCTTCCTTGTTGTGCTCCGGGCTGGAGCCGTTGGCACCGACGACGGTCAGTTCGCGGTAGTGCACGAGGTTGGAGTCCAGGGAGATGACCGGCTTGTCCTTCGGCAGGCCGCCGAAGAAGCTGATCCGGCCCTGCCGCGCGGTCATCTGCACCGCCTGCTCCTGGGCGGCGCCAGCGGCCGTGGCGGTGATGACGACGTCGGCGCCCCGGCCCTCGGTGAGCTTGAGCACCGCGTCGACGACGTCGGTCTCGGCGCCGCAGATCGCCGCGTCCGGCTGCACCAGGTTGGCGGCCAGGTCGAGGCGTTCGCGGTTGAGGTCGACGAGGAACACCCGGGTCGCGCCGCGCGCCCGGGCCAGGCGGACATGCAGGCAGCCGATCGGCCCGGAGCCCACGACGACCACGTCGTCGCCCTCCCCCACACCGGCGAGATTCTGGCCGTTGAGGACGCAGGCGAGAGGCTCGGCGACGGACGCCTCGGCGAAGCTGAGTCCCTCGGGGATCCGGTTGAGCCCGTCGACGTCGAGGACGTTGTGCGGCACGACCAGGTATTCGGCGAACCCGCCGTCGAAGTGGTATCCCATCGACACCTGGTTGGGGCACACGGTCATCCGGCCGCGCCGGCACTCGGCGCACGTACCGCACGGGATGGCGGCGATGACCTGGACCCGGTCCCCCGGCTGCCAGCCCGTGACGTCGGCACCGACTTCGGTGATCTCGCCGGCGATCTCGTGGCCCATGACGCGCGGCGGGGCGATGTGGTGGTGGCCGAAGCGGGAGATCTTCACGTCGGTGCCGCAGGTGGAGCATGCCCGGACGCGGATCTTCACGTCGGTGGGGCCCGGCGTGGGCTCGGGCGCGTCCTCAATGCGGATGTCACCGGGCGCGTGGAATCGGACGACCTTCACGATGGCTTCCCTTCAAGAATAGTGATCACGTCATCGGCACTCGTCGACTCTCGTAGCCGCTGCGCCTGCGCCGGATCCATCAGCACCGAGGCGAGCTGGGCCAGGATGTCCACATGCCCGTCGCCGGCCGCGGCGATGGCGACGCAGACCCGCACGTCGAAGCCGTCCCAGTCGACGCCGTCTGGGAAGCGCAGCACCGCGAGGGTGTCGCGCTGGACCGACTCCTTGCTGTTCAGCGTGCCGTGCGGGATGGCGACGCCCTCCCCGATGTACGTGGAGACGCTCTGCTCGCGGGCGAGCATCGCGTCCACGTACGCCGGGGCGACCGCGCCGACCTCGACGAGTACCGCGCCGCAGCGGCGAATCGCCTCGTCCCGCGATCCGGCCCGCTCGTCGAGCCGGATCGCGTCACGGGCCAGCAACTCAGCCACTCAGTTCACCACCGCGCTGCACCGCGTTCACGACCCTGGTGACGGCCGGGTCGCCGATGAACACCTGGATCGGCACGATCACCTTGTCGGGCGCGCTGACACGGGCCCGTGCGGCGAGCCCCTGGTGGCAGATGACCACGTCTGCGTCCGCCGGGATCGAGTTGACCGGCGTGTGCTCGACGGTCACCGCGCTCTTCGCCAGTTGCCGCCGTAGTTGGCTGGCCAGCATCACGCTGCTGCCCATACCGGCGTCGCAGGCGACGACGACCTTCTTGATCTCAGTGCCGTTGATGGTGGGCATGATGTTCAGACCTCCTGCTTCGCCGACTTGTTGAGGGTCTCGTCGGGGCGGGCAACCGTCTCCTCGTCCGGGCCGAGAGCGGCCTCGACGGGCTCGCCGCGGCCGAAGCCGAGCAGGGCCGAGGCGACCGCGAAGGTGACGGCGGCGGCGATCACGATGCCGAGAATGACCCCGAAGTAGTCGCCCTTGGGGGTGACCGCGAGGTAGGCGAAGATGCTGCCCGGCGAGGGGGTGGCGACCAGGCCCGCACCGGTGATCACGAAGGTGCCGACGCCGGCGGCGCCCCCGGCGATCATGGCGAGGATCAGCTTCGGCTTCATCAGCACGTACGGGAAGTAGATCTCGTGGATGCCGCCGAGGAACTGCACGATGATCGCGGCCGGGGTGCTGGCCCGCAGCGCGCGGGGGCCGAAGACCATGAAGGCGAGCAGCAGGCCGAGGCCGGGGCCGGGGTTCGACTCGATCATGAACAGGATCGACTTGCCCTTGTCGGCCGCCTCGGCGATGCCCAGCGGGCCGAACACGCCGTGGTTGATGGCGTTGTTGAGGAAGAGCACCTTGGCGGGTTCGACGAGCACCGAGGTCAGCGGCAGCAGGTCCTTGTCGACGAGCCAGTCGACGCCCGAGCCGGCCTGCTTGGTGAGCCATTCGACCACCGGGCCGATGCCGTAGACACCGCCGATGGCCATCGCGGCGCCGATGATGCCGGCGCTGAAGTTGTCGACCAGCATCTCGAAGCCGGGACGGATCTTGTCTTCGACCAGGCCGTCGAACAGCTTGAGGATGTAGGCCGTGAGCGGGCCAATGATCATCGCGCCGAGGATCATGGGCACATCCGCGCCGACGACGAGGCCCATGGTCGCCACCGCGGCAACGACGGCACCGCGCTGGCCGTGGACGAGCCGACCGCCGGTGTAGCCGATGAGCACCGGTAGCAGGATGCTGATTATCGGCCCGACCAGTTCGGCCAGGGTCTTGTTGGGGATCCAGCCGGTCGGGATGAACAGTGCGGTGATCAGGCCCCAGGCGATGAACGCGCCGATGTTGGGCATGACCATCGCGGCCAAGTAGCCGCCGAGGCGTTGCACCGTGGCCCTGAGGCCCTGGCCCTTCACCTCTGGTGTGTAGGAGGAGGAGGTCACGGGGGTATCTCCTTCAGGAGTGGCGGTCCAGACGGGCGCAGGGGAAGGAGCTCGTCCGGCTAGGGGTGGATGGTGACGTCGTGGCGGAACAGGTCCGCGGGGCCGGGCATCCGGCTGCCGGGCAGGCTCACCGCGGCGGCGCCCCAGGCCAGGCCCTCAGCGAGGGCGGCGGCACCCTGCGCGCCCGCGGCGAGGAACCCGGCGAGCAGCGCATCGCCGGCACCGACGGTGCTGCGGGGCCGGGCGACCGGACAGGTGCCGGTGCGGACCCCTTCGGCGTCGACGAGGACAGCGCCGTCAGCGCCGAGGCTGGCCACGACGGTGCCGGCTCCCCATTCCCGCAGGCACTGAGCGGCATCGACCACATCGTCGAGGTCCGTCAGCGGGGTGCCGACCACTTCGGCCAGTTCGTCGCGGTTGGGCTTGAGGAGGGTCGCCCCGGCCAGGGCGGCCTCGCGCAGGGCGGGACCGCTGGTGTCGACGGCGACCCTGACGCCGGCAGCGCGCAGCTTCCGGCACAGCTGAGCGTAGGCGTCGGCGGGCAGACCGGGCGGGACGCTGCCGCACAGCACGACCCAGTCGGCGCCGCTGGCGCGGGTGAGCACGCGGTCGATCACCTCGTCGAACTCGGCGCGGCACATGGCCGGACCAGGCTCGTTGATCTTGGTGACCGTGCCGTCGGGCTCAGCCAGGGTGATGTTGGAACGGGTGCGTCCGGAGATCGACACGGCGAGGACCTCCACACCCTCCGCCTTGAGGAGGCCGATGAGCTGGTTGCCCTCGTCGCCGCCAGACGGCAACACTGCTACCGACGG
This sequence comes from Micromonospora sp. NPDC005291, assembly GCF_040607415.1. Classification (NCBI taxonomy): domain Bacteria; kingdom Bacillati; phylum Actinomycetota; class Actinomycetes; order Micromonosporales; family Micromonosporaceae; genus Micromonospora; species Micromonospora sp. NPDC005291. Next base: position 435,048 of record NZ_JBEXGR010000002.1, read on the forward strand.
CACCCCGTTGGCCAGCAGGGCACGGGACACGTTGACGCCCTTGCCGCCGGGGTCAAGGTGGGCCGTGGCAGCCCGGATGACCTCGCCCCGGGTGAGCGAATCGACCTCCACGGCCCGGTCGAGGCTGGGGTTGAGGGTGACGGTGACGATCATGCGCGTACCACCCGAACGCCCGCGGACTCCAGGTCACCGACCAGGTCGAGGTCGGCACGGCTGTCGGTGATGAGCAGGTCGAGGTCGGCCAGCTCGGCGAACCGGGCCAAATAGTCGTTGCCGAGCTTGGTGTGATCGGCGAGTAGCACCGTGCGGCGGGCCGCGCGGACCATCGCCCGCTTCACCGCCGCCTCGGCCGTGTCCGGAGTGGTCAGCCCACGCTCGACCGAGATGCCATTGGTCCCGACGAACGCGACGTCGACGTAGAGGTTCGCCAAGGGCGACAGCGCCCAGTCGTCGACGGTCGCGAGGGTCTTCCCGCGGACCCGTCCACCCAACAGCAGGACGTTGAGGTTGGCATAGGTACTGAGGGTCGTGGCGATGACCGGCGAGTTGACAACGACGGTCAACTCTCGGTCGACCGGCAGCAGCTGGGCCAGCCGGGCGGTGGTGGTGCCGGCGTCGAGGATGATCGCGCCCTCCTCCGGCACCTCGCTCAGGGCGAGCTTGGCGATGCGCTCCTTCTCCTCGATGAGCACCGCGTCACGCGCCGCCAGCGCGGGCTCGAACCCGAGCCGTTCGACCGGGATCGCTCCACCGTGGACTCGGCGCAGCACCCCGGCCCGCTCCAGGATGGTGAGATCGCGGCGGATGGTCTCCGACGTCACGTTGAGCCCGTCGGCCAGGCCAGCCACCTCGACCCGGCCCACGTCCCGGGCGATGCGAAGGATCTCCTGCTGTCGTTCCTCGGCGTACATGTTGTTGTTTCACCGCCGTTTCGTTTTGCTTGTGCTTTGTTTACGCCCGGTTGTAGGGGAAGTCAAGAGACGGGCCACAGAAAGCCACACCGGCGGTATTCAGCACGACGATCGGGCCTCGGCGGAGCAGCTCACCACCGCCAGACCCGCCGCCGCCTCGACATCGTCGTCACCGCCGCGAGCGGGATGGACGGCCGACACCACGCCACCGGACACCTCGCCGCGATGAACAGCCCAGACACCAACCGGCCAGGCTGTCACCGTCATGTGTCGCTGAGTAGACAATCCGCGATCCCGGTGCAAGTCTTTGCCGCGTGCGACCCTCCCCAGAAGTCAGCGGTGCCAGCGGCACGGCAGCTGGCGCCCACTCCCCTGCGGACGGTCTGGGTGCGAGCATGGACCGTCCCGAAGATGTCGCCGCTCTGCGGCATCTGCAGCAGGTCCACGCGCCCGTGCTGCTGAGCTTCCTGACCCGACTGACCAGGGGCGACGTCCACCGTGCCGAGGACATCGTTCAGGAGACGGTGCTGCGGGCATGGCGGAATCCAGAAGCCCGTAACGCCGAGGGGCACTGGAACAGGGCCTGGCTGTTCACCGTGGCCAAACGTATTCTGATCGACCAGATGCGCTCCGCCGACGTCCGGCCAGCCGAGCTGCCGGTCGGCTACATCGATGATCACGCGCAGCCGGACGACGCCATCGAGCGCCTCCTCGACGCGCGTGAGGTCCGGGCCGCGCTCGACTCCCTGCCCGAGCGGCTGCGCATCACGCTGGTCGAGATCTTCTTCCGGGAACGGTCGGTATCCGAGGCCGCCGACGCCCTCGACGTCCCGGCCGGCACCGTCAAGTCACGCACCTTCTACGCCCTGCGGGCCATGCGAGAGGCACTCGTCAGCCGTGGCTTCGATTTCGATCCCGCAGGCCAGCGACGATCGACCGGCGACGGCGATGCGGGCAAGGGCACGCCAAGAAAATTCGAGCAGCTGTGAACCCGGGTGGCTGCCGTGCCGTCATGTGCACGAGACCTCTCCACCCCTGAGCGTAAGAGTGAGTCGATGACAAAATCCGCAAGTGGCCAGCACCGCCCGTGGCGACGGCTCATATCGTCAACGCGGAAGCGCGTCGAGATCGTGGCCCTGGTCGGCATCATCGTGGCGTGCGGGGCCGTCGGTGTGGAAATGGCCGCCACCGCCGACCCGGACAAGCTGGCCGGCGAGCCCGTTCCGGAAGGCGACCTGCCCGCCATCGTGGAGGCGGCCCTGTCCTGCCCCACCCTCAACCCGCCGAAGCTCGCCGCGCAGATCATGGCGGCGTCCGGCTTCAAGGGTGGCCCCGACAAGATCGCCGGCCTCGACCAGGCCGCGTGGGAGAAGTGGCGGCCCTCGTCGGATGCCAACCGCGCCGACCGGCGGGCGAACATCATCGCGTTGGGTCACCGGACCTGCGAGAACGTCGGCCACCTTCGGGAAGCCGACCTCGACGGTGACCTCTGGCCAGCCGCCATCGCGGCGGAGCAGACCGGGGTCAAGGCGGTGCTCGACGCGCGCGGCGTCCCGAAGGACGCCAAGTCCTACGTCGACAAGGTGAAGGCATACGCGGCCTGGTACGCCGAGCAGCCGCAGTTCTCCGAGAAGGACAGAGCCCAGCCGGTCGTCGCCGCGGCGGCGGGCAGCGAACTCAAGGTGCCCGACTCTCTCGTACAGCCGATCCAGACCGCCGGAAAGTTGTGCCCACAGATCACGCCGGCCAGGATCGCGGCACAGTTGCGGACGCTGTCCGACTTCGACGTGAACAAGCGCACGTCGGACCGTCAGGGCGTCGCCCAGTTCACGCCCGCCCTGTGGGAGAAGTACCAGCCGGGCACTGACACGTCCGTGTGGCGACCCGCGGACGCGATCCCGGCGCTCGGCGTCGCCATGTGCGACATGGCGCAACAGCTGTCCGGGCTCAACAACGAGGACCCGTACCGGCTCGCGCTGAGCGCATACCAGTGGGGAATCGACCCGGTGCGGCGCGCGGCTGGACCGCCCCGCGTCAACGTCAGTCAGCTGGCCGACGAGGTTCCGGCCCACGTCGCGGAGTACGAGAAGGACAGCCGGTTGTCCGTGCCCACCGCGAAGCCGAGCCCCACGCCGTCGGCGAGCCCCACGCCGTCGGCGAGCCCGAGCGTCCAGCCCTCGCCGAGCAAGAGCGTGCTCGCCCAGCCTACGAACCAGCCCAGCAAGCCCGCCGAGGAGAAGCCCCAGGGCCCGAGGCTGTTCGCGTACGAGGCGGGTGCCAAGTACCGCCTGACGAGCCCGTGGGCCGCGTCGCTGGTGGAACTCCCGGGCATCAACCAGAACACGCAGCCCGGCAGCCGGGTCCAGCTGTGGAAGGACGAGGGGTACGAGGACCAGCGCTGGCGGCTCTACCCGGCGCCGGACAGGCGGCACGTCATCATCGTGAACGCCTGGAACAACATGGCCCTGGCTGTGGAGGACAGGTCCATGCAGCAGAACGCGAAAATGGCGGTGTACGCACGTGACGACAACGACCAGAATCAGCAGTGGCTGCTGGAGGACGTCGGTGCCGAAAAGGTGGTCATGACCAACCGCCACTCCGGCCAGGTGATGGAGCTGCTCGGCGAGGATATTGGGCCGACGAGGGACAACGGCACCACCTGGAACGGATACTGGGTCGAACAGTTGGAGCGCCGTGACAACCAGAGAGACCAGAAGTGGAAATTCGTGAAGCAGTGACGCCGGCCGGGCGCGGCGGACCGGGAAGCTGAGCGGCGTGCCGGACCTACCCGCCCTGGGCGACCATGTGACGGACCTGCTGGGTCCGCACTACATGGGCGTCCTCGATCCAGCCGACAGTGACGCCGTCGACCGGCACCTGCGCGACTGCGCGCACTGCCGGGCGGCGGCCCACGAGGTGTGCGAGGTCGTCGCCGCCCTCGCACTGCTCAGCGACGATGTGGCTGTCGAGGAGGCGTCGCCGGTCACCCGGCCGGCGGCGCCCGCTGCCCGCCGTGGCCGCTTCGACGCGATCCGGCCGGGCGGCGGGCGTTCGGTGCCCGCCGGGCCCGGGCGGCAGCCGCGCCCCCGGCGGCAGCGGCTCGCGCTGATGCGGGCCGGTCTGGCGCTTGCGGTGGTGCTGTTCGTCGGCTTCGGCGCCCTCTTCGTGATGGATCGGATGAGTGACGAGGCCGGGCCTGAGGTGGTGACGGTCGCGGCGACCGCGAGTGAGCCCCGCACCGGTGCGAGCGTCTCGGTGTTCGCGTCGGAGACCGACGGCGGAGTGCACGTGCGGGTCACGGTCACCGGCCTGCGCGCGGGCACCAGCTACCGGCTGTACGCGGTGACGCTCGACGGCCAGGCGCGCGAGATCGCAACGTGGATCAGCGCCGACACCGTGCAGGAGGTCTCCGGGGACCTGCGGGTGGCCCTCGGCGACCTGACCTTCGTGACGATCAGCGAGGCGAACGGCCCACCGGCGGTCACGGTGCAGCTTCCCAGAGCCACGCCCGCGACACCGCGCTGAGGCACGCTGCCTTCCCACCTGGCGAGCGCCGGATGGCGGCGTGGCACGACGGGATCCGATGCCACCGCAGAATGCGTCCGGCCGTGAACCATGGCGCCGTTTCGGCCGTCGTGTGTGCAGATCCGCCTTGGGCGACGACAAAGGGAAGTAGAGAATGTTCTGGATCACCCGGTCGGCACGCGCTGCCTGCCTCGCGGTGTGCGTCATGGTGGCTCTGATCGTGGGAGCCGTGACCCCGGCTTCGGCCGCCGACGAATACGTCAAGTTCTACGCCGTCGGGTCGTCGTACCAAGGAGAGCCGGAGAACCTCACCAGCATCGCCGCCCGGTTCCTCGGCGACGGGGCTCGCTCCGTCGAGATCCGCAACCTCAACACCGGCCGCCGGCAACCCGACGGTGGCACCCTCAAGGAACCGGACAAGTTGCGGGCCGGCTGGCTGCTGGTGCTGCCCTGGGACGCCGTTGGCGACGGCGTCAGATACGGCGTGCTGCCCGACAAGGCGCCGGCCGCAGCACCGGTCAAGCCGCAACCTGGCAAGCCCGCGGCCACGCCCACCGCCAAGGCGCGTCCCACCATCCCGCCCGAGCGGGTCGCCGGTGCCGGCACGGTCCCGACCAAGGCGCCGACGCAGCGCCCCGCGAAGAAGGGGCAGTGTGCGACGACGGCGGCGTCGAGCAGTCGCTCCGACTGGGCGAGCCTGCGTCTGGCCGCCGACCAGGCCTGGCCGCAGAGCCGCGGCAAGGGGCAACTCGTGGCGATCGTCGACTCCGGTGTGGATGGCAGCCTGCCGACGCTCAGTGGTCACGTGGCCGTCGGCATGGACATCGTCAGCGGCAGCGGCCGCGGCGACACCGACTGCCTCGGCTCGGGCACCGCCATGGCCGGTCTGGTGGTCGGGCAGTCCACCAAGGGCAGTGACGTCCAGGGCGTCGCCCCCGACGCCACGGTGATGCCGGTCCGGATCGTGGGCACCGACGCCAAGGTCCAGCCGGCCGACGGCGCCTCGGCCATCGAGGCCACCGCCGAGGCGGGTGCGACAGTCATCGCGCTGGGCAACTATGTCGACACGACCAAGCCCGAGGTCGCCAAGGCGATCACGGCTGCGGTGGACCGGGGCGTCGTCGTGGTGATCGGCGCTTCACGTGCTTCGGTTCCGGCCAACCCGGACGCGGAGATCGGCCCCGGTGTCCTGCGGGTGGGTGGCGTGGCAGTCGACGGCCAGCGCGCCGCCGACTACCGCGGTGGTGGCCTCGACGTGGTCGCCCCGGGTGTCAACGTGAGCAGCGTCGGGATCACCGGTGTCGGCGCCGTCGCGGGCAGCGGCACCCAGTACGCGGTGGCCTTTGTCGCCGGCGCCGTCGCGCTGGTCCGGGCCGCATACCCGGACCTGAGTCCGGAGCAGGTCGCCCATCGTCTCCAGGTGACGTCGGACAAGATGGGCGACGGCGCACAGCCCGACGGTCGGTACGGCTGGGGCATGATCAATCCCGCCGCAGCGGTCACCAAGGTGCTGCCCGAGGAGGCCCAGGCGGCCCCGTCGGGGCGGGAATCGGGCGGACGGCTCACCTCCGGCAGCTCCGGCGGACGGTCGGCGTTGCTGGCCATCGTGGCGCTGGTCGCGCTCGCGGCGGCGGTGCTGCTCGTGTTCCGGATCCGCCGGCTGCTGCGCGACGAGACCGAGGACGACGGTGACGACGACGGTCCTCGGCCGGTGACCGCCGCACCGCCGGTCCGCAGCGGTGCTCTGCCTCCGGCCTCCGCGCCCCGGGCCCCGTTGGCCCCCCGTAAACCGGACAGTGACCCGCCGTCTCCGGAGGGCGGGAAGCGCGACCCGGAGGACGAGCAAGCCGACGGCAACGCGTCCGTGGCCAGCGGCGGGCCGGGGACCCGGGCCGAGACCGTGGCACTGCCGAAGGCGTCGATCGGAGCAAGGTCGCGCCAGCAGCGTCCAGACGCGCCATGACCGGCACCCGCTCCGGGCCGCCGGTGGTGATACCGCCGCGCGGCCCCGGCGCCCCGTCCGCCAACTGACCCAGCGCAACGAGTTCGTCCGGGCGTTCGTCGAGCACCCGGCTCGGTTACCTGATCATGGACTGCTGAGCCTGCGGGGACATGGTTGTCGTCCCCACTTGGAGGACTACAGCGCCGGGGGCACTGGTGGCAGGCTGACGTTTGTCGAAGCAGGACGAGGGGATGAGGGTGCAAGACGTCTCCGGTACGGACGCCCATGTGGCGGACCTGCTGGCCCTCTACCACCTCGACGCGCTCGACCGGCGTAGCGGCGAGCAGGTCGGCCGCCATCTCCAGTCGTGCCAGCAGTGCCGGGCGGCGGCGACCGAGGTGTGCGAGACGCTCGCCGCGCTGGCCCTGCTCAGCGACGACAGGGATCACCTGCTCAACCTCTACGGGGCGCTGGGGACGGCGGCGCCTCCGGCCTTTCCGGCGCGGTTCGCGCCGCAGGAGCCGCCGCGCGAGCAGGCAGGCCCGCAGCGCAAAGAGGCCCAGGAGACCGACAGACGCCGGTTCCGGCTACGGCGCGGCGGTACGGAAGCCGAGACGGCCACCCGGCCGGTGCCTGCCGCCGCTGGGCCCGACCTCGGGCGGAGGGAGCCACCGCAGCAGCGGGTGGAACCCCCGCCGGTCGTACCGGTCCACCAGGAGCCCCCGGCCATTCAGGAGCAGGCCGCGCTGCCGGTCGTACCGTCGCCGAAGCCGGCCGCCCAACGGCCCGCCGCGCACCCCTCCCGACCCGGCTTCGACCGCCCGTCGGACATCCAACATCCGGGCGGTGGCCAGCGTGCCGAGTCCCCGCGGAGGCGTTTCTTCTCCTGGCGTACCGCTACCTTCGCGGGCCTGAGCGCTCTGCTTCTGCTCACCCTCACGGTGGCCGGGCTCTCCGCGAGGGCCCTGCTCGACCCACCGGCCCCGGGCGTGCAGACGAACACCGTCCGTACCGCCGTCGCCTCCGCGACGGATCGGGACTCTGGCGCGAACCTGTCGGTCATCCTCACCGAAGAAGGCGACCGGGTCATCGTGCGGGCCACCCTGAGCGGCCTGACCGAGGGCGTCGGCTACCGACTCTTCGGTCACACCTTCGACGGCCGGCAGCGGCCGCTGGTCAACTGGACCGGGCGCGCCGGCGTACAGGAACTCGACGGCGAGTTGCCGGTCGGCATCGCCGATCTCTCTCACTTCGCCGTCACCCGCGGCACCCGGGTCGTCGTCACGGCATATCTGCCCCGCGGCGCGGGTACGGCGGCCACCCCCGGCCGATGAGCCGGGCCACGATCTGAACCGGTCGCCGGCCCCGTTCGTCTGGGGGGTATGCAGATCGGTGTCTACAGTCTCGGCGACCGCACCCCCGACCCGGTGACGGGCCGGGCGCCAACGGATCACGAGCGCCTACTCAGCACGGCACGGATCGCCGAGCACGCCGAGGCGGCCGGGTTCGATGTCTTCGCCGTCGGAGAGCACCACACCCCGACGTACGCCGTGTCCGCGCCGGCTGTGCTGCTGGGCTACCTGGCCGCACGGACGAGCCGGATACTGCTCTCCACGGCAACGTCTCTGATCACCACGAACGATCCCGTCCGGGTCGCTGAGGATTACGCGACGGTGCAGCATCTGTGCGGCGGCCGGCTGGACCTCATGCTCGGCCGGGGCATCTCCGGCCCGGTGTATTCGTGGTTCGGCCGCGACGCCGACGACAGTCGCCGGCTGGCGGCCGAGAACTACCGACTGCTGCGCCGGCTGTGGGACGAGGACACCGTCGACTGGTCCGGCGAGTTCCGTACGCCGTTGCGGGGTTTCACAGCGGTGCCGCGGCCGCTCGCGGGCCATCCGCCGTTCGTCTGGCACGCGTCGGTGTCCAGTGAGGAGACCGCGGAACTGGCCGCAGCCCACGGTGACGGCTTCTTCGCCAATCACATCATGTGGCCCTGGCAGCACACGGCCCGGCTGGTCCAGACCTTTCGCGAGGGGTACGCCGCGCACGGCCACGGCACCGCCGAGCAGGCGGTCGTCGGGCTCGGCGGGCATGTCTTCGTCCGGCCGAGGTCACAGGATGCGGTCCGGGAGTTCCGGCCGTACTTCGACAACGCGCCCCTCTACGGCCACGGGCCCTCGCTGGAGGAGCACATGGACACCACACCGATGACGGTGGGCAGCCCGCAGCAGGTCATCGACGCGGTTCTCGGCTACCGCGAGTACGTCGGTGACTATCACCGTCAGCTTTTCCTGATCGACCACGCCGGGTTGCCGGTGAGCACGGTGCTGGAGCAACTGGACATCCTCGGTGCCGAGGTGTTGCCCGTGCTGCGTCGCGAACTTGCCGGCGGCCCCCGCCCGCGGTGATCCACCGCTCGTAGGGCGCCCCGCTGCCGCGCCGGCCGCGGGGCGCCCGCTCAGCACTCGTAAACCGCCGCAAGCACCTTCTGGAGGCGGCCGCGTTCGGTGGCATCGGCCATAGAGCCCTTGAGTTCCGCGAGCGCGTCGACCCAGATGTTCTTCTGGCCCGGTTCCAGCCGTCCGCGGTTGGCGGTGATGAAATCCGTCGCGTCGTCGAACTTGCCGGCCTTGATCTGGCCGATGGTCCTGAGCAGAGAAACGGTGAAGTCGAACTGTTTGTGCTCCGCCTCATTCGCGCCCAGTCGGACCGCCTGGACCAGATCGACGAAGTCGCCAGTGGCTCCGGCGGAGTCCTGCGGGTCCTTCAGCTTGCCCGCTTCGTTCAGTCGAGCGACCGCCTGCAGCAGCGCACGCGGCCGCGCTTCCGGCGCGGACTCCGTGAACTGGACCACCACCTCCTCGTGCGGACCGAAGCTCAGCAGGGGTTTGACCAGTGCGACGTTCATGCTGGCTGGGACCCGCTGGGCCATCCTGGTGGCGTGTTCCAGGTGTGCCGCGTTCGCCAGGTCCGGGCGCGACCGCAGCAGGTCGAACCGCTCGCGTACGCTCTGCGCACCCCACACCAGCGCGCCGAACTCCTCGGGTACGGGCTGGACGGTCGGTTGGGTCAGGCCGCGTGCGGCTGTGACCAACGCCGAATCGATCTCCGACCAGGTGGCGTCCGCCCTCTCGGCGGTCGCTGCCGCAGAGGTGGCTCCGCGGACCTTCCAGCTGTTGTCGAAGCTCGCCCCGGAGAGCCCGCCGAAACTCTGTGGCACCTGGTGCACGAGAGCGACGCCGTACGTGCTGAGCAGCTTTGTCAGGCTGAGCTTCCCGACGCTCTTCGAGGTGCCGGACACATCGGCGGCACCCCGGCCACTGGTCACCACGATGGGTGTCTTTCCGGCTTGGGCGAGTTGTTCCAACCGCTCGTTCAGCCACTCGAACACGGGTCGGTCCACCGCACCGTCACGCGCCGTGCCGAGCCATACAAAGTACTGGTTTGAGTTTGAATCCAGGCCTGCGGTGGCCCGGAGGGCTATCGGCGGAGGCACCGCCCGGACACCGGGCACCGAACTGTCACTGAGCAGGTTCGGTATGTCCTCGTACGGCCGCTCGATCCGGGCGAGAGACGTTTGCAGCCACTCCGGCGCCGGGCTGAGGTCGCCGTCGCCCGCACGGAGGCCGTGTAGTGCACCCTCGGGAACATCGCGCCACGGCCACATCGGCTCCAGGACGTCCATGATCTGCTGGAGGTCCGCAGGACGGACCTCCATCTTCGCGCCCGCCGGCTCCATGCCGCTCGGGGGTTGATGATCGGCCGCGCCGATGGAACGCAGCACCTGGTGCGCGTAGAACGCCGGGGACTGACCCCATGCCCAGCCCTCGTCGACTTCAGCCGTCGGTGAAACCACCGGCCTTACGAGGTGCGCCCGCCCGGCATCGACGAACTGCACCTCGACCCGTAGCTGACGGTCGGCCATCGGCAGTTGGTGTCCCGGCTCGTTGAGGTGGGACTGCACCCCCTCCGTCGTCAGCTCCTTGACCTTCGACACCGCGTCCGGGTCTCCGGTCAGGTGCACCCGCAGGACGAAGACCAACTCCTTGTCGCTGCGCACAAGTTCGTACCACACGACGGGGGGAACAGATGCGGGTCTCTTGCCCTTCGGGTCGGCGTGCGCGCCGTCCGGCACCAGGGGCATGTTGGTGATGTCCACCCGGCTCACGCCGGCAGGAGGACGGATCGCGTGCATGCCCGCGTCCGCCTGCCGGAGCAAGCGGTGGAACCGATCGGCGGTTGAGAGAGAAACCGCGGACGGTTTGTCCGGATATGTAGCGCTGGCTCCCGCATAGTCGGGAAATTCCTTGGCGCGGCTCTCTGCCGGTACCACGGCCGCCAGCGCCTCGTCCGGAATTCCCAGCGCCCGGGCGTCGGCCTTGGACACGACGATGTCGGTGTACCCGATCGCCGGGATCTTGCGCACACCACGCTTCCCGGGCCACGCGACCTCGTACTGCAACCGGGCGTGCACGACGAACAGGGCCATGCTCGTACGGAGCCACGCCCGGTGCTCGTTCCAACGCGTCTGATCGGTACCGCGGGTCGTGCCTCGCTGCGTACCGACGGACCCGGTGCCTCCGACCCAGTTGAAGGCATCCGGCGGGGCGGCGACTGTGAGCGCCCCGACCATATTTGACCGCACGTTGTCGGAGGCACCGTGGCCGACGAGATCGGTGCCGTGGTCGTACTTCTCGATCTCCGCCTTCGCCACCCAGTAGATCTCTTCAACCTCGGCGACGCGGGCCTTCACAATGAAGCCCCTGGGTCCAGCGTCGAGGTCCGCAATCGCTGTCGACAGCGATCGGAACCGGGCACCCTCATCCCTGAGCATCGCCCCCAGATTCTTGGGGAACGTCTCGTAGTTGAGTTGATTACTGGTGTCCTTCAACGTCCCGCGGCGGCCGAGGCCGACGGACGAGATTGCCGTGTGCATCGCACCGAGCCCACGTATGGAGAGGACCTGCGCGGTCTCCGGCAGCGTCTGGCTCAGACCGAAATCAGGGCGGGGCCGGTCGGCTCCCAGGGTGGCGGAGCCGCCCGTGGGTTCGCTGACGATGAGCTTAACGGTGACGTCGAAGGGTTGGTCTTTCCGACCCACGCCCACGATCTTCTTCAGTGCTGCCGTCGTGCTGGGTGTGGTCTCCTCGATCGTGCCAAAAAACCTCACGTTCTGGGAGTAGCCGGTCAGGTTGTTGACGCGCGCACCTGCCATCGACAGCAGGTTTGAGCCGTGTGTATCACTGCGGCCGGTAGCCCGGCTGAATCCGCCTTGTACGGAAGCAGCCACGAACCCGAAGTCGAACCCGGCCGCCGTGTCGCCCTCTTCGGGCTGAGACGGCTGGCCCATCCCGCCAGAACTGCCGACCAGAGCGTTCGCGCTGGTGAAGCGGCGGGTTTCGTTGAGCGCGTCGTTTGCCCGGGTGTAGGACTTGGTGCCGCTACCGCTGTCATGACTGCCCGAGGCCTGGCCCACTTGTTCAGCCCTCAACGTTATCTGGAACGTTCGTCGATCGTCATCGACGTAGGACTGGGACATGCCACCGTCGAGCGCCTTGCCCATAAAGGGATTCACGATGGCGGGCACCGTCTTGACGTAGTTGGCGAGCCCGGAGGATTTGAACGGCTCCGCCGCCTTCGCCAACGCCTTGACCAGAGGAGCAACGCCTGTCTGCTCGTTGCCACCACTGAGCAGCATCTGCCACACCGTCACCCCGTGGGACGAGTGCCTTTGACCACTCGACGACCTCACCGCACTCGTCAGGGTGGCCGCCGGCGGCGCGGTCGATTTCGCTTCTGCTATCTGCTCGGCAATCAGCTCGGCGTTGTTGAAGAGACTGGCGTGCGGGATAACGTCCGTCGTCTTCATGTTCAACAGCACCTCGCCCGCCACCCATTTTGCAGTTTTGCCCACCTGGATCCGATGGACTACCGCGGAACGGACGATCACAGCCGAGGCGTCCTGGAAAAGGCCCGAATACTTACCCACCGTGTTCGACTTGACGGCCGCCTTTCCTCTCCCCTTCACCCGGGCAGCGGCGCCGGTTCCGATCACCAACTCACTGTTTCCAGCGTCGCTCCTCGGGGCGTCTTCGATAACGGGTTTCAAGCCGCTCTTTCCGATGAATCCGCCGGCCCCGCCCCCCGCCTGCCACAGGTTATCGGCACCGGACTCCTTGCCAGCCTGGGCCTCGGTCACCTGCTGCGAGTAGGGCTTCCACACTTTCACGATCTCTGGAGTCCCCACCAGTGCGGCGGTCAGCCCCGCCGCCTCGTCGCCGACCGGTATCGCCACGCTCGCCCCCGTCAACGCCCTGAGCAAGAAGCCCTTGTAGGCCTGCCGGCTCAACGCATTCGACAGAAACGCCTCCAACTGCTGCGCCCGTACCTCCGGATCTGGCCCCAGTTTTTCCTGAGCCCGAGCGAACCGCCCGCGCACCCCGTCCGAAAATGCCCGACTGCGCTCGTCCGCGATCGCCTGCGCCATTGCGGACTGCAACCTCTCCGCACCAAAGGTTCCGAGTACGGTGTAGGCGGTGGCGTCTATTCTGGTTATCGGAGACTGCGCATTCGGATCTTTCATGACACGCTCCATGAATTCAACCGACAGGTTCTCGGTGGTCATCGGTGGAACGTTGCCCGAGCCGGGTTCGATGACGAGCCTGCCCAAGCCTTTGGCATCTCCGGTGTCGTTGAGTTTGTCGGGCTGCAGGATGAATGCCTTTCCGACAACTGTGTTGGATACTGCGCCGTCGGCGGCATCACCTGCGGGTTTGACCGTCCAGTGCCACCGAATGTCCGCCTCGAACCTCCGGCTTTTCATCTTTTGGCCGTCGGTGTCGGAGAGCACCGAACTGGACTGCGTCCGTCCGACGTTCTCGGACTCTCTGGAGCCATACTGGGCGTTCAATGTGCCCTGCATCGAAGCGCCGCCTGCGCTCCCGCCGGCGCCGGCGAACAATCCACCTTCCCGGGCCGAGACCTTGGCATCCTTGAGGGTGGTCGTCTCCGTATTCATGTGACCGTACTGCAGCTCGTAAGCGGTCTGCTTATCGTAAGAGGAGCGGAGGATTTCCGCCGTCAGGGTAACGGTGAGGGCTTTTTCCATGCGGATCGACGAATCGGGATGCCTGAAGATCCAGACGATACCGCGGCCGTTCAGCTGGGAGTCCAATACATCGTCCGCCCTGGACAGGAGATTGTCCTCCGCCAGCTCACGAATGAGCGTCTGCCAGTTTTGATAGTCCAGGCCGGGATTATTCTGCAGCGCGCCGGTTACCGGCATCTTCTGCAAGATGCCCCACGGCGTTGTGGCTCCGCCACGTGCGGTGGTCGCCACCTTGGGAAGGTGCCCTCCCTTGACCAAATGCGGGACGATCGCGTTATAGAGACCTTCAACGCCTTCCAGACGATCGACGACGTCCATCGTCAGGCCCCAGCCGGCGCCAGGGGTCCACCAGTGGGGAGCCGGGGTCTCCGTCGTCTTCTCCGACTTACTCGCGGCAGCGGCGATCTCGTCGGGCTTGGGCTTACTGGACGAAGGCGTGGGGGCGCTGGGGGTGCTCACCTTCTTGAGGTTGTCCTCATGCACCAGGACGTGCGCGAAGCCCGACAGATTCTCGTGGCCCTCGTAGTGCACGTGACCAGGACGACCTGCCATCAGGTCCTTGTCGCGGTGATGGTGAATTCTCAGCTCTAGGTCGAAGTCGATCGACGCCACCTGCAGGTTGTTGACGACCCGAACGGCGCGGGTGGTGAAGGTCCGTCTCTGCTGGCTGAACTGGCCGGATTTATGGCCGAAGGGCTTCTGGATGCGCCCGCCGAGCCGAGCCACCCGAGAACTCCAGAGCCGCGCGGACTCGTTCGCCGTCACACGGTGCGTGGAGTCGTTGTTTTGAGTGACCTGGGTCCTGAGCACGGAGGCCACCACCCGGTCGATCCGGGTCTCCCCGCTTCTGCTCACCTGACTGATCTTGGTGAGGCTCGTGATCGGCTTATTGTCCTTGGCACCGAGGCTCAGGCTGAGGCGACGACCGTTGCTCTCGAGTAGCACCCGGAACGTCTGCTGGTAGCCGCGGTCGCCCTTGGGACGCAGGAGATTCTGGAAGTTCAGGGCAAGCTCATCGTTAGACAGGTATCGCTCAAGGTGCGTTTTCCAGAAGGCGTAATCCGCAGGCGTGAGAATTTTCCGGACGGAGGCGATCACCTGATCCGCGAGTTGGATGCGGGTGACAGCATGATCCATGCTCCACACCTCGAAATCACTTGGATCACTGATCGGGATTGTTTTCCCGTAATCCGCGTCAGTCTTCGCTTTCAGCTCATCGCTTTCACTCTGCTCTTTCGAGTAGGGCAGATGGAACTCCGGCACCGCGTATCGAATTTTATTCATGACCGGCGTCCCCTCGCTGTCCGTGAAGATGCGCTGGATCCACCGCCCGCCCTCTTCATCCCCGGTGAGGGTGCCCTCCCGAACCTTGTTGACCACGGCCGGCACACCCGCGAACTCGGACGCGGCGTCGCGCTTGCGGTGGTACGTCCTGCGCTCCTGAACGCGCAGCGCCCAGTTCACATCAAGGGTCACCCATCCCATGTTCTCCTTGATTCGGACTTGCTGGTACTTGGCCTTGGTGGTGCTGCTGAGAGCCCGCTTCCCCGAACCGCCGCTGTGACCATAGGTCACCGTCGTGTCGGACCGTACGCCCAACAGGTATCGATGGGCTGGACCGATGTCGTAGAAAATTGACCGCGTCTGCGTCTCCGAATTTGCCGATTCGGAATAGCCGTAGGTACGGCCTTCCAGCGCGCCCTGGAACAGGCCGCTCCTGTTCGGAAGGCTTTCTGGCTCGACCTCCGGTTCCCGAATCGGAATCGCCCAGAGTCGGATATCATAGATCCTGCCATCGACGGTAATCTCCAGCGGTGTGCCATCATCGAGCGCCTGACCAAAAAGAGACGTGATCTTACGCGCGACGACATCCTCGGTGATCTGATTACCGCTGAACGGCACAGACTGGTTGACCCAAGCGGTCAAGTCGGATACGAACGGACCCAATTCGATAGTGTGGAAAGCGGTCACCATCCCGCTGTAATCCCGACCTCCGCCCCCCATCTCCGGCCTGGGGCCGGGCTTGTCCGAGCCGGGCCGCCACTCCTTGAGCGCGTTGTTGGTGAGATCCTGCCGGATCTGTCGATGATTGAATGGTTGGTCGACGCCGCCGACGCGCAAGGAGGATTCGGGACGCGTCAGGACAGCGAGGTCCCGCAGCACGTCCGGGGTCACCTCGTCACGGCCCAGCAGTTCCCGCGCCATTTGCTGGTAGTGGAACACGCCCATGGCGGTGTAGCGGCGATCCCACGATTTGGTGTAGAGCCGGCGCCGGGTCGCGACCAGTCGTTTGAGGTCCTCGTCAGAGACGCTCACCGGGGGGCTCGCCGCCTCCAGCAAGGCGCGAAGTGCCTTCACCTCCCGGTTGCGGTCTTGCTCCGAGTCACCGTTTTCCAGCTTTCCCGTGATCCGTTTCGTGTGCGCGGCGGAGACAGGTTGCGTTACCTTGCCAAGTCCCGACGAACTTCCGGCGCGGGAGATCAGCCGTCTCGGCAAGAGAGGCTTTTCCTCCCACCAGGTTCGCCGAGCATTCCTCTCCTCGGCGATGCGCCCCACGTCCCGCAAGTTCAAGGAGGCATCGCCACCCAGCTTGCCACGAATCAACTCCTCCAACACGTCCAGCGGCAGGGGGCCAGGCGGAAGACTGTCTAAATGCGTTTTCGCGTAACGAGGCTGGGCCCAGTCGAGGAAAACGTTCGAATCCCGGATTACTGTTTCGTACTGCGCCCCGGTGAGGTTCGGTACATTGTCGAGCAGGTGCAGAGCTAGCCTCAGCAGCTCGTGCCTTCGATCATCGGTCGCCTCGGGTTTTACACCATTGATATATCTCGCTACTTTACGCTCAATGCTGCCCCTCACGCCCGTCCGCTTCCGCGTCCCTTCGAGGTCTTGCTTGAGAGTGGCGTAGCCGTGCCGTCGGCGCAGTGATTCCAGCCCTAAAGGTTCGCCCTCGGTGCGATTTTCGTACGCCTCCTTGGCATACGCCTTCAGCGTCGCCATATGCTCTTCGGTGACCTGAGCCGCCGATGGCTCGAGAATCGTCCGGACCATCGGGATAAACTGGTGGCGCGCGGCAGCCGTCGATGGCGTGGGGGGCATCCGTGTCAGTGGTATGGATTCACCGTGGCCCGCCTCGGCAGGATAAATGTCCTGCTCGACGCTCGGTCGGCTACTGCCTGTTCCCTGCCTAGCAGCGTCTAGCGCCTGGATCTCGACCCAAAAATCACGGTGCAAAACGCTTCGGAGCAAGTATGCGGCTCGTGTCTCCGGGTCAACCGTTCCGCTCGCCTTTTTCTCGAACGACCGGGCGGCGTTTTCACCTTCTTGCTGCCACTTCTGCAGCGTGCTGTGATCCGCCTCGAAGATGACATCGGTGACAGGTCTGTTCGGCAACTCCCGGGCTTTTCGGGCGTCCGCGAACTCCTCACGTAGGCCTTCGATGTAGCTGTCCAACTCCTTGAAGCCTTTGTCGTCAGGCGACACCTTCGGGCCGTCGAGCTTCCCTCTGATGGCCAGGGCCACGCCATCGAGCCAGGCTAGTTCCCGCTCCGACAGCGCGGGGTCCGGAAGTGATACCGAGATGGAGTCCGGACGCCGAGGCAGCGGCGCCGATGCCTCCAAGCCCCATGGGTGCATCCTCACGGACACTTCGTATGTGCGTTCGGAGGCAGTGGCGGTGACCTTCGCCTGCTGCCACTTTGCGAGACCGTCAAGATGCGACATCAACTCGGCGTAGGTTTTGACGGCCACCGGCGCGCCGAGCGCGGACGGCGGGTCCGCAGCCCATGGCGGCAGCGCGACGGCCACCGCACGCGGTGCGCCGATCTCGACGTTGTCGGCCGCCAGTCGCAGTTGACCGCGCATCGGCTCATAGCCGCTGGCTGCCTGACTATCCACAGCTGCGGTGAGGTCTGCCAGCAGATGCCTCTGAGGTATCAGCCGGACACCGGTCGCGGAAGCCGAACTGGTGACGCTGCGCTCGGTGGTGATGGGTAGAAACCGGTCGTCGGCCGGATCGACCAGATCGGCCCGTTCCGGCAGATCGAGGTACACGCCGAAGTGGTCGACGGCGGACAACGCCGCCTCGCGGCTGATGATTTTACTGAATTCCGGGGGAAGGCTTACCGACAGGCGAGCGACAGTCGACGGCCCCTGGAGCCGTAATGCCGCTCGCACACTCGCCGCGCCCAGTGCGTCCTGGTGCATGTGTGCCTGCACCAAGCCGGCGATTGGCTGCACACCTCGAACGTGGGGGGGCACGTCCGTAGGGGTGCGTTCGAGCCTGAGGTAGATGCCGGAAGCGACCGGCGTGAAACCGTGGAAGCAGATTGGCGGAGTGAAGGAGCCGGGCATCAGACACCAGCCTTATCGTGACATGCGGCCATGAATTCCCGTATGCTCCTCAGCTCCGCTTTGCCCTCCGGAAACATCGGCACAAAGACATTACTGATCATGAAATGCCAGAAGACGCGATCAGTGCCGGTGAGACAGTCAGTGGCCTTCAGCCGCTCGCGCCAATCGGTTGGGGCCCCCCCGACACGTTCGAAATCGGCGATCACCGCCACCATGGCGGCGTGTGCGCGAAAGATCTCGGGCTGGCCCGGACGGCGGGCCGCCCGCTCCTCCTCAAGTTCCCCCTTGGCTCTCACCACCGCCAGCACGCCAGCGAGGTCAACCTTCGTTATTTCGGGATTTCTCGTGGCCTGCAGCAATTCCCGCAACCACAGGAGGCCCGTCACATAGTCGCCGACCGCTTGGCCGAGGCGGGCCGCGTCCAGGGGGCGCGAGGTGAGATAACCGAGGAACAAACTGGAGTCGGCCGTCTGGGTGTGGGGTTCAATCGCATCCATGAGCGAGGCGTGCTGCGGTTCCAACGGACGCTTACCGCCAAGTTCCGGGTCTTCCTTCGCCCGCAACCCCTGCTCGATCAAGGCCCGGTGCGCCTCCAAGGTCAGATTCGGCCGGTAGAAGGGGTGGTCTTTGACCTGCCCGATGCCATACCGGGACGGCCGCTCGCCGTCGGCCACGCTCACTGACCCCAGATGAGTCAACTCCCGCACGACCTCACGCGTGAGCAGCTCGGACGAGTGCTGCTCCAGGTATGACTCGACGCCTTTCCACGTCGGCTGGTTGATGAGACCTGCCACCAATTCCGAGGGACCAGCTTTTGGCTTGTCGGCAAGCGCCACGGCTCGCGCCAACGCACCTCCGGTGAGGCTCTGGTATTGCTCCGGGTAGCTCGACCGGGGCCCCTCCACAGCCCAGAACCTCTCGAAGCCAAGCATCGTCGGTTGCACCGATGACCGGCCGTGCTGGTTGACAACGATCGATTTCAGTTGGTCGTTGTCCTCCGTGGCGACGACCACCCTGAGGGCGGGGTTCTTCTCCAAGAGGTGATGCAGGCTGTTGGCGGTGAGTTCGTCCAGAGTGGATCCGTGCTTGGACCGTGCGCCGCGGCGGACGTTGACCAGGACGATCGGGCCGCCAGGGCGGCCGAGTTGCCGCATGATCTCCTTGGTCGCGGCGTACGGCCCGTCCGGGCCGAGCAAAATGGTGTCGCCGCTTCGTCGGGCGTTGGCCGACAGCCGCGGCGTCCACGTCGGCTCGGGCGGCAGTTCCGGCCGGTACGGCAATCCCTTCGGCCCGACGAGCACGAATTCGCTGTGCGGGTCCTCCAGGCTGGCTGCTCTCTCGTCGACGGCCCCGTCCAGGACCACCGAAGCGACCGGCTGCGTTCCGTTCGCCCACCCCAGCCTCCCGGCGTGGTCCTTCACCATCCAGAGCGACCCCGACGTACGACTCTCGGAAGAAGCGTGAACCAGTGCGGCGGACGCCCGACCCGACGTGAACTCCCGCAGCACGTTCGCCAGAGGCATGGGCCTCGGCTCCCAGCCGAGAGCGGCGTTCAGGCCCGATCGAGACAGTGGACTCGGGGAGGCGAGCAGTTCCACGAGGGGCAGCTGTGGCAGGTCGCCGAAGGTCGCGTAGTACACGCCGGCCAGAGGCGTGAGATCGCCCGCTACGAAGCCGTCGCCGCCGGCTGTCGGGCTCCCACCGGCCGCGGAATAGCTGGCCAGCTTGGCCACGGACGGTGGTTGGGTCCCCGTGGCCAACTCGGCAAGCTTTTGGCGGTTCGCCACCAGCGCGTCGGGCAGCAGGCGGTAGGCGGTAGCTGACCTACCGGTCGTACCAGGTCCTGTCGATTCGATCGGCACGAGACGGGCCTCCAGGACCGTCGGCACACCCCCCTCGACGGCACCTCCCGGCACGCCCATCACGATGCCCAACCGGTCCTGCAGCCTGACGGCGCCGGTCAGATCCAGGAGCCCGAAGGTCTTGGACGAGAACGGGACCACCACCAACTGGCCATCGGCGGCTACCAGATCGTGTAGATAGGCACCAAGGCTTTCAGAGGGTTGGTCGGGAATGATCAACGCGACCCCAGCTGGCGGCCTGGTCTGCCTGGCCAGGTCGTACACCCGACTGTCGATCACCCTCGAGCCCGAGTTATTCCCGTCTATGACTGTGCCGGAGGGCGACCGTCTCGGCTCATTTTGGTACACGAACACGCCGAGCCCGGCCAGGGTGAACCATTCAGGGCAGTCCGCCAGCACTTCCACGCCGCACCTCTTCCACTCCGCCGGTCATGGTCGACGGTCGTCCTGTCACAGGGACGCCAGCAAGTCCTCTCTTCACACGACACCCAGCACGGCCGGCCCGGCCTCCGGGTCGTCGTAGTCGAAGAGCCGGGCGACCATCACACGTTCGCCGCCGCCCGCGGCCCACAACAGGGCTCCGCCGAAGAGTGCCGCCAAAGGCTGCGGCATGGGGCGGCTCGGTCGGATGTCCCTTGAGGTCGGCCGCACTATCACAGCTGCCGGCATATAACAATGATCCCCGATGGGGACGTTGCGGAAGTCCTGTGCAAGAGTCTCAGTGTGGTTGAAGGCTCAACTGATCCCCCGGGGCTGCCGGAGCCGGTTTCCTCCATGCCCGCGGCGGCCCCCTCCGCGCAGGCTTCGGAGGCGGACGAGGCCGCTCTGCGCCACCTTCAGCAGGTCCACGGTCCGGTGCTGCTCAGCTTCCTGACCCGGTTGACCCGCGGCGACGTACGCCGGGCCGAGGACATCGTCCAGGAGACGCTGCTACGTGCCTGGCGTGATCCGGAGGCCCGCAACGCCGACGGCCGGTGGAGCCGGGCGTCGATCTTCACGATCGCGAAGCGGATCCTCATCGACCAGGTCCCGGCGACCGAGGCCCGCCCCAGCGGGGTGTCCGACGAATACATCGAGGCCCACGCTCACACCGGCGGCGATCCCATCGAGCAAACGCTGGACGCCGCCGAGGTGCGGGCGGCGCTGGCCGCACTGCCGGAGCGGCTGCGGATCACGCTTGTCGAGATCTACTTCCAGGAAAGGTCGGTGGCCGAGGTCGCCGAGGTCCTGGACGTGCCGCCGGGAACGGTGAAGTCACGCACTTCCTACGCTCTGCGGGCATTGCGCGAGGCACTGGCCGGACGCGAATTCGACATTCGGGAACCGCCGGCGGAACGCGGCCGTCCGCGTAGGGCATGACACTCTGCCCCCGCGGAACGAGCAGCCCTACGCCCAGCGCGCGCTCAGGCCGCGGTGCGGCTCAGCCGGCGAGGGTGGCTGAAGTGGCCCAGTTCGATCGCCATCCGGGTCAGCTCCGCCTTGTTGCTGACGTTCAGTTTCGCGCGGATCCGCTTCGCGTACGTGTTGACCGTCGCCTGCGAGAGGCCCATGCGGGTCGCGATCTGCGCGTGCGTGAAGCCGGAGGCGATCAACCGCAGCGTCTCGACCTCCCGCGGTGCCAGCCCGTTCTGCTCCTCGCCCCCGCCGCGCGCGAGCTCGCCCTGAAACTGATCGACCAGCCGCGGGCAGATGTAGAAGCCACCGCGGATGATCACCCGCACCGCCTCCCGCACGTCACGCTGCTCGGTAAGGCTGCTGAAACAACCCCGCGCCCCGGCCCGGACGGCGGCCAGCAGGCTCGGTGACCGGTGCCACGCCGCGCTCACCAGCGGCCGGCCCACCGTGGCCGCCCTCGCGATGTTGTCCGTCCCGCCTGACGGCAGCTCCAGCACCACCGCGTCGAACGTCTGACCGCCGGCCAGCAGCTCGTCCACGTTCGCCATGGTGGCCGCGACGCGCAGACCGCCATCGTCGGAGGCCAGCTTTTCCAGGCCGGCCCGGGAGATGGGCTGATCGGAGACGATGGCCACTGTCAACACCGGGCTCCTCCAAGCTGTCGGGCCCGTGTTCACGGGCGCCACTGAGACGGATGCCGGCCCCGCCCGGTTCACGAACCGCGGAAATCCGCTGGCGTCCCGGTTGGTCGCGGTGGCGATGCCCCCCGATGAGGGACTTTCCCTTGCCGTACGGATCAAGGATGCTCATCTGGTGTCTCGCGGCGCCCCGGCGTTCGGCGAGGATGGGTAGGGAGCCCGGCGAGGGCTCTGACCAGCGGAAGCGGACCGGGGATTGATATCTGTGGCGGACGGCACCGAGCACGTCGAGGAGTTGCTCGGGCTCTACTACCTCGACCAGCTCGACGCGGCCTCGGCCCAACGGGTGCGCTCCCACCTCGACGCGTGCGCGACCTGCCGCGACGAGGCGGCGCAGGTCTGCGAGATGCTCGGGGCGATGGCCCTGCTCCTCGACGACCGGGAAGAGCTGGCCAGCATGTACGGCGCGCTCGGCACGTCGGTGCCCCCCGCGTTCCCGGCCCGGTTCACGCCGATCGAGGAGCCCGAGGAGCCGCGGTCCAGGATCGGCTGGCCGCACCGATCCCGCCGGCCCGACCGCCACCGCCCCACGGAGTCCGCAGCCGTGACTGATGCACCGGCGCCCGAACCGGCTCCGTCCGCTCCGGCGACGCGCACCGCCGTGGCGCCGGCCATGCAAGCTCCCGCGCCCACGTTGCCGCCCGCCGCGCCTGTCCTGCCGGATGCGCCGCCCGCCGCGCCCGCTGCTGCGCCCGCCGCGCCCGCTGCTGCGCCCGCCGCGCCGGCTCCTGTGCACGCCAGGCCAGCTGCTGTGCCCGCTGCCGCGCCGGCCCTGCCAGCCGTATCGCTCGCGGTGCCGACCGTCGCACCTGTCGTGCCGGCCGTCGCGCCTGCGGTTGCCGCCGCGCTGGCTGCCGCACCGGTGAGGTCGAAGATCGCACCGGAGTTGCGCACCAAGCCCGTGAAGAGGCCGGCACCGTCGACCGTGCCTGCTCCGATGCCCGTGTCCACCCAACCGGCTGGGGAAACGCGACCGGACCGGCGTACGCGACCTCTCACTGTTTCGATCGGGATGCTGGCCGCGACCGTCACACTCGGCGGAACCGCCGCGACAATGCTCCTGCGCGAGCACAACGGCGAGCCCAGCACGCCGACGGCCCAGGCCGCCGTGAGCGCGGCGGCCTCGACGACCGACGTGGACAGCGGGGTGCGGATGACGGTGGCGCTGACCGCGAAGGACGGGTCGACCGAGGTGCGCGCGAAGCTGACCGGTCTGACCAAGGGGACCGGTTACCGGCTGTACGGCTACGGTCCGGACGACAACCGGTGGGCGGTCGTGAACTGGACCGGCGGGGCGGGCAAGGAGCAGGAGGTGTCCGGCACGGTACCCGCCGCGATCGCCGGCATCTCGCACGTGGCGGTGCTGCGCAACGACCGCAAGATCGTGGTGACCGTGTCCTTCTCGCACGACGCCGAAGCTGAGATCGACCCCAACGGCGGCTGAGGCTCAGGCGGTGCTGGTGCCGTCCGGGACGGTGGAGTTGACGTCCGCGCCGGCGTAGATCTGGGCGGCGTTGTTGAGCCTGCCGACGAACTCACCGACCAACTCGAGCACGCCGCCGCAGCCCTGCAGCAGTTGGAACTGGCTGTACTGCATCTCCGCGGTCTGTTCCGGGTGCGGGTCCTTGTACGGAGCGTAGTAGCCGCCGCCGTCGTCGTAGGCGCCGATCCACTTGACGTTCGGGTTGAGCGGGACCCCCTGGTGGTCGATGGCGACCGTGTCCGACTCCTTGCCGGCCCAGAAGATCCAGCTCGACCTGGCGATCGCGGTGTCGCGGAAGTGCTCGAAGTCGGCGATCTGGCCCGCCGTCGCCTGGAGAATCGTCGTCTGGGCGTCGTACATCTGGCCGGGGCTGACGTCGTAGCTGCGCAGGTCCGGTTCGCCCGGGTCGCCCGTGGGCGCGTTCGGGTCGGGCAGCAGGTTGCCGTGCTCGTCAACCGGCTTACCCTCGTTGTTGGTGTAGCCTCCCTGGCCGTCCGAGGTGGGGGCCTCGAAGCCGATGAGGTCCTCGTTCTTCCCGCTGACGTGACGGCCGGTCGGCCATTCCTGGGTCAGATCGACCGGCACGACAGAGGTTTTGGGATCGCTCATGCCTATACCCTGCGCGCGCGTCGGGGTGGCGGCAACGTCCCTCTTGGTACGACCCACCGGCGCCGGAACGGGGTCTGGGACGCTGCCCTGCCGCGTGGCTACGGTCGGGCTGGGAGGGTGAAGTCCAACCTACGGAGCGTGCATGGTGAGTGACAGTGCGACCAACTACGACGCCTCCGCGGTGCGGATCAACGTGGATATGTACTACATGCACCGGTCCGCGAGCGTCTACCTGGCTTCGTTGATCACCAACCTGCAGGACGACTGGCGAGAGATCGGCAACACCTGGGACCAGCTCAAGATCGGTTGGCTCGGGGAGAGTTCCGAGGCGGCCGACGCGTTCAACGAGCGCCTCAAAGACGTGCAGAACCGCCTGTTCGGCACCCCCGACCCGGCCGACACCACCAAAGTGGAGACGCCGGGCATCCTCGACCGGGTCCGCTACGGCGCCGTGGTGGCGGCAGCGAACTACAACGCCGCCGAGCACGCCGTGACAGACATGTTCGACGCTTTCGTCCACGCCATCGCCGGCGAGGGCGACGGGGCGCCGCAGGACAGCACGATGCCGCCGATCACCGTGGACTACAACACCAACCCGTACCCCACGCCGAAAACCGACGGCTGACGACGCACCGTGGCGAAGCAGTATGACGGGCGCGCGAACCCTGAGGAGCTGCGCAAGCTCGCGGCCGACTGGCGTGCACAGGCCGATCGACTGGAGTCGCTCGGCGGCACGGTGATGTCGGCCTACAACGGCATCGAGTGGTTCGGGTTCGCATACTTCTCGGCGACGGCCGCGGCGAACGCGGTGAACGTCAAGCTGCGCAAGATGGCCGAGGCGGCGCGGGAGTTCGCGGACTTCCTCGACGAGTACGCCAGCAAGGTCGAGGAGCAGATCAAGCGGGAGAGGGCGGCCGGGATCGTCCAAATCGTGCTGGCCATCCTCGGTCTGCTCACGATCGGCCTCGCGTTCGTGCTGGCACCCATGCTCGCCGCCCTGTCAAGCCTGCTCGCCGGCCTGCTGCCGGCCATGAGCGCAGTGGCCGGCCGGATCGCCACCATGGTGATCGACTTGGCGCTGGGCTTCCTGACGTTCGGTTCCATGCAGGTCGCGATGGAGTTCGGCACCCGGGGCATCGTCTACGGGGCGATGGGCCTGCCGATGGAGGTGGGCTCGGAGGTGCTGCTGAACGTCCTACTCGCGGGCGGGCTGGGCGGTCTGTTCTCGATCCGGGGCGTCAACTCGGTACCGCGGATGGGTTCCCGCGGCGCCACTCCCCCGCCGGTCCCGAAGATGCAGGCGCCGCCGAAGGCGTCGACGACCACCAGCCCGGACGGCACCGGCGTGCAGCTCAACAGCCCGGCGCCGGTCAAGGGCGCGGACATCACCAACACACCCCGCGTCAACGACACCACGCCGGCGGTGAGCGCCAGCGACATCACGGCCGCGCCGGTGATGCCGACCGGCAGCCACCCCGCACCGACCGTATCGGCCTCGTCCGCCGGCGACGCACGCCGTCTGGCGGTCGGTGCGCCGGGCGGCACCAAGTCGGTGAGCGCGTCCACCCAGCAGACCACCGGCCACGTCAACCAGCCGCTCGGCGCACCGCACCCCACCACGACGACGGCCGCACGACAGGGCGGCATGCGCGGCGACGGGCTGCGGATGGCGAACCTCGACCGCACCGTTTCCCCCACCGGCGCGCGCGGCGACTTTTCCCCGCAGGTCAACACCCCGGCGTCGAACGTCGTCCACCAGCCGCCCCAGCCCACCGTGACCGAGCGGGGCCTGGTCGGGACGGCCAAGGGTCGTGCCACCCCTCCGGAGTTGTCGGCCACCGGCCCGACGATCCACGCCACCAAGTCGACCGGCCCGGCCACCGTGCCGCACGGACCGTCGCTGCCGCCCGCCATGCGCCCCGGCGGCCTGCCCGAGACGTCGGTGCTGAACAGCGGCAACCACCTGATGCCGCCGATCAGCCGGCCCGGCGTCGCGGACCACATGCCCGCCATCTCCACCTCGCACACCGTCGCGCCGCACGGGCCCGGGCGCGTGCTCGACGAAACCGCCACCACCGCCACACATCCGACCCCCCAGCAACTACGCGACCAACACGTCAAGGTCTTCGACACACCCCGCGACACCACCGCCGGCCCCGTCGCCCCTCCCCGTACCGCCGACATCGCGGCACCACAGCACACCGTCGCGCCGTCCGCCCCCCGCGGCCCCGGGCGCATGCTCGACGAAACCGCCACCACCGCCACACACCCGACCCCCCAGCAACTACGCGACCAACACGTCAAGGTCTTCGACACACCCCGCGACACCACCGCCGGCCCCGTCGCCCCTCCCCGTACCGCCGAC